>NZ_CP123384.1:2555888-2930083 GCF_040409955.1 Salipiger sp. H15
GGGCGCGCAGCGCGGCGTTCACTCCGATCCAGTCCTCCGACCGCCCGTCCTCCGGCGGGATGCTGTCCCGCCAGAGTTCGAGGAACTCGCGCAGGCCCTCGGGAGGCACGGGGCGCGCCTCCTGTGCCTGCTCGGCGTTGCGCCGCAACGACTCACGGCCCTTGCGGTCCATCAGGCGCGCGCCAGCGCGGCATGGACGTCCGCAGCCCCAAGTTGCGTATAGCGCTTCAGGTGCTTCCAGTCGCGGTGCCCGCTCACGACGGCGACAAGTTCGATCCCAAGACCGGCGCGGAACAGCGACGTGACGGCGAGATGCCGCAGGTCGTGGAAGTGCAGATCCGCAATGCCCAGCTTAGCGACGGCGCGGGTAAAGGCGGTCGAGGCGCTCTTGGCCTCGTAATCGAAAATCCGTCCCGACGTCCGGTCGCCCGCATGTTTGATTGCCAGATCGAACGCGGTCCCGACCAGCGGAACAGTCTGGTCGTTGCGCGCCTTTCGGCGCGGGTCCTTGCGCTCGCGGATGATGACGGTGCGCGCCTCGCGGTCGAAGTCTTCGATGCGGATGCGGGTGATCTCGGACAGGCGCATGGCGCTTGCCGCGCCGAACTTGGTGATGTCGCCCATCGGAATTCCTTGGCGCGGGTTGCCGTCGAAGTAGGCCACCAGCGCCGCCAGTTCGTCATCGGTCGGGATGCGGTCGCGCTCCTGACTGCGGGTGTCGATCCGCGCCGCCGTCAGGTCGCCACGGGCCTCCGCCGCCAGCTTCTCGTTGATGTCCAGTTTCTTGACCCTGCGACCCCACTTCAGAACGGCGCTCAGCGCCGACAGGTCGCCCGCCAGCGTCGCGCCGGTGATGCCATCCTTGCGGCGGCGCTCGACGAACTCGGCCATATGGACGGCGTCGAGGTGCTTCAGCTTCACCTTGCCCAGCGCGCCGCCCTTGATCCGGTTCAGCGTCGCCTTGGTCGTCCGGCCCGTCTCGACCTGTTCGAGGTATGCGCCCATCAGGTCGCCGAACGTCAGCGCTTCGCTGGAGATGGTGCCCGCCTGCGAGCCCTGACCGACGGCCCGCTCGATGTCTGCAGCCCACGCCTTGGCATCGGCCTTGCGGTCGAAGGTCCGAGCCTTGTATATACCCTGCTTCCGCACTTGCGCGCGGTACTTGCCCGAGGGCAGCTTGGTGATGGTCGCCATCCGTGTGCATCCCGTGTGCTAGAGAACGTCAAAGAATGTATACGGTTTGTACATCCCGTGTGCAATGTATGTGCAAAATATGCCGGAAAACGCCGACAACATGCCTAATAAAACATTGAATTATCACGCTAAATTATCTGTCGCCCCGATGATGGACTGGACCGACCGGCATTGCCGCTACCTGCACCGCATCCTGTCGCGGCAGACGCTGCTCTATACCGAGATGGTGACCTCGCCGGCGCTGGTGCGGGGCGGGGCGCTGCACCTTTTGACCCATGATCCCGCGGAACACCCGGTGGCGCTGCAGCTCGGCGGGTCGGACCCGGTGGAGCTGGCGCATGCGGCAAAGCTCGGGGCCGAGGCGGGCTACGACGAGATCAACCTCAACTGCGGCTGCCCCTCGGACCGGGTGCAGTCGGGCACCTTCGGCGCGGTGCTGATGAAGCACCCCGAGCTGGTCGCCGACTGCGTTGCCGCCATGCGCGAAGCGGTCGATGTCGAGGTGACGGTGAAATGCCGCATCGGCGTCGACGAGCAGGAGCCGCGCGAGGTGCTGCCGGACTTCCTCGAGAAGATCGCCACGGCGGGCTGCGAGAGGGTGACGATCCATGCCCGCAAGGCCTGGCTCAAGGGGCTGAGCCCGCGGGAGAACCGCGACATCCCGCCGCTCGACTACGAGCTGGTGCACGAGATGAAGGCGGCCTTCCCGCGGCTGCATGTCTCGATCAACGGCGGGGTGCAGAGCCTCGAGGAGGCCGAGGCGCATCTCGCGCGCGGGCTCGACGGGGTGATGATCGGCCGCTCGGCCTACCACACGCCGTGGGACGTGCTGGCCGAGGCCGATGCGCGGATCTACGGCACCGGCACCGAGACCGTCTCACCCGACGAGGCGGTCGCCGCCATGGTGCCCTACATCGAGCGGCACATCGCGACGGGCGGCCGGCTGCACCAGGTCACGCGCCACATGCTCGGGCTCTTCTCGGGCCGACCGGGGGCGCGGAAATGGCGGCAGGTGCTGTCCGAGAAGGCCTCGCGCGATGGCGCCGGCACCGAGGTGCTGGACGAGGCGCTGGGGCGGATGCGCGAGGCGGCCTGAGGCTCAGCTCTCGCGCTTGAGCCGGCCCGCGCGCCCGCCGCGCCGCTGCTGCAACAGCGCCTTGCGTCCGGGCAGGTCCGCCATGATCGCGCGCCGCTCCTCGGGCGTGTAGCCGGACCAGCCGGCGATCTCGTCCAGTGTGCGCAGGCAGCCGGTGCAGAGCCCGCTTGCGCGGTGCACCACGCAGATGTTCACGCAGGGGCTTTCCACCGGGCCGCCCATCAGCCGTTCCGAAGGTTCCGCAGCCGGTCGAGCGCGCCCTGCAGGATGAATCCCGCCGCCACGTGGTCGATCAGCTCCGCGCGCTTCTTGCGCGAAGTGTCGGCCTCGATCAGCGCGCGCTCGGCGGCGACGGTCGAGAGCCGCTCGTCCCAGAATCCGATCGGCCCGTCCCAGAGCCGCGAGAAGTTGCGCGCGAAGGCGCGGGTCGATTGGGCGCGCGGCCCTTCCGAGCCGTCCATGTTGCGCGGCAGGCCGAGGATGATCCCGCCCACCTCGCGCCCCTGCACGATTTTCAGCAGCGCCTCGGCGTCGAGGGTGAACTTCGTGCGCTTGATCGTCTCGGTGGGGGTCGCGACCGAGAGCAGCCGGTCCGAGAGCGCGACGCCGATCGTCTTGGTGCCGAGGTCGAGCCCCGCGATGGCGCGCATCGGCGGCAGGGCGGCGGCGAAATCGGCGATCTCTTCGTGGATCATCGGCGGGTCCTCAAGGTTGCTGCGCCTCTTTACGTCACCGCGCCCGGCGAGGGAAGGCGGGGCGCGGCCCTTCCGGGGCACCTGCGGGCGCTCTTCGAGGAGTGACGCGCGTAGAATTCTGGTGCGCGGCGCCCGGGCAGGGCATTGACCGGGGGGAAACATTCCGCTTGACCGGGACGGGGCAGGACGACATTGAATGCGGCCATGTTCAGGACCCGGACCCTCTTCGACCGACGCCGACGCCGCACCTCCCTGCGGCGGCTCTTCGGGCTGCGCGTCGATTTGCGTCCCCTGCAGCGGTAGCCGGCCCAGCCCGGAGACCCGCCGCCGGAGCCCCTCCGACCCGCGTTCCTGAACCCCCGCAGCCCCCGGCTCCGGGGGCTTTCCCTTTTCCGCAAACAGGAAGGATACCCCCATGAGCATTCGCGTCGGCATTGTCGGCATCAGCGGTTTCGGCGGCGGCGAGGCGCTGCGCCTGATCGCCGGCCACCCCGCGTTCGAGCTGGTCTACGCGGCCGGAGAAGGCAGCGCCGGAAGCCGCCTCGTCGACCGCTTCCCCGGCGTGCCGCAGAAGCTGGCCGGGCTGGTGATCGAGAAGTGGGACCCCGAGGCCCTGCCGAAGCTCGACCTGCTCTTCGCCTCGCTGCCGACCGGCGCCTCGGCGGAGGCGCTGGCGCGCGTCCCCGCGGAGGTGAAGATCGTCGACATCGGCGGCGACCACCGCTACGCGGACGGCTGGGCCTACGGGCTTGCCGACGTCTGGCCCGAGGAGATCCGGGCGCGCAGCCGGATCGCCAACCCCGGCTGCTTCCCGGCGGCGACGCTGACCACCCTCGCGCCGCTGCTGGCCGCGGGGCTCATTGACCCCGGCAATATCGTGATCGACGCCAAGACCGGCATCTCGGGCGCGGGACGGGGCGGCGGCGACAGCAGGTTCGGCTATGCCGAGAGCAACGAGAACCTCCAGCCCTACGGGCTTCTGAGCCACGTCCACATGCCCGAGATGGCGCGCACCATCGAGCGGCTGAGCGGCGGCAGCGCCGCCGGGCTGGTGTTCACCCCGCACCTCGTGCCGATGACCCGCGGCGTGCTCGTCACCATCTACTGCCGCGGCAGCGCCTCCACCGGGGCCTGCCTCGCCGCGGCGCGGAACTTCTACGCGGACCGGCCCTTCGTGCGGGTGACCGACCGGCCGCCGCAGACCAAGTGGGCGACCGGCTCCAATCTTGCCTTCGTGAGCTACGCGGCCGACCCGGAGCGCAACCTCGTGATCGCCATGGGTACGGTCGACAACCTCGGCAAGGGCGCGGCGGGCCACGCCGTGCAGAACGCCAACCTGATCTGCGGCCTGCCGGAAACCGCGGGGCTGGAGGGGCTGCCGGTCTGGCCCTGAGCCCCGGCCGCGGCAGACGTCCGGCGGTGCCCGTCCGAGGGGCACCGCCGGCACGAGGCTCAGGCGAGGGCCTTCACCTGCAGCTCGGTCATCATGCCCGTGGCGAGATGGCCCATGTGGTGGCAGTGCATCATCCAGGGCGCGGCCTCGCCCGCGTCGAAGGCGATGGTCACCGAGCCCATCGCCGGCACCAGCACCGTGTCGCGTAGCGCCCCCGCGAGGCGCTGGTTCCCGACGGCGACAACCTGGAACACGTGGCCGTGCAGGTGCATCGGGTGGGCCATCATCGACATGTTGTGGAACATCATCTCGACCCGCGCGCCCCGCGTGACCGGGATCGGCGTGCGGTCCTCCCAGGTCGCGCCGTTGATCGTCCAGACATAGGGGCTCATGGCGCCGCCCAGCATCACCATGTGCTGCGCGTCCGCCTGCCGGGCGGCGAGCGGCGAGACGGCGCACAACGCCAGTTCCTGCCGCAGGTCGCCGGCAACAGGGGGCGTTTCGGCCTCGGCGCGGGTGGCAAGGCGCGGGATGGTGCTGCCGCGGGGCGCAAGGATCAGGCCGGTCTGCTCGCGTGCGCCCTCGCGCAGCGCGAGGATCGGCCGGGCAAGCCGGTCCCCGGGCAGGTCGAGGTCGATCTCCATGCGCTGGCCCTGCGCGATCGGGAAGCGGCTCGCGGCCAGCGGCTGCACCGGGTCACCGTCCACCGCGACGAGCGCGGCGGCCAGACCGCCGGTGTCGATCCAGTAGGCGGTCATCGACGAGCCGTTGATGACGCGCAGCCGGACCTTGCCGTTCGGCTCGACCGCCACGACCTCGGGATCATCGAGCGTGCGGTCATTGGCGAGATAGGCGTCGAACTCGAAATCGTTGAGGTCCATCGCCATGCCACCCATGCCGCCCATCCCCGGCATCTGCGCCGCGTGGTCCATGCCGGGCATGGCGCCCGTCTGCGCCGGTGCATGGTGCATCGCGCCATGGTCCATCGCCGCCGCGTGGCCGGTGCCGCCGGTGACCTCCGCCAGCACCTCCTCGGGCGTCCGGAAGCTGAAGTCGTGCAGGAACATCACCACTTCCTGCCGGTCGGCCGCGACATCCTCGGCGCTGCGCACGATCAGCGGCGCGGCGAGCAGCGCGATCTCCTGCTGCGGGATGTGGCTGTGCATCCAGAAGGTGCCCGGGCGCGGCGCGAAGTCGAAGGCGCGGCGATCGCCGGGCTTCAGCATCGGGTTGGTGTTGGGCACGCCGTCCTGTGCGTTGGGCGGGATCTGCCCGTGCCAGTGGACGATCGTCTCGGTCTCGAGCGCGTTCGTCAGATCGACGGCGAAGCGCTGGCCCGGCTCGAGGACCAGCCCCTGGCCTCCGCTGCCGTTGGTCAGCCCGAGGACGGTGGCGGCGCGGCCGTTCACCTCGAGGGTGCGGGTGGTCGCGGTGAGCGAAAGCCGCTCCGTCGCCGCCCGCGCCCTTGCGGGCAGCAGGAGGGATGCGGACAGGGCGGCGGAAGCGGCGAGGAAGCCGCGGCGGGAAAGTCGGGTCATGGTGATCTCCGGGAAAAAGGGTTTCGCGTGGCGGGACCGGGTCCCGCGGAGATCAGCCGCGCGGCGGCGGCGAGGTCGGGGCGTATTCCCGGGACGAGAGGGAGACGTCGGCGAGCGAGGTCTCGATGCGCGACATTCGCGCCATGACCTCGGCTCCGGGCAGGCCGGGGCGCGGCGCGTCCACCGGCAGGCAATGCACCGCGCAGATCTGCTCGTGCAGACTCTGGTGTCCCGTCTGGTCCTGCGCGGAGGAAGCGTGGCTGCCGTGATCCATGGCCATCTGCGCGCCCGCGGCGGCATGGCCCGCAGGCATGGCATGCACCGGCGCAAGCGGAAGCACCGTCCAGACCCCGAGCAGGGTCAGCAGTAGCAGGCGGAGCGCGAGCCGGGTCATGGCGCGAGGCTACGCCCATGGCGCGGCGGCGTCAGATCACGTTCGCGGCATGGCTGCGCCTGCGCGACCGGCCACCTCACAGCTTCGCCCCGCGCAGCCGCAGCGCGTTGCCGATCACCGAGACCGACGAGAGGCTCATCGCCGCCGCCGCCACGATCGGCGAGAGCAGGATGCCGAAGAACGGGTAGAGGATGCCCGCCGCCAGCGGCACCCCCGCCGCGTTGTAGACGAAGGCAAAGAAGAGGTTCTGGCGGATGTTGCGCATCGTCGCCTCGGCGAGGTGCCGCGCCCGGACGATGCCGCCGAGATCGCCCTTCACCAGCGTGATGCCCGCGCTCTCCACGGCGACATCCGCGCCGGTGCCCATGGCGATGCCGACGTCGGCGGCGGCCAGCGCCGGGGCGTCGTTCACCCCGTCGCCCGCCATGGCGACCGAGCGTCCCTCGGTGCGCAGGCGCTCGATCAGCGCGTGCTTGTCCTCGGGGCTGACCTCGGCATGGACCTCGTCGATGCCGAGACTGCGCGCCACGGCCTCGGCGGTCGCGCGCGCGTCGCCGGTGGCCATGACGATGCGCAGCCCGGCCTCGTGCAGGGCGCGGATCGCGTCGGGCGTGCTCTCCTTCACCCGGTCGGCGACCGCGACGATCCCGGCGGCGCGGCCGCCCAGGGCGACGAACATCGCCGTCTTGCCCTCGGCCTGAAGCTCCCGGGCGCGGCCTGCGAGCGCGCCGAGGTCCACGCCTTCGTCCGCCATCAGCGCCGCGTTGCCGGGCAGCGCGCGCGCGCCGCCGACCCGTCCGGTGACGCCCTTGCCGGTGACCGCCTCGAAATCGCCGGCCTCGCGCTCCGGCGCCCCGGCGTCGCGCGCGCCTGCGGTGATCGCCTCGGCCAGCGGGTGCTCGGAGCCGCGTTCCAGCGCGGCGGCGAGGGCGAGCAGGTCCGTCTTCTCCATGCCCTCCGCCGCTTCGGCGTCGGTCAGCGTCGGCCGGCCCTCGGTCAGCGTGCCGGTCTTGTCGACCACCAGCACGTCAACTTTGGAGAACCGCTCCAGCGCCTCGGCGTCGCGGATGAGCACGCCCGCCTGCGCGCCGCGGCCGGTTGCCACCATGATCGACATGGGCGTCGCAAGGCCGAGCGCGCAGGGGCAGGCGATGATCAGGACCGAGACCGCGGCGACGAAGGCATAGGAGAGCGCCGGGGAGGGGCCGAAGAGCGACCACGCAAGAAAGGCCAGCACCGCCACCGCCACCACGGCGGGCACGAACCACGCCGCGACCCGGTCCGCCAGCGCCTGGATCGGCGCGCGCGAGCGCTGCGCCTTCGAGACCAGCCCGACGATGCGCGAGAGCGTGGTCTCGGCGCCGACGCTCTCGGCCCGCATGATGAAGCTGCCGGTCTTGTTGAGCGTGCCGCCGGTGACCGCCTCGCCTTCGGTCTTCTCCACCGGCAGGGGCTCGCCGGTGATCATGCTCTCGTCCACCGACGAGCGCCCCTCGGTCACCACGCCATCCACCGGCACGCTCTCGCCGGGGCGCACGCGCAGGACATCGCCCGCGGTGACCTCGTCCAGCGGCACGTCCTCCTCGGCGCCGTCGCGCAGCCGCCGGGCGGTCTTGGGCGCGAGGTCGAGGAGCGCGCGGATCGCGTCGCCGGTGCGCTCGCGCGCGGCGAGTTCCATGACCTGCCCCACGAGCACCAGCACGAGGATCACCGCCGCCGCCTCGAAATAGACCGGGGTCATGCCCATGCCGTCGCGCATGGCCGCCGGGAAGAGCCCCGGCGCCAGCAGCGAGACCACCGAGAAGAGGTAGGCCGCCCCGGTGCCGAGCGCGATCAGCGTCCACATGTTGGGCGCGCGGGTCACGATCGAGGCCCAGCCCCGCCGGAAGAACGGCCAGCAGAGGATCACCACGGGCGTTGCCAGCGCGAACTGCACCCAGCCAAAGAGCCGGTGACCGATCCAGTCGGCGAAGGGAATGCCGACATGCGCGCCCATCTCGAGCAGGAACACCAGCGCCGCGAGCGGGGCGGTGATCTTCAGCCGCCGCTTCATGTCGAGGTACTCGGGGTTCGGACCGCTCTCCGCCGAGGGCATCACCGGCTCGAGCGCCATGCCGCAGATCGGGCAGTCGCCGGGCGCGTCGCGGACAATCTCGGGGTGCATCGGGCAGGTGTATTGCGTTCCCCCGGGCATCGTCCCGGTCGCGGGCGCGGGACGCTCGGCGGCATGGGCCGCGGGATCGGCCTCGAACCTCGACTGGCAGGACTGCGAGCAGAAGAAGACGGGCGCGCCCTCGTGCCGGAGCATGTGCGCGGCGGTGGCGCGGTCCACCGCCATGCCGCAGACCGGGTCGGTCGCGGTCAGATAGGCCGCGGGATCGGCGCGGAACCTCTCGCGGCAGCGCTCCGAGCAGAAATGGTAGCGATGCCCCTCATGCTCGAGGCCCGGCTTGTCCGACGCCGGATCCACGATCATCCCGCAGACCGGGTCGCGGGTGATCGCGGGGGTCGCGCGCTGCGCGTCGTGATGATGGGCCATGGGACGCTCCTCGTCTGGATGGTCGCTGTCCCCCGATGATTGGGGCTTCCAGCGGGGGGAAGGTCAAGCCCTGCGATCAGGGCTCGGGCCTTGCGGGTGCCCCGCCTCACGCGGGCGGGAGCGGACGTGTCCGCGCGTTTGCGCTGCGTCAATGCCGCGAAGGGCAGGCGGCGCGACACTCGGGCGATCAGGACTCAGCCGAGGGAGGCTGCCGTGAAACCACTTCTGCCCGCATTGATGCTTCTTGCCACGCCCGCCATGGCGGATGTCGACGGTTACGGCCACATGATGGACTGGGGCTACGGCCACGGCGTGGCGATGATCTTCGGCCCGATCCTGTGGCTGATCGTGCTCGGGCTGGTGATCGTCGGGGTGATCTGGTTCTTCCGCCTGAACGGGCAGGTCGGCGCACCGAAGGGCCGCGAGGCGGCGCTGGCCGAGCTCGACATGCGCCTTGCCCGCGGCGAGATCGAGCCCGAGGAATACTCCGCCCGCAAGAAGCTGCTGGCCGGCTGACAGGGCCCGCAAGGCCTCAGGCCGGCACCGCTGCATAGCCCGCCGCGCGCAGCGCCTGCAGGATGGCGGGTTCGTTGCGCGCGCCGGTGATCGAGACGGTCTTCGACGGCAGGTCGCAGGCGACCCGGGCCGCGGGCTCGGCCTCTCCGACGGTCTTTTCGATCGTGGCGACGCAATGGCCGCAGCTCATGTCCTCGACCTTGTAGGTGCCCATGGGAACGTCCTTTCCTGATCCGTGACCGCAGAGGTAGGAGCTTCCCGCGCTGGAAGGTCAAGGGCAGGTCGCGGGAGTTTTTTCCGGACAACCCTTGCGGGATTATGCGTCAGGCCGTCGCAACCCAAGCGGGCCGGGACGAATGTTTTGCCGTCTCAGGCGCATAGGCGTATAGTCATGTGACTACCGCCGTCGTGCGGTGTCAGGCCCGGGCGGCGATAGCGTGAACCTGAAAGAGGAGGACGCTACCATGACATGCCCGAAAATCTGTGCGACCGCGGGAACCCTGATCCTGCTTGCGTCGTCGGCGCTGGGTCAGACCACCGAAGTCACCGTGGACAGCTTGATGGACCGGCTCGACGGCGTTGCGCCGCCGGCGGTGCTCGCCAATTCCACGTTGCTGACCCCCGACGAAAGCGGCGAGATGCAGGTCCTTCGCGAAGGCTCCAACGGCTGGACCTGCATGTTCCCCGGCACCAACCCGATGTGCGCGGACGAGGCCTCGATGGGCTTCCTGCAGGCCTTCATGAAGAAGGAGGATCCGCCGGAGACGCTGGGCTTCGTCTACATGCTGCTGGGGGACAAGGGCGCCAGCAACACCGACCCCTATGCCGAGGGCGAGACCGCCGACAACCAGTGGGTGGTCACCGGACCGCATGTGATGATCCTCGGCGCTGGGGCGAAGCCGCTGCTCGACACCTACCCGACGATGGTGCCCGAGGGCGCCGACCAGCCGTGGGTCATGTGGCCGGGAACGCCCTACGCCCACCTGATGGTGCCGGTGCAGTAAATCGCGCGGCCTCGCGGGCCGCGGTCCCAGCGTCCCGGGATGGGGACGCCTGAAGGCAGCGACCGGCGCTCAGTCGGTCGCGAGACCCGCACGGCCGGCGCCGTCGCGCACGATGGCGAGTGCCTCGGGCTGGGTGGCGAAGACCTGCTGCGCCTCGGTCCAGATCGCCGCGGCGCGGTCGGTCTGGCCAAGCACGCCGAGTGCGGTCAGCAGGCGCGCCCATTCCTCGGGGCTGCCGCCCTGGCTGGCGAGCCGATCGGAGAGGTTCTCGACCATGCCCTCGATCATCGCCTGGCGGTCCTCGTCGGACATGCCGGCGGCGGCCTGCATGTCGCCGGCGCTGGGGCCGGGCAGGGCGCCTGCGCCCGCGGTCTCGGGCAACTGGTAGTCGTTGATCCCGGCGCGCAGCGCGAGCTCGGGGATCTGCTCGGAGATGGCGGGGACCCAGGGCGCGTCGGCGGGGCTGTCGCGCAGCAGCATGTCCCAGATGCGGAAGGCGCTGTCGGGGCGGCCGGTCTGGGCCATCATCAGCCCGCCGTAATAGCGCGCGACGCCGTTGTGCGGATCGCGCTTCATCACCTCGTCGAGCGCCGCCTCGGCCTCGGGCGAGACGTAGCCGCCCGCGGCCAGCACCATCATGTCGGCAAGGTCGGCGTAATCCGAGGCGGCGGCCTCGGCGCCGCGCAACTCGATCACCCGGCGCTGCGCCGCGTAGGCCGCGGCATAGTTGCCGAGCGCCGCCTCGGAGCGGGCGAGCAGGGCCTGGCCCTGCAGGTCGTCCGGGCGCGCCTTCACCGCCTCGCGCAGGCGCACGACCAGCTGGGCGTATTCCTCGGGGGCATCGGCGGCGGGGGCGGAGGGCACGGCGGCCTCGGCCTCGGCCTGGCTCGGACGGCCCTCGCGCAGCGCCTCGGCGGCCGCGATGCGGCTGCGCAGTCCAAGATCGCCATAGCCCGGCGCGCCGAGCCGCGTGTAGAGCGCGTAGCTGCCGCCGAGCAGGGCGAGCAGCACCAGCGCCGCGATGACCCGGCGCGGACCGGCGCCGATGGTCCCGGCGGCACCCTGATGCGCGCGGGCATCGGCGGCAAGGATGCGGCGCGAGACCTCGGTGCGCAGCCGCTCCGCCTCGGCCTCGCCGATGGTGCCGCGGGCGCGGTCGCGGTCGATCTCGGAGAGCTGGTCGCGATAGACCCGCAGGTCGAAGGCCTCGGCCCCGGCGATCTCGCTGCGGCTGCGCAGCAGGGCCAGCAGCAGCGGCGTCGATACCGCCAGCACCGCCAGCACCGTCACGATCCAGAATGTGGTCATCAGATCTCTCCCGTTCTTCGAAGTGTGTAGCCGGGAGGCGCGCGGGAAAAAAGGGTGAAGCGGCGCGGCATTTGGACCACTCGCAGCGGCGTGATCCGCGCCGGGTTTCTGCCGATCCGGCAAATCCGCGCCACCGGGGTGGTTGCAGCCGCCCGCGGGCCGTGCAGGTATCAAGATACCCAAGGGGACAACAGCGGCGGATTCGACCACCATGAAACGCTATTCGGTTTTTGCCATCGCCCGCGAGGCGGCACGCTACCACACCGGCTGGGCGCGCGCCTGGCGCAAGCCCGAGCCGAAGCGCCGCTACCAGGTGGTGATCATCGGCGCCGGCGGGCATGGCCTCGCCACCGCCTACTACCTTGGCAAGAACTTCGGCATCACCGACGTCGCCATCGTCGAGAAGGGCTGGCTCGGCGGCGGCAACACCGGGCGCAACACCACGATCATCCGCTCGAACTACCTGCAGGATCCCTCCGCCGCGATCTACGAGAAGGCCCGCGCGCTCTACGAGGGGCTGAGCCAGGATCTCAACTACAACGTCATGTTCTCGCCCCGCGGCGTGATGATGCTGGCGCAGACCGAGCACGAGCTGCGCGGCTACCAGCGCACCGTGCACGCCAACCGCCTGCAGGGCATCGAGACCGAGATGATCGGCCCGCGCGAGGTCAAGCGTCTCTGCCCGATCATGAACATCGACGGCCCGCGCTACCCGGTGCTGGGCGCGCTCTGGCAGGCGCGCGGCGGCACGGCGCGGCACGATGCCGTCGCCTGGGGCTACGCGCGGGCCTGCTCGGACATGGGCATGGACATCCTGCAGAACGCCGAGGTCACCGCGATCCGCTCGGAGGGCGGCAAGGTGCGCGGCGTGACCACGACCCGGGGCGAGATCGACTGCGACAAGCTCGGCATCGTCGTCGCCGGCCATTCCGGCGTCATGGCCGAGAAGGCGGGCTTCCGCCTGCCCATCGAGTCCGTCGCGCTGCAGGCGCTGGTGTCGGAACCGATCAAGCCCTGCATGGACGTGGTGGTCATGGCCAACACGGTGCACGGCTATATGAGCCAGTCCGACAAGGGCGAGATGGTGATCGGCGGCGGCACCGACGGCTTCGTCAACTATGCGCAGCGCGGCTCGTTCCAGCACATCGAGGAGACGGTGCGCGCGCTGACCGAGACCTTCCCGATGATCTCCCGCCTCAAGATGCTGCGGCAATGGGGCGGCATCGTCGACGTCACCGGCGACCGCTCGCCGATCCTATCGAAGACGCCGCTCGAGAACTGCTTCCTCAACTGCGGCTGGGGCACCGGCGGGTTCAAGGCGATCCCCGGCTCGGGCTGGGGCTTTGCCGAGCTCATGGTCAAGGGCCACTCGCCGCTCACCGCAGAGTTCGGCCTCGACCGCTTCCGCGAGGGCCGCTTCATCGACGAGAGCGTCGCGGCCGGGGTGGCGCATTGAGCGCGCACCCCCTGCTTTCCGGCGGCTCAGTGCCGCGTGGCGCGCGGCAGCGTCACCGGCAGCGGCGCGGCCAGTTCCATCAGCCCGGCATGGGCGCCGTGCCCGTCGTTGCAGGGCGGGTGCCAGCTCTGGATGAATTCCCGCGCCACGGCGTGACGGTCCTCGGGACGGGCGAGCGCCACGGCACCGATCGTGTCGAAGCCCATCTCGTCGGCCCGCGCCCAGGCCCCGCCCGGAAGCTTGTCCTGCGCCAGCTGCGAGCCGAGCGCGCAGGTCTCGCCGACATAGAGGATCTGCGCCTGCACGGCCCGGCCCTCGGGCAGGCGGAGCAGCATGTAGACCGCGCCCGCCTCGGCAAGCTCGGTGTCGCGGGTGAACAATTCCACCGGGTAGCGCCGGCCGAGATGGCTGGTCAGCGTGAGGGTCAGAAGTCTGCTCATGGGGCCTCCTTGTTGCCTTGCACCGCGGCGCCGGGGAACACCCGCGGTCCGGCCAAGGTAGGTCCGGAGCGGCTCCAATCATTGATCTGCGACACGGTGACGGCGACTTCCGCGCCGAATGTGCCCGCACGCCGGGAATTGAGGCGCGGGTTCGGGGCCTCTGCCTCATCCATAGGCGGAAAACGGAGCATTGCGCGCGGGGGCAGGAACATGCCGGCGGCCCGCGGCGTTGCCTATCCAGTCACGAAACGTACTGGAGAAGATCAATGTCCGATTACACTGCCGACAACCGCACCACGCGCGATCCCCGTCTCGAGACGCGTCCGGTGCGCGATCACACCACCACGACCACCACGACCACCACAAAGAGCGGTGCCGGTGCAGGCATGGCCTTCGTGCTCGGCATCGTCGTCGTCGTGCTCGCCGTGCTCGCCTGGGCGATGTTCGGCGGCGACGACACCACCAGCACGACGGCGCCCGCCGATGACGTCAACGTCACCATCCAGGACGAGAGCGCACCCGCCGAAGGCGCGGCCCCGGTCGAGACCGCTCCGGTCGAGCCGACCGCTCCCGCCCAGACCGCGCCGGAAGCCGCTCCCGAGGCCGCTCCGAGCGATGCCGCTCCGGCCGAGATGGCCCCGGCCGACAATGGTGCAGCCGACGAGACCAACACCGGCAACTAAGCTGGCAACTGACCCGCGCCGCGCCGCTTCCGGCGCGACGCCTCACCCCTCCAGAGGGCCCGGCCCCGCCTTGGCGGCCGGGCCTTTTGCGTGCCCGAAGACCATTTTCCGAAACGGAGCGGCCCGATGCTGATCCTCACCTGTCCCTGCTGCGGCATCGAGGCCGCCGAGATCGAGCTCGCCCCCGGCGGCGAGGCGCATCTGAAGCGCTTCGGCCCCGGCAGCAGCGATGCCGAGCTCGAGGGCTACCTCTTCAACCGCCATGCGGCCAAGGGCCCGGTGCTCGAGCGCTGGCGCCACGCCTATGGCTGCGGCAAGTGGTTCCTCGCCGCCCGCGACAGCGTGACCATGGAGGTCTACGGCACCTACAGCGCGCGCCTGCCCGAGCCGCCCGCCGAGATCATCGCGCGCATTCGCACGCGCCACCCGGACTGGCAGGTCCCGGCATGAGCCTTCTTCTCTTTCCAAATACGCCCGCGACTTGCCCCGCCACGGGAGCCGGCGCCGGGTGCAAGTGCACGAGGTCCAGCAGATGAGTACCCGTCTGGCCAGCGGCGGCCGCTTCCTCGACCGTTCGCGCAAGATCCGCTTCACCTTCGACGGCGTGTCGATGAGCGCCCATCCCGGCGACACGCTCGCTTCGGCGCTGCTCGCCAATGACCGGCTGCTGGTCGGGCGCAGCTTCAAGTACCACCGCCCGCGCGGGGTGGTCGCCTCGGGCGCCGAGGAGCCGAACGCCCTCGTGGGTCTCGGCACCGGTCCGCGCTTCGAGCCAAACCAGCGCGCCACCACGACCGAGCTCTTCGACGGGCTCACCGCCGAGAGCCAGAACTGCTGGCCGAGCCTCGAGCAGGACCTCGGCGCGGTGAACGCGGCGCTGGCGCGCTTCCTGCCGGCAGGGTTCTACTACAAGACCTTCCTCTGGCCGCGCGCCTTCTGGAAGCACCTCTACGAGCCGGTGATCCGCCGCGCCGCGGGGCTCGGCAAGGCGCCGCACCCGGAAAGCCGCGACTCCGACAGCTACGAGCATTTCAACGTCCACGTCGACGTGCTGGTGGTGGGCGGCGGCGTCGCCGGGCTCATGGCCGCCAAGGTCGCGGCCGAGAGCGGCGCGCAGGTGCTGCTGATCGAGCAGGGCGCGCAATGGGGCGGCCGCGCGCCGGTGGATGGCGGCAGCATCGACGGCATGGCGCCCGAGACCTGGGTCGAGAAGACCCTCGCCGAGCTCGACGCGCTGCCGAACCTGCGCCGCGTCGCGCGCTGCATGGGCGCGGCGGTGCACGATCATGGCTACGTGCTGGGCTACGAACGGCTCACCGACCACGCGCCGGGAACAATCGGCCCGCGTCACCGGCTCTGGCGCATCCGTGCCAAGCGCATCGTCACAGCCACCGGCGCGATCGAGCGCCCGCTCAGCTTTGCCGGCAATGATGTGCCCGGGGTGATGCTGGCCTCGGCGATGCGCGACTACGTGGTGAATTACGGCGTGACCCCCGGCCAGAAGGTCGTGCTGGTGACCAACAACGACGACGCCTATCGCACCGCTTTGGTGCTGCACGAGGCGGGGGTCGAGGTGGTGCGCGTGCTCGACGCGCGGCCGATGGGCGGCGGCAGGCTGATGGAGATGGTGCGCGAGAAGGGCATCCGCGTCGATCCCGGCCGGGCCGTCGCACGCGTCAGCGGCGGGCAGCGGGTACGCACCGTGCACAGCTGCCTCGCCGACGGCATGGGCAACGTGCTCGAGGACATTCCCTGCGACGCGCTCGGCATGTCGGGCGGCTGGTCGCCGGTCGTGCACCTCTGGTCCCACTGCGGCGGCAAGCTGCGCTGGGACGAGGCTGGCGCCTTCTTCCGCCCCGATGCCGCGCGGCCGCCCTCCGGTGCGGACGGGCTGGCCAACGTGATCCCCGCGGGTGCCGCGAACGGCGAGTTGACGTTGAGGAACGTTCTTCACGACGCTGCAAACGCAGGGAACAACGCCGCTCTTCAAGTTTCGCGTGAAGTTGGCGAAATTGTGGCACCCGAGGGCGAGGACTTCGCCGAGGCGCCGCTGCTGCCGCTCTGGATCGTGCCCGCCCGAGCGACGCCCGACCTGCGGATGAAGGCCTTCCTCGACTACCAGAACGACGTGAAGGTCTCGGACCTGCAACTGGCCGCGCGCGAGGGCTACGAGAGCGTCGAGCACGCCAAGCGCTACACCACGCTCGGCATGGCGACGGATCAGGGCAAGCTCAGCAATATCAACGGGCTTGCGGTGCTTTCTGATGCATTGGGTGAAGCCATTCCGCAGGTCGGCACCACCACCTTCCGGCCGCCCTACACGCCGATCTCCTTCGGCGCGATCACCGGCGAGGCACGGGGCGAGCTGTTCCAGCCGCTGCGCCGCACGCCGATGGACGCCTGGCACGACGCCAACGGCGCGCTCTGGGAGCCGGTGGGCCACTGGCGCAGGCCCTATTGCTACCGCCGCCCGGGCGAGACCACCGAGATGGCGGTGAACCGCGAGATCCTCGCGACCCGCCGCAGCCTCGGCCTGCTCGACGCCTCGACGCTGGGCAAGATCGTGGTGAAGGGGCCGGACGCGGGCCGGTTCCTCGACATGCTCTATACCAACCTGATGAGCACGCTGCCGATCGGGAAATGCCGCTACGGGCTCATGTGCTCGGAGAACGGCTTCCTGATCGACGACGGCGTCGTGGTGCGGCTCGCCGAGGACACATGGCTCTGCCACACCACCACCGGCGGCGCCGACCGCATCCATGCCCACATGGAAGATTGGTTGCAATGTGAATGGTTTGACTGGCGAGTTTACACCGCCAACGTGACCGAGCAATACGCGCAGGTCGCGGTGGTCGGCCCGCAGGCGCGCAGGCTGCTGGAAAAGCTCGGCGGGATGGATGTCAGCAAGGAGGCGCTGCCCTTCATGACCTTTGCCGAGGGCACGCTCGGCGGTTTCCCGGCGCGGGTCTACCGCATCTCCTTCTCGGGCGAGCTGAGCTACGAGGTGGCGGTTCCGGCGCATCTCGGCCGGGCCTTCTGGGGGCGGCTTCTGGATCTGGGCGCCGAGTGGGACGTCACGCCCTACGGCACCGAGGCGCTGCACGTGATGCGCGCCGAGAAGGGCTTCATCATGATCGGCGACGAGACCGACGGCACGGTGATCCCGCAGGACCTGAACCTCGGCTGGGCGATCTCGAAGAAGAAGGACGACTACCTCGGCAAGCGCGCGCAGGAGCGGGCGCACATGGCCGACCCGAGGCGCTGGAAGCTGGTCGGGCTCGAGACCGCCGACGGCGGGGTGCTGCCGACGGGCGCGCTTGCGCTGGCGCCGGGACGCAACGCCAACGGCCAGCGCAACACGCAAGGCAGGGTGACCTCGTCCTACTTCTCGCCGACTCTGGGTCGCGGCATCGCCATGGCGCTGGTGCTCGACGGGCCGCAGCGCATGGGCGAGGAACTGAGCTTCACCACCGACGACTACGATCCCGCCGACGAGGCGAAAACCACGCTCACGGCGACCATCGTGAGCCCGGTCTTCTACGATCCCGAGGGGGCAAGGAACGATGCCTGAGACGATGTACGAGCCGGTGAGCCCGCTGATGGGCGCAAGCTCCGAGGGGGCGCTGACGGTGCGCGAGACCGGCCCCTGCGGGATGATCGCGCTGCGCGGCGACCTGTCGGACCCGGCCTTCGCCGGTCCGGTCGAGGCGCTGGCGCGCTGCACCCTGCCGGGGCGCTGGCAGGCGAGCGGCACCGGCGGGCGCGAGCTGCTGTGGATGTCGCCGGACGAGCTGCTCCTGCTGCTGCCCTATGGCGAGGCGCGGGCGGCGGCGGCGAAGCTGCAGGCGGCGCTCGACGGGCAGGGCGTGCACGCGCTGGTGCAGGACGTGTCGGACATGCGCATCCGGCTGAGCCTTTCCGGCGCGCATCTGCGCGAGGCGCTGGCCCGGCTGACCCCGGCGGACATGGCGCCCTCGGCGCTGGCCCCCGGCATGTTGCGGCGCACCCGCATCGCGCAGGTGGCCGCGGCGGTGCGCATCGTCTCCGAGACCGAGGCCGAGGTCTTCTGCTTCCGTTCGGTGGCGGACTACGCCTTCCGGCTGCTGAGCGGCGCCGCGAGAAACAGCCACGATTTCGGATATTTCTGAGCGGTTCGACATTGCGCCGGGCGGCCCGCGCCCGTAGCGTCAGCGGCAGTGACCGAGAAGGACAGGGGCGACCGGATGAGACCAATTGCACGTGCCGCCGCCCTGTTGTCCTGCCTGCTTGCGGCACCGGTTTCGGCCGATCAGCACGTCGTCGCGACCGCGCCGGCGCAGAGCCTCGCGGCCAAGGCGATGGTGCCGGCGCAGTCGGTCTCGGCCAGCGCGGTGGGCTTCCTGTGCCTCCTGCGGGTCACCAACAGCCAGAGCTGGGTGCCGCCGGTGGTCTTCATCGCCTATGATCCCGAGAACGGCCGGGTGGTGATCTCGGATCCCATCGCGCTCTTTCACAACGGCGGGCTGCCGGTGCTCGGAAAGCTCGCCATGGACAGCAAGGCGCGGCTCAGCTTCACCTGGGATTACCCGGTGGGGATGAACGCGCAGCAGACGCGCAAGATGCTCTACCGGGCGGGCATCGACAAGGCCACGGGCCGGGTCACGGTGACCGCCATCCCGGCCGGATTCGACGCGATATTCCAGGCAGATGGCCAGTGCGAGGTGCAGAGCCTCAACGAGCTGGCCGCAGAGCCCTGAGTGCGATGGTGCACCATAGTTCGCTTGACCTCGCGTGTGGCAGGTCTAGGAATACACCCAAACTTTACCGACAGGCGAAAGGAAACGCATATGTCCTTTGAACTTCCCGATCTTCCCTATGCCCACGATGCGCTGGCGTCCAAGGGCATGTCCAAGGAAACGCTGGAATATCACCACGACCTGCACCACAACGCCTATGTCACCATGCTCAACAAGCTGGTCGAGGGCACCGAGTGGGCCGGCAAGTCGCTGGAAGAGATCGTCAAGGGCACCTACCAGGCCGGCGCGGTTGCCCAGAACGGCATCTTCAACAACGCCTCGCAGCACTGGAACCACACGCAGTTCTGGGAAATGATGGGCCCGGGCGAGAACGCGCTTCCGGGTGAGCTCGAGAAGGCGATCGCCGAGTCCTTCGGCACCTTCGACAAGTTCAAGGAAGACTTCGCCGCTGCGGGCGCGGGCCAGTTCGGCTCGGGCTGGGCCTGGCTGGTCAAGGACACCGACGGTGGCCTCAAGATCACCAAGACCGAGAACGGCGTGAACCCGCTCTGCTTCGGCCAGACCGCGCTGCTCGGCTGCGACGTGTGGGAGCACTCCTACTACATCGACTTCCGCAACAAGCGCCCGGCGTACCTTGCGAACTTCCTCGACAACCTGGTGAACTGGGAAAACGTGGCCTCGCGCCTGTGATCTCCTGACCAGGGTTGAGTTTGCGACGCCCCGTGCCGAAAGGTGCGGGGCGTCTGCTTTCGGGCGTCTTCCGCCGCGATTCCCGCAGCTTGGGGCGACGCGTCGCTTGCGCTGCCCCGGCGCGCGGCGTAGCACGGGGCGCAGTCCTTGACCGATCGCGGAGGCCCCATGTCCGGCTTTGTCAGTTTCGTCTCCTCCGGCCCCGGAGATCCCGAGTTGCTGACCGTGCGGGCGCTCAAGTGCCTGCAGAAGGCCGATGCGGTGCTCTATGACGATCTCGCCTCGGGGCCGATCCTCGAGCTTTGCGCCGAGGGGACCGAGATGGTCGCCGTCGGCAAGCGCGCCGGATGCCCCTCGCCGAAGCAGGAATTCGTCAGCGCGCTGCTGGTGCAGCACGCGCTTTCGGGCCAGCACGTGGTGCGGCTGAAGTCGGGTGACGCGGGCATCTTCGGACGGCTCGAGGAAGAGATCGCCGCGGTGACCGAGGCGGGGATCCCCTTCGAGGTGGTGCCGGGCGTCACCTCTGCCTCGGCTGCCGCGGCTGCCGCCGCCATGCCGCTCACCCGCCGCCTCACCGCGCGGCGGCTGCAGTTCGTCACCGGCCATGACGTGACCGGCGCGCTGCCCGAGCAGATGAACATGGCCGCGCTCGCCGATCCCGAGGCGGTGACCTGCCTCTACATGGGGCGGCGCACCTTCTCGAAGCTGGCCGAGCGGCTGATCGCCGCCGGGATGCCGCCCGAGACCCCGGCGCTGATGGCCGAGAACGTC
The DNA here is from genome assembly GCF_040409955.1 of Salipiger sp. H15. Lineage (NCBI taxonomy): Bacteria > Pseudomonadati > Pseudomonadota > Alphaproteobacteria > Rhodobacterales > Roseobacteraceae > Salipiger > Salipiger bruguierae. The sequence continues at coordinate 2,576,342 of NZ_CP123384.1, forward strand.
AGCAAGGAGGGCCAGCGCATGGTCCATTCGACCGTGGCGGAACTGGGCGAGGCGCTGAAGGAAGCGCCGAGCCGGGCGGTGGTGATGATCCTCTACGGCGCGCTGGCGACGCCGGTGCTGGACGCGGCAGAGCGCATTCCGCCGCGCTGACGCAACGTCGCGACGGCCCGCGCTGGACGAAGCGCGCCGCGCGCGTTTCAACTCCGCCCCGAGGACAAATCGGGAGGAGTATCATGCAGATCGACGCGAAACTTGTGGCCGTGGTGTCGGGCGGCGCCTCGGGGCTGGGGGCCGCCACAGCGGCGCGGCTCGCGGGGCTGGGCGCCAAGGTCACGCTGCTCGACCGGGACGCCGAGCGCGGGCCGGTGACGGCGGCGGAGATCGGCGGGCGGTTCATCGAGACCGACGTGACCGACCCCGCGAGCATCGCCGCGGCGCTGGCGCAGGTCATCGAGGCCGAGGGCGCGCTGCACGTCGCGGTCAGTTGTGCGGGCATCGCGCCGGGGGCCAAGACCGTCTCGCGCGGCGCGCCGCATGACCCGGCGCTTTTCGCCCGGGCGATCGCGATCAATCTCACCGGCACGTTCAACCTCGCCTCGCAGGCGGCGGCGCTGATGGCGAAGAACGACCCGCTCGACGCGGACGGCAGTCGCGGGGTGATCGTCAACACCGCCTCGGTCGCGGCCTACGAGGGGCAGGTGGGGCAGGTGGCCTATGCCGCCTCGAAGGGCGGCGTGGTGGGCATGACCCTGCCCATGGCGCGCGATCTCGCCTCGCTGGGGATCCGCGTCTGCGCCATCGCCCCGGGGCTGTTCCTGACGCCGATGATGCAGGGGCTGCCGCAGGAGGTGCAGGACAGCCTCGGCCAGCAGGTGCCTTTCCCGGCGCGGCTCGGCAACCCGTCGGAATACGCCGCGCTGGTGCAGCACATCGTCGAGAACCCGATGCTGAACGGCGAGGTGATCCGGCTCGACGGCGCGATCCGCATGGCGGCGCGCTGAGCGCATTTGTGCTGGCGCACGGGGCGCATTTGTGCAGGCGCACGGGGCGCATTTGTGCAGGCGCACAGGGCGAGCCGGCCTTTGTGCGCCTGTGCAGGGTGACGGTGCGGGGCGGCGGGACCTATATCGGGGGTCAACACGATCCAGAGGTGCCGCATGACCCGCATTCCCTTCAGCCTGCTCGACCTTTCGCCGGTCCCCGAGGGCAGCACCCCGGCCGAGGCGCTGGCCAACACGCTCGACCTTGCCCGCCACGCCGAGGGCTGGGGCTACAAGCGCTACTGGCTGGCCGAGCACCACAACATGCGCGGCATCGCCTCGGCGGCGACGGCGGTGGTGATCGGGCAGGTGGCGGCGGCGACGAAGACCATCCGCGTCGGCGCGGGCGGCATCATGCTGCCCAACCACGCGCCGCTGGTCATCGCCGAGCAGTTCGGCACGCTGGAAACGCTGTTCCCCGGCCGGATCGACCTCGGCCTCGGCCGCGCGCCGGGCTCGGACCAGGTGACGGCCATGGCGCTGCGCCGCAACATGAGCACCGCCGCCGACCGTTTCCCCGAGGACGTGATCGAGCTCTTGGGCTATTTCCAGGAGGCCGAGGAGCACCAGCCGGTGCTGGCCGTGCCGGGCGAGGGCACGCATGTGCCGGTCTGGATGCTTGGCTCGTCGCTCTATGGCGCGCAGCTGGCGGCGCATCTCGGGCTGCCCTACGCCTTCGCCTCGCATTTCGCGCCCGACGCGCTCGAGCAGGCGATCGACGTCTACCGCACCCGCTTCCAGCCGGGCGTGACCCGCGAACCGCGCTTCATGCTGGCGGCGAACGTCTGGGCCGCTGACACCACCGAGGAGGCGATCCGCATCAAGTCCTCGCAGCAGCAGGCCTTCATCAACCTGCGCACCGGCCGGCCCGGCCGCCTGCCGCGCCCGGTGGCCGACATCGCGGCGCAGACCGATCCGCGCTTCCTTGCCATGGCGAACTCGGCGCTGCGCATCTCGGCGGTCGGCGACCGCGACAAGGTGGGGGCAGAGCTCGAGGAGCTGATCGCCCGCTACCAGCCGGACGAGCTGATCCTCACCGGCATGATCCACGATCACGCGGCGCGGCTGAAGAGCTTCGAGATCGCCGCCGGGATCCTCGGACAGGAAAAAGGCGCAGCGACCGAACGCTGCGCCTGATCCCCTTGCTGCTCCGTGCCCGGCTTACGGCTTGGCGCGGAGCGACTGGATCTGGGTCTGGAGCCGTGCGAGCACGGCCGAGAGCAGCATGCTCTCGCGGGTGCTCTGCTCCTCGCGCGGGTAGACCATCTGGCCGTCGGCAAGCGCCGTGGCGGTGCGGATGAGGCGCTGGAAGGGACGGGTGAGGTAGCGGAAGAGCACGCTCACCGCGATCAGCACCGTCAGCGAGATCCCGGCGATGATCAGGTTGATCATCCGCATGAAATCCGGAAGCGCCGCGCCGAAGCTGTCCTCGCGCACGTCGACGATCAGCGTCCAGCCAAAGCCCGGCATGGTGTCGAGCGTGAAGTTCGGCAGCACCGCGTAGAGGTGGCCGGCGTCGCTGCGGTGCAGGCGGGTGCGGTCGGCGTCGGGACGGCCGGCGAGGATCAGCCCCTCGACCCGCGCGGGCAGCTCGGCTTCGGGATCGGGGCGGGTGTCGACGAGGGTGCGGCCCTTGCGGTCGCGGATCAGCGCCGCGAGGTCGAGCTCCTTCGCCGCCTCGGACATGTACTCCTGAACCCAGGACATGCGCAGGCTGTAGACTGCCACGGCCTGCGTGTCGCCGAAGCTGTCCTTCACCGGCATCGAGATGTTGATGAGGCTCACCTCGTCATCCTTGCCCTCGTTGCGGACGTAGGCGTTGCCCACGGTCTCGCCGGCGAAGCCGGAGCGGAACCAGTTGCGTTCGGACACGTCGTCGCCGACGCGCTCGCCGTGCGAGCCGGCGATGACCAGCCCGTCGGGCGAGGCGAAGCCGGCCCAGGCGATCTGGCCGCCGGCGCGGGTGACGGCATTGGCGAAGTCCTGCATCTCGGCGGGGTCGGAATAGGCGGTGCGTTCGGCGACGGCGCGCAGAGAATCAAATTCCCGGGTGATCGCCTTGTTGAAGGTCTGTGCCAGCGCCTGCGCGCCGCGAAGGCCGAGCTCGCGCTGCAGCTGGACCTGGTATTCCTGTGCCTGCCAGCGAATGCCGAAGATGGCCGCCGCGGTGGCGGAGACCAGCACGAAAAGCAGCACCCCGAGGAAGGAAGTGGTGATTTTCGGGTGACGATCGAGACGATCCGGCATGGGCTACCCTTTCCCTGTACGCAACTGCTCCAAACCGCCGCCGGTCTTTCTGGTTCCGGTCTTCGCGATCTTGGTTAATCAAACCTTAGAAGCGGGGGAGGGAAAAACTGTGATTGAACTGTGGCGGAAATGGGTCGAAATCGCCTTTCAGGTAAATGATTGTTGATTGAGTAGGGGCTAATGTCGCCTGCGCGACACGTCCCCGGCGATCGTTGCCGTTGGGCGCGCGGTCCTTCCCGGCTCCGGCGCGGCGGGACTGCATCTTCGCCGGGCCATGGCAGGGCCGGGACCGGCGCCAATTCGCCTGTGCCGCCGGTTTCCCGGCGGGCTTCCCCGGCCCGAGGGCACGCGCGCTTGCCCGGTCCCGCCGACATCCGCAGTATCGGGCACAGGAATTGAACTCGGGCGCGCCGGCCGCATCGTCAGGGCCGGCAGATTTTTGCAGGGAGAACTTCGATGAGCGTGAAGGTCAGCAAGAACGTCAAGGGTGGCAGCGTGTCGGTCGGCAGCGGCGGCGCACATGCCAAGGTCTCGGGCAAGGCGGGTTCGGTGAATGTCGGCAAGAAGGGCGTGAAGGCGAACGTCAAGATCCCCGGGACCGGCGTCAGCGTCAGCAAGAAGATCAAGTGAGCGCGCCCGGGCTGCCCGAAACCTATCCGGGCAGCCTTTTCCGGGACCGCATCGGATCTCCGCGCGCGCGCTCTTTCAGCGCAGGACTTTCGGACCGACAGGCGGCATTCCGGGGCGCCGGGGTGCATCGCCCGGAATGCGCGTGGCCCAAAATCCGTTTGCGGAAAATCCAGTCTCTCCAGGACCTTCCGGGGTGACTTCTCCCGACTGACATGCCTAGGCGGGACTGCAATCCCGCCTGCCGATTTCCCCGGTGCTGAGCGGGTGGGCATTCTGTGTTAGCATTGCGCAGATTGGCGGCGATTCTGAACTGAGCGTCACCCTGTATTTCAATTCGCCCGTTTCATTCCGGCCGCCCAAGAATTTCAATTGCGGGAGGAAGAAATGACCACCATTACGCTGAACGGCACCCAGCGGGACTTCGACGAAGATCCCGCCATGCCGCTGCTCTGGGCCATCCGCGACATCGCCGGGCTCACGGGTACGAAATACGGCTGCGGCGCCGGGCTCTGCGGGGCCTGCACGGTGCATGTCGAGGGCAAGGCGGTGCGCGCCTGCCAGACCAGCCTTGGCGCCGTCGAGGGCAAGGCCGTCACCACCATCGAGGGGCTCGACCCCGAGGGCAACCACCCCGTTCAGGTCGCGTGGCGCGATCTCAACGTGCCGCAATGCGGCTTCTGCCAGCCCGGCCAGATCATGCAGGCGGCGGCCTTCCTCGGCGAGACCCCGAAACCCACCGACGACCAGATTCTCGCGGCCATGTCCGGCAATGTCTGCCGCTGCGGCTGCTACCAGAGGATCGTCGAGGCCGTCCGTCACGCCAGCACGGGGATCTGAGCCATGCTGAACTATCTTGAACCGCTGATCGAGAGCGCCGCCGCCCGGGTGCGGCTGGCCAAGGTCACCCGCCGGGGCTTTCTCGGCACCACCGGCGCCTTCGCCCTTGCCGCCTACGCGGTCCCGGCGCGCGCCTTCGACACCTATGCCACCGGCGGGGCGGGCATGGAGCACGGCATCGTCGAGGACCCGCTGGTCTTCGTCTCGATCGACCCCGATGGCACGGTGACGCTGGTCGCGCACCGCTCCGAGATGGGCACCGGCAGCCGCACCTCGATCCCGATGGTCATGGCCGACGAGATGGAGGCCGACTGGTCGCGCGTGAAGATCGTCCAGGCACCGGGCGACGAGCCGAAATACGGCAACCAGGACACCGACGGCTCGCGCTCGATGCGCCACCACATCCAGATGGCGCGCAAGATCGGCGGCGCGGTGCGCACCATGTTGGCCCGCGCCGCGGCGGCGGAATGGGGTGTCGATCCCTCCGAGGTCACCGTCGAGATGCACGAGGCGAAGGGGCCCGCGGGCCAGAGCCTCGGCTTCGGCGAGCTGGCCGCGGCGGCGATGACCCAGCCGGTCCCGGCGCACGAGGAGGTCACCTACAAGACCGAGGACCAGTTCCGCTACATCGGCAAGGGCGAGGTGCAGATCATCGACCTGCACGACATCACCACCGGCAGCGCGGTCTACGGCGCCGACGTGGTCCTGCCGGGGATGAAATACGCGGTGATCGCCCGCCCGCCGGTGGTCGCGGGCAAGGCGCTGTCCTACGACGCGACCGAGGCGCTGGCCGTCCCCGGCGTCGAGAGCGTGCACGAGATCCCCTATGTCTCGATGCCCGTGCAGTTCTCGCCGCTCGGCGGCATCGCCGTGGTCGCCAGCAACACCTGGGCCGCGATGCAGGGCCGCGACAAGCTGAAGATCGAGTGGGAGGCCGGGCCGAACGGCGGCTACAATTCCGAGCCCTACATGCAGGAGATGATCGCCACCTCGGAGAACCCCGGGACGGTGGCGCGCGACCAGGGCGACGTCGAGGCGGCGCTTGCGGGCGCCGCGAAGACCTTCACCGGCACCTACACGCAGGATCACGTCGCGCATATCCCGATGGAGCCGCCGGCGGCGATCGCCAGCTACACCCCGGACGCGCTCGAGATCTGGGCGCCGGTGCAGAGCCCCTACACCACGCGCAAGGACGCGGCCAAGGCGCTGGGACTCACCCCCGAGCAGGTCACGGTCAACGTCACGCTGCTCGGCGGCGGCTTCGGGCGCAAGTCCAAGGCCGACTACGTCACCGAGGCGGCGCTGCTCTCGAAGGAGGTCGGCGCGCCGGTGCGGGTGCAGTGGACGCGCGAGGATGACGTGAAGCACTCGTTCTACCACACCACCTCGGCGGAGCGGATCGACGTCGCGCTCGACGAGGCGGGCAAGGTCACCGGCTGGCGGCACCGCTCGGTGGCGCCCTCGATCCTGTCGACCTTCGCCCCGGACGAGGGCAACGTGCTGCCGATCGAGCTGGCCATGGGGATGACGGACCTGCCGTTCGACCTGCCGAACATCCGCTGCGAGCATGGCAAGGCGCTGGCCCATACGCGCATCGGCTGGTTCCGCTCGGTGTCGAACATCCCGCACGCCTGGGCGATCGGCTCCTGCGTCGGCGAGCTGGCCAGCGAGCTCGGCAAGGACCAGCGGCAGATGTGGCTCGAACTGATCGGCGCGCCGCGCACGCTCGACCTCGCGGCCTCGGGCCTGCCGGGGGACTTCTGGAACTACGGCGAGCCCATGGCCGAATTCCCGATCGAGACCGGGCGGCTGGCCAACGTGCTCAACGTCGTGGCCGACGGCATCGGCTACGGCAAGGACCTGCCCGAGGGCGAGGGCATCGGCCTTGCCGTGCACCGCAGCTTCGTCTCCTACGTCGCCTGCGCGGCGCGGGTGAAGGTGGCGGACGGCAAGATCACCGTCCCCGAGATGCACATGGCCATCGACTGCGGCTTCGCCGCCAACCCCGAGCGCATCCAGAGCCAGCTGCAGGGCGCGGCGGTGATGGGCATGACCGTGGCGCTGCACTCGGGCATCACCTTCGAGGACGGCGCGGTGACGCAGTCGAACTACTACGACTACGACGTGGTGCGGTCCGACAACTTCCCGACCGTGGTCACCCATATCGTGCCGCACCCGTTCTCGGTCCATGCGACGGGCGTGGGCGAGCCCGGCGTGCCGCCGGTGGCACCGGCCATCGCCAACGGCCTCTTCGCCGCCACCGGTGAGCGCCGGCGCCACCTGCCGATGGGCGTCGACGCCTGACACTCAGCGCCCCGCGCCGGGTCAGACGGCGCGGGGCGGGACGGCGGGCGAGGATAACGCCCGGTCAATCTGCCTGATCGGTGACGTGCAACGCTGCCTTGAGGCAAGGGCAGGGTGGCTGATGAAGACGGACCGCTGGAGCCTTTGCCCCCATGCACAGGCCTGTCGGTCGCGCACGGCCGCCGCCGCGCGGGGGACGACTCGCCATGGCCTCGATGCTGGGGTGTTCTGGTAGGCCCGGCAGGACTTGAACCCGCAACCAAGACGTTATGAGCGCCCTGCTCTAACCAATTGAGCTACAGGCCCACCGTGGTGCCTGAGTAGCATTCCCGTCCTGCCGGTCAAGTGGCCTTCTGCCTGCCGTTGCGCCGGGCGGGGGGCAAGGCCTTGTTTCCCTTGACCGAAGCCCGGCGCCGGCAGCGGCGCGCAGCGGGGGCTTGCCCCCGGGAAAGCCGGGGCGCGACGGCCCCCGATGCGGAAGGTTTCGCGATTTTATCGGCTTCCGGCCTTTCCCTCACGCAATCGTGCGCTAGCTCGTCCGGTGTCGACGCGCCGCGCTCCCAGGGGGAACCGGCGCGGTGCGGTGCCTGCAGGCACCGTCCGAGGCGCGGTCGGAAACATTCCGGCGCGCGCTCCAGCAGCAGGGATGGGCGCGCGCAAGCCCGCCGGCATCCCTCGAAACCGCAAGCCCATAGGCCGGCCTCGCGCCGGCCGTACCGAAGACGGAGCGAGCCATGTTCACCCGCATCATGGTCCCTGTGGATTTGACCCATGCCGACCGGCTCGCGAAGGCGCTGACCGTCGCGGGCGATCTTGCCGCGCATTACGGCGCGCGGCTGGTCTTCGTCGGGGTCACCGCGGCCTTGCCCTCGGGAATTGCCCGCACGCCGCAGGAATACGGCGAGAAGCTCGACGCCTTTGCCAAGGCGCGGGGCCTCGCCGCGGGCGTGCCCGCCGAGGCCCATGCGGTGACCACGCATGACCCCGCGGTCGATCTCGACCCGGCGCTGGTCGCCGCAGTGAGCGAGACCGGCGCGGATCTCGTGGTCATGGCGAGCCACGTTCCCGGGCTTGCCGACCATTTCTGGCCGTCGAACGGCGGCACCATCGCGGCGCGGGCCAAGGTCTCGGTGCTGCTGGTGCGCTGAGGGCGCGACGACACGAGACGAAAAACGAAAGAAGGAAAAAGGAGGGTCCACGCGTGAGCGACACTTCACAGGCCCCGGACCAGGGCATCCCGGCACCGGAGGGCGCCGCGGACATCATCGACACCGATTACGAGATCGGCCAGGACAATATCGAGGCGCAGTTCGGCCCCTTCGGGCTCGACATCCACAACCCGGTCTTCGTGATCTCGGGGGCGGTGGTCGTCGCCTTCGTCTTCTACACGCTGGCGCTGCCGGAGCAGGCAGGGGCGATCTTCAGCTGGCTGTTCTCGTTTGCCACCAAGACTTTCGATTGGTTTTTCCTCGGCGCGGCGAACATCTTCGTCATCTTCTGCCTGCTGCTGATCGTGACGCCCATGGGCTCGGTGCGGCTCGGCGGGGCGGAGGCGACGCCCGACTACGGCTACGCGGGCTGGTTCGCCATGCTCTTCGCCGCGGGCATGGGCATCGGGCTCATGTTCTTCGGCGTGCTGGAACCGGTCTACCACATGGCGGTGAGCTCGCCGCTCGGCGTGCCGTCGCCCTTCGACGCGGACGGCAACCTCATTCCCGAGAACGTCGAGGCGGCCAAGACCATCGGCCTTGCCGCGACGATCTTCCACTGGGGGCTGCACCCCTGGGCGATCTACGCGGTGATGGCGCTGGCGCTGGCGCTGTTTTCCTACAACAAGGGCCTGCCGCTGACCGTGCGCTCGGCCTTCTACCCGCTGCTGGGCGAGCGGGTCTGGGGCTGGCCGGGGCACATCATCGACATCCTTGCGGTCTTTGCCACGCTCTTCGGCCTTGCCACCTCGCTCGGCTTCGGCGCGCAGCAGGTGAACGCCGGGCTCAACCACGTCTTCGGCCTGCCGGTCAGCGCCACGATGCAGGTGGTGATCATCACCTTCATCACCTCGATCGCGCTGGTCTCGGTGGTGCGCGGCCTCGATGGCGGGGTGAAGGTGCTCTCCGAGATCAACATGATCCTCGCCGCGGCGCTGCTGCTCTTCGTGCTGCTGGTCGGCCCGACGCTGCTGATCTTCACCGATTTCGCCAGCGGGCTCTGGGCCTATCTCGTCGACCTCGTGCCGCTGTCGAATCCGGTGGGCCGCGAGGACACCGACTTCGTGCAGGGCTGGACCGCGTTCTACTGGGCGTGGTGGATCAGCTGGTCGCCTTTCGTCGGCATGTTCATCGCCCGCGTCAGCCGCGGCCGCACGGTGCGCGAGTTCCTCATCTGCGTGCTGATCATCCCGAGCCTCGTCTGCGTGCTCTGGATGGCGGTCTTTGGCGGTGCGGCGATCGACCAGGTGCTGAGCGATCCGGCGGGGAGCCTCGTGAAGGCCAACGTCATCGACGACTACAACCCGCCGCTGTCGCTCTTTGCCATGCTCGAGGCGTTGCCGCTCTCCTCGATCACCTCGGTGCTGGCGGTGGTGCTGGTGATCGTCTTCTTCGTCACCTCGTCGGACTCGGGCTCGCTGGTCATCGACACGATCACCGCGGGCGGCAAGGTCGACGCGCCGGTGCCGCAGCGGGTGTTCTGGGCCTGTTTCGAGGGGGCGGTGGCGATCGTGCTGCTGCTCTCGGCCGGGGGGCTGTCGTCACTGCAATCGATGGTGATCTCGACCGGATTGCCGTTCACGCTGGTGCTGCTGGTCATGTGCCTTGCCATCTGGCGCGGGCTGCAGGCCGAACGGCGGGTGTGAGTTCACCCGAACGGAGAACAGGCGCGGGCCCCTCGGGGCCCGCGTTTCGTTTGTGCGGGAAGGGCCGAACCGCCGCTCACTCCAGCCCGAAGGCGGCGTGGTAGCGCAGCACGCCCTCGGGCATCTCGGCGCCGAAGGGCAGGGCGAGAAGCACCTCGGGCGGCACGCCTGCGAGCACCAGCCCGGGCGCCTGGCGGAAGCCGAAATGCCCGTAGAAGGCCGGGTTACCGACCAGCACCACGCCCTTGCAATGCGCCGCACGAAGCTCGGAGAGGGCGGCGCGCATGAGCGCCGTGCCGATGCCGCCCCGCTGCCGCCCGGGCACGACCGAGATCGGCCCCAGCCCCTGCCAGCCATGGTGCCCGTCCACCTCGACCGGCGAGACGGCGACATGGCCGACCAGCGCGCCACCTTCCTCGGCCACCAGCGAGACGGTGAGCGCCCCGGCCGAGCGCAGGTCCTCGACGATCTGCGCCTCGTGGCCGCTGGCATGTTCGGCGCTGTCGAAGGCGCTCGTGGTCAGGGCCGAGATCGCCGCGGCCTCCTCCGGTCCCTCGGTCCTGATGTGGATGCTGCCGGTCTGCATGGTGCTCCTCCTCGCTGCGCCGCTGCGCGCGGTGGCGGTGGTCGGGGCCGCCCGCCAGCCACGCATGATGACATGATAGCGCCGCCGGGCAACGGGGCGATGACCCCGGGGCCGCGCGGCGAGGGGACCGGCGCCTCCCCGCCGCCCCCCCCGCGGGGATCATGCCATCCCGCGCGCCTTCGGTCACCTCCGCCGCCCCTTGACCCTTCGCGGCGCCGCGGCTTTTCTGCGCGCAAACCCCAATGGAGCGTTTCATGCTGGATATCGAGTTCACCCGCGGCCTTTTCCCGGCCTTCTCCGAGCCGTCGCTGCAGGGGCTGGCCTTCTTCGAGAATGCCGGCGGGTCCTACACCTGCGGGCCGGTGATCGACCGGCTGACGCGCTTCTACCACGCGCGCAAGATGCAGCCCTACGGCCCCTATGCTCCCGCGCGGGACGGCGGCGCCGAGATGGACGAGGCGCGGGTCCGCATGGCCGCGCTGCTGGGGGTCGAGACCGAGGAACTGAGCTTCGGCCCCTCGACCAGCGCCAACACCTTCGTGCTGGCCAATGCCTTCCGCCGGTTCCTGAAGCCGGGCGAGGCCATCATCGTCACCAACCAGGACCACGAGGCCAACTCGGGCCCCTGGCGGCGGCTGGCCGAGGAGGGGATCGAGGTCCGCGAATGGCGCATGGACCCCGAGACCGGCCACCTCGACCCGGCCGCGCTCGCCGACCTGCTGGACGAGAAGGTGCGGCTGGTCTGCTTCCCGCATTGCTCGAACGTGGTGGGCGAGATCAACCCGGTCGCCGAGATCTGCGCCATGGTCCACGCCGCCGGCGCCTTTGCCTGCGTCGACGGCGTCAGCTACGCGCCGCACGGCTTCCCCGACGTGGGCGCGCTCGGCGCAGACATCTACCTCTTCTCGGCCTACAAGACCTACGGGCCCCATCAGGGCCTGATGGTGATCCGCCGCGCGCTCGGCGAGCTGCTGCCGAACCAGGGCCACTATTTCAACGGCGGCACGCTCTACAAGCGCTTCACCCCGGCGGGCCCGGACCATGCGCAGGTCGCGGCCTGTGCCGGGATGGCCGACTACGTCGACGCGCAGGCGGCGCACCACGGCACCGACGCGCGCGGGGTGGCGGCGCTGATGCGGGCACAGGAGGTGGCGCTGACCAAGCCGCTGCTCGACTACCTCGCCGGGCGCAACTCGGTGCGCCTGCTGGGCACGACCGACGCCGAGCGCCGCGCGCCGACCATCGCCGTCGAGCACGCGAAACCCGGCCTCGCGCTGGCCGAGGCGCTGGCGGAGCATGGCATCATGGCGGGCGGCGGCGATTTCTATGCGGTGCGCGCGCTGCAGGCGCAGGGGGTGGAACCCGACAAGGGCGTGCTGCGGCTCTCCTTCACCCATTACACCACCGAGGCCGAGGTGACGAAGCTTCTGGAGGCGCTCGACGCGGTGCTCTGAGCGCGGCGCCTCCGGCAGCGCCGGATCTGCGTATTTGGAAAGAGAAGAAGGGGCAGGGCGCGGCCTTGCCCCCGGCGGGCGGCGCGGGGGCTTGACCTCGCGCCGTTGCGGGACAGTTCTGCGTCAATCAAGGAGGTGCCCGCATGGCCGATGTTTCCCCGACGATCGTCTGGTTCCGGCGCGACCTGCGCCTGTCGGACCATGCCGCGCTGGCGGCGGCGGTGGCGCGCGGCGGGGCGGTGATCCCGGTCTTCCTGAGCGACCACACGGTCGACGCGCTCGGGGCGGCACCGAAATGGCGGCTGGAGCGGGGGCTGGCGGCGCTCATGGCGGCGCTGGAGGAGAAAGGCACGCGGCTGGTGCTGCGCGCGGGCCCGGCGCGCGAGGTGATCCCCGAACTGGTGCGCGAGACCGGGGCGGGCGCGGTCTTCTGGCAGCGCGCCTATGACCCGGCATCGGTCGAGCGCGACACGGACGTCAAGGCGCGGCTGAAGGACGACGGCATCGAGGCGCGGAGCTTCGAGGGGCACCTGCTGTTCGAGCCCTGGACGGTGGCGACGAAGCAGGGCGGTTATTACAAGGTCTACAGCCCTTTCTGGCGCGAGGTGAAGCACCGCGAGGTGCCCGCGCCGGTCGCGGCGCCCTCGCAGCTGGCCGCGCCCGCGCGCTGGCCCGAGAGCGCGGCGCTGGAGGACTGGCAGCTTGGCGCCGCGATGAACCGGGGCGGCGCGGTGCTGGAGCACTACGTCTCGGCGGGCGAGGCGGCGGCGCTGGCGCGGCTCGGCACCTTCATGCGCGACGGCGTCGCGGAGTACGGCGAGACCCGTGACCGGCTCGACATGGAGGGCACCTCGCGCCTGTCGGGATACCTCAGCCTTGGCGAGATCAGCCCGGCGCGCTGCTGGCACGCGGGGCTGCGGGCAGAGGCCGAGGGCAAGGCGGGCGCGGGAAAGTTCCTGTCGGAACTGGCGTGGCGCGAGTTCGCCTACCACCTGATGTGGCACACGCCGCATATCCTCGAGGAGAACTGGCGCGAGGACTGGCGGGCCTTTCCCTGGAAGGAGGACCGGCGGCTGCGCGAGGTGCGGCTCTGGGAACAGGCGCGCACCGGCATGGAGGTGGTCGATGCGGCGCTGCGCGAGATGTATGTCACCGGCTACATGCACAACCGCGCGCGGATGATCGTGGCAAGCTACCTGACCAAGCACCTTTTGGTGCACTGGCGCATCGGACAGGCGTGGTTCGACGACTGCCTAATCGACTGGGACCCGGCGGCGAACGCCATGGGCTGGCAATGGGTGGCGGGCTGCGGGCCGGACGCCGCGCCCTATTTCCGCGTCTTCAACCCCGAGACCCAGGCCGAGAAGTTCGACCCCAAGGGCGCCTACCGCCGCCGGTGGATCGCCGAGGGCCAGGCAGAGCCGCCGCGGACCGCGCGCGACTATTTCGAGGCGGTGCCGCGCAGCTGGGGGCTCGACCCCGCGGCGGATTACCCCGAGCCGGTGGTCTCGGCCCGGGACGGGCGCGAGGCGGCGCTGGCGGCCTACGAGGCGCGCGACTTCTGACCCCCGGGGCCCGGAACCGGGGGCCGGAAAAATGCAACAGCCGGATGACGTCGCGGACGCTCGGGCGGTCTGCGGCTTGCATCGGCGCGGGCTGCGGCGGTAGCCTCTGCACGGTATTTGACTATTGTTTTCGGGGAGGTTTTGCATGACCACCGCTTCGCGCCTCGTGGCTGCCCTCTGTCTTGCCGGCCTGGCTCTGATCGCGTCCCGCTACATCATGACCGCGCTGATGCCGGCGAGCACGGTCTTCGGCTATTTCCTCTGGGTCAACGTCGCGCTCGGCTTCGTCATCGGCTGGAAGTCGCTCGGCATCCGCGTCGGCCGGGGCATGGCGAACGGCATCTCCGCCGGGATCACCGCCACGGTGCTGCTGGTGTTCTGGGGAATTGCCGCGCAGGCGATCAACGAGATGCTTCGGCTGGCGATGCGCCACCGGTACGACGGGCCGATGGAGGCCGTGGTCGGGATCTTCGAACTCTTCCTTGATTTCGCGGGCCACCTGTTGGACGGAGGGTTCGTCGGCCTGATGGCGCTGGGGGCGGTGCTCTCCGGCGCGCTTGCGGAGCTGGCAGCGCGAAGCTGGAGATGAGCTGAATGAAGATTTTCCTGTCCGGCATGCTGGCGCATCCCGGGCTGCTGGCGATCGTCCTCGATCGCCCGGCCGAGCTGGCGCCCGCGGTCCTGCCGGACCATGCGGTGCGTGCCCCCGTGGGCGGCGCCGACCTGCTGACCGCGCTCTGCGCCGCGCCGGGTGAGGAGGCGCCCGGCGGCGTCCTGCGGGACGCGGGCGAGGCGGATCTCGAGCGGCTCTGCTACTTCACCGGCTGGCAGGAGCAGGAGTTCTCGGGTCTCGCGCTGACGGGTGAGGACGGCCCCGTGCTGGCGCGCATCGACCCGGCCTGCGCCGGCGGGTTCTGGGACGGCGCCGCCTGGGAGGCCGAGGGCGCGGCGCTCGGCTGCGAGATCGCGCGGGAGATCATGCGCGGCCACGGACGGCGCCCGGCCGCGATGGTGCGCAGCATCCGGCCCTACCTTGCCGCGCGGGCCTGGGCGCGGGCGCTCGCCGACCGCGAGACCCCCTGCACGCTGCGCTCGGACCGCACGCGCGAGGGCGCGGTGCGGATCCTGTCGGACCGCTCGGCGCATGACGGGTTCTTTCGCATGCGCGCCTTCAGCCTGCAGCACGAGCGGTTCGACGGCACGATGTCCGAGGTGGTGCAGCGCGAGGGCTTCGTCGCCTATGACGCGGCGCTGGTGCTGCCTTACGATCCGGCGCGCGACCTCGTGCTGCTGATCGAGCAGATGCGCTACGGCCCGATCCTGCGCGAGGACCGCCACCCCTGGGTGCTGGAGCCCGTTGCCGGGCTGGTCGATGCCGGCGAGAGCCCCGAGGACTGCGCGCGGCGCGAGGCGGTCGAGGAGGCCGGGCTGCAGCTCGGCGCGCTCGAGCCGATGGTGCGGGTCTATGCCTCGCCCGGCTACACCAGCGAGTTCTTCCACTGTTTCCTCGGCCTGTGCGACCTTGGCGGCCACGAGGGCGGCATCGCCGGTCTCGACAGCGAGCACGAGGACATCCGCAGCCACGTCCTGCCCTTCGATCACGCGATGGAACTGGTGGAGAGCGGCGAGATCAACGCCGGGCCGCTGGCGATGATGCTCCTGTGGCTGGCACGCGCGCGTGAGAGGCTCCGTTCGGCGGCTTGAGGTCACCCGGCGTCTGCCCTACACCTGTCCACCAGCGAATTGACGAAGTGGAGAGACCCATGCGCGTGGCACAGGATCTGGCGCAGGCCGTCGGACATACCCCGATGATCCGTCTGAGGAAGGCCAGCGAGATCACGGGATGCGAAATCCTCGCCAAGGCCGAGTTCATGAACCCGGGCCAGTCGGTGAAGGACCGCGCGGCGCTGTACATCATCAAGGACGCGATGGAGAAGGGCCTGCTCGAGCCGGGCGGCACCATCGTCGAGGGCACCGCGGGCAACACCGGGATCGGCCTCGCGCTGGTCGGGGCCTCGATGGGCTTCCGCACGGTCATCGTGATTCCCGAGACCCAGAGCCAGGAGAAGAAGGACATGATCCGCCTGGCCGGTGCCGAACTGGTGCAGGTCCCCGCGGCGCCCTACCGCAACCCCAACAACTACGTGCGCTACTCGGGCCGCCTGGCCGAGGAGCTGGCGAAGACCGAGACGCACGGCGCGATCTGGGCCAACCAGTTCGACAACGTCGCCAACCGCCTGGCGCATCTCGAGACCACCGGCCCCGAGATCTGGGACCAGACCGGCGGCAAGGTCGACGGCTTCATCTGCGCCGTGGGTTCGGGCGGCACGCTGGCGGGCACCGCCATGGCGCTGCAGCCCAAGGGCGTGAAGATCGGCCTCGCCGACCCGATGGGCGCGGCGCTCTACAGCTACTACACCACCGGCGAGCTGAAGGCCGAGGGCGACTCGATCACCGAGGGCATCGGCCAGGGCCGGATCACCGCGAACCTCGAGGGCTTCACCCCCGATTTCGCCTACCAGATTCCCGACGCCGAGGCGCTGCCGGTGGTCTTTGACCTGCTCTCCGAGGAAGGTCTCTGCGTCGGCGGCTCGTCGGGCATCAACGTCGCGGGCGCGATCCGCATGGCCCGCGAGATGGGCCCGGGTCACACCATCGTCACCGTGCTCTGCGACTATGGCACGCGCTACCAGTCCAAGCTCTTCAACCCGGGCTTCCTGCGCTCGCGCGATCTGCCGGTGCCGGGCTGGCTCGACCGCTCGCCCGCCTCGATCCCCGGCGTGTTCGAGGACGTATGATTGCCCTGATCCGGCACCTCCTTGCCGCCGTCGCGGTGACCCTGCTCTGTGCGACCCTCGCGGTCGCGCAGACGCAGGACATCGACTATGACTCCTGGTCCAAGCTGGCCGGGCAGGCCGAAGGGCTGCTCGACGCCGAGGACGTGACCGTCAAGCAATACGAGGAGCTGCGCAGCAATGTCGCGGGCTGGCGCGACGGGTTCCTGCGCGCCGAAAGCACCAATGCCTCGCGCATCGAGACCCTGCAGCAGCAGCTCGACTCGCTTGGTCCCGCGCCCGCCGAGGGCGAGTCCGAGGCGCAGGACATCGCCACCCGCCGCGCCGACCTCAACCGCCAGCTGTCGGACGCGCAGGCGCCGGTGCGCCGCGCGCAGGAGGCCTATACCCAGGCCAACGGGCTGATCGGCGAGATCGACAAGAAGATCCGCGAAATGCAGACCAGCCGGCTGCTGACGCTGGGACCATCGCCGCTGAACTACCAGCTCTGGGGGCAGGCGGCCAACGACGTGGTCTCGGCCGGCAACTCGCTGGTGCAGGAGGTGCGCGACAACATCGCCTCCGAGAGCAAGCGCGCCGCGGCGCGCGAGAACCTGCCGGTGATCGTGCTGCTGGTCGGGCTCGCGGGGCTGCTGCTGCTGCGCGGCCCGGGCTGGGTGCACCGGATCGAGGAATGGCTGCGCCGCCGCACGCGCCGCGGCACCGGCGTCTGGCGCTTCCTCGCCTCGCTGGGCTCGATCATCGTGCCGCTTGGCGGGCTTGTCCTGCTGGTGGTGGCGGCGCAGATCTCGGGCCTGCCCGGGACCAACCTCAACGTCGTGCTGATCACCGTGCCGATCTGGGGGCTGGTGCTGCTCTACATCCGCTGGCTGGCGGGGCAGAGCTTCAACAGCGACGACGACATCGCCACCATGCCGCTGCCGAGCTGGCAGCGCACCGAGGCCTGGCTCTACTCGTCGGTGCTGGCGATCCTCTTCGTGCTGCGCGGCATGGGCGAGACCCTGTCGGAACTCTTCAAGTTCTCGGACGAGACCGAGGCGGTGCTCGACTTCCCGCTGATCGTGCTCTCGGCGCTGATGCTGTTCCGGCTCGGCCACATCCTGTCGGGGCTCAGCCACGCCGAGGCCGAGGACGGCGACGGCACGCTGCTCGAGGGCTCGACCTTCCGCATGCAGCTGGCGCGGCTGATCGGCCGGCTGGCGATGCTGCTGGCGGTCTTCGGCCCGATCATGTCGGCCGTGGGCTATCACCGCGTCGGGCAGGGCATGGTCTTCCCCGCGGTGCAGTCGTTGTCGCTGCTGGCGCTGGTGCTGGTCCTCCAGCGCTTCGTGAAGGACCTCTACGCGCTGATCACCCGCAAGGATCCCGACGACAGCCTGATCACCGTGCTGGCCGGGCTCGTGCTCATCCTGCTCGCGCTGCCGATGCTGGCGCTGATCTGGGGCGCGCGGGTCGCCGACATCACCGAGCTCTGGGCGCGCTTCCAGGAGGGCTTCCTGCTCGGCGACGCGCGCATCTCGCCGACAAGCTTCCTGACCATGCTGGCGGTCTTCGCCATCGGCTACGGCGTCACGCGACTGCTGCAGAGCGGGCTGCGCAGCTCGATCCTGCCGAAGACCAAGCTCGACATCGGCGGGCAGAACGCGGTGATCTCGGGGCTCGGCTACGCCGGGGTGATGCTGGCGGCGCTGCTGGCGATCACCGCCGCGGGGATCAACCTCACCGCGCTCGGCTACGTGATCTCGGCGCTCTCGGTCGGGATCGGTTTCGGCCTGCAGAACATCGTGCAGAACTTCGTCTCGGGGATCATCCTGCTGATCGAAAGGCCGATCAGCCAGGGCGACTGGATCGAGGTCGGCACCAACCAGGGCATCGTCAAGGACATCTCGGTGCGCGCGACGCGGATCGAGACCTTCGACCGCACCGACGTGATCGTGCCGAACTCGGACTTCATCTCGGGCACGGTGACCAACTTCACCCGCGGCAACGTCATCGGCCGGGTCTTCGGCGGCGTCGGCGTGGCCTACGGCTGCGACACGCGCAAGGTCGAGGACATCCTGCTGCGCATCGTGCGCGAGCATGACATGGTGTTGCTGAACCCCGAGCCCTCGGTGGTCTTCGCGCGCTTCGGTGCGGATTCGCTGGAGTTCGAGTTCCGCGCCATCGTCCGCGACGTGAACAAGAAGCTGAAGATCCTGTCGGACATCAACCACGAGATCGCCCGGCGCTTCGCCGAGGAAGGCATCGAGATACCCTTTGCGCAGCGTGACATCTGGCTGCGTAACCCCGAGACGTTGTATCCGCCTCGGGACAGGTCCGGGGAAGCCTCCGCGGATGCAGAGGCCCCGGCGGACCGGGGTGGGGAGACACCCGGCGACGCGCAGGACAGCCCTGCCGCCGGGCCGGAAAAGAAGTAGGAGAACGAGTTGACGGTGCGTCTGTTCCTTGAGGACGCCTATCGCCGCGAGGCGCAGGGCGAGGTTGTCGGTCTGACCGGCGAGGGCGGCATCGTGCTCGATGCCTCGCTCTTCTATGCCACGAGCGGCGGCCAGCCCGGGGACAGCGGCACGCTGCGCTGGCCGGGCGGCGAGATCGAGATCGCCACGGCGGTGAAGGGCGAGGGCGAGACCATCGTGCTCGTCCCCGCCGAGCCGAAGCCGCTGCCCTACGTGGGGGCGCGGGTGACGCAGCAGGTCGACTGGGAGCGGCGGCACAGGCACATGCGCGTGCACACCGCGCTGCACCTGCTGTCGGTGGCCCTGCCGCTGCCGGTGACCGGCGGGCAGATCAGCGCCGGCAAGGGCCGGCTCGATTTCCTGATGCCCGAGCCGCCCGAGGACCGCGAGGCGCTCGAGGCGATGCTGAACGATTTCGTCGCCCTCGACCTGCCGGTGACCGAGAGCTGGATCACCGAGGCCGAGCTGGCCGCCAACCCCGAGCTGGTCAAGACGATGAGCGTGCAGCCGCCGCGCGGCGCGGGGCGCATCCGCCTCGTGCGGATCGGCGAGGGCGCGGGCCAGATCGACCTGCAGCCCTGCGGCGGCACGCACGTGGCGCGCACCGGCGAGATCGGGGAGCTGCGGCTCGGCAAGATCGAGAATAAGGGAAAGCAGAACCGGCGGGTCAACCTGCTGGTCGGCTGAGGCCGCGCCTCGGCACCCCGCGCGGCGCGGGTCGAGAGGTCAGGGAAGAGGGGGCTCCGCCCCCTCGGCGCTGCGCGCCTCACCCCGGGCGTATTTGGAAAGAGAAGAAGGGCCGGGCGCTTCGGCGGCGCGGCGGCGCGTGCCGAGGATGTAGAGCGCGAGGCTAGTGACCACGAGGGCGCCGCCGAGCAGCATGCGCGGGCTCGGCGCCTCGCCGAGGAAGGCCCAGACCCAGACCGGGCCCAGCACCGTTTCCAGCAGCATCAGCAGGCTGACGTTGGCGGCCGCCGTGTGGCGCGAGGCGGTGCTGAGGCAGAAGAACGAGACCGGCAGGATCACCAGCCCGGTGGCGAGGATCGGCAGCACGTGGCCGGAGGTGAGCACCCCCGCGGGCGCCAGAAGCGCGCCACAGCTTCCCGAGATCAGCGCGCCCGTGCCCATGGCGGGCAGCAGCGGCAGCGCCGGGGCGTGGCGCAGGGTGACGAAGCTGAGCCCGAGGGTGAGCGCCACGCCGAAGCCGCAGAGCGCCCCGGCGAGCGTGCCCGGACTGGCCGCGAGGTCGGACTTGCCGCTCACCGCGAGGGCGATGCCGATGAGCACCGCGCCCATGGTGATCCAGGTGGCGCGGCTGGTCGCCTCGCCGTAGAGCAGCCGCGAGAGCGCCGCGGCGCAGACCGGCATGGTCGCCACCGCCAGCAGCACCACCGCCACCGGCGCCATGGCGATGCCGAGCGAGAAGAGCGCGGCATTGGCGCTCTGACAGGCGATCACCGTCAGGCCCGGGCGGGTCAGCAGCCGGCCGAGCCGGCGCGGTGCCGGAGTCGTGGCGAGGAAGATCGCCCAGAAGGTCAGCCCGAGCGCCAGCCCGCGCCAGGCCAGCATCGCCACCCCTTCCAGCCCGGAAAGCCGCATGAGCAGGGTGTCGGGCGTCAGGACGAGGGCGCCCAGGGCGGCGAGCCCCAGGCCGTAATAGGGGGGTCTTTGCATTCGGGCCTTCGGTGGTGATGCCGGGCGGGCCGGCGGTGGGTCAGGCGTAGAGCGGCTGCAGGCCCATCTGCATGTGCAGTGCATTGACGGCGGTTTCCGGCAGGCCCATCGCCTTGGCGAGACGGTCAAGGTATTCCGCCTCCTTCGGGCTGTCCACCGTGATCGCCATCAGCGAGGCGGCGTAGACCTGGGTCTTCTGCGCGTCGGGCGTGTCCTTGGCCAGCGCCTCGGGGTCGAGCTTGGCGGCGAGCTGCGCCTTGAGGAAGGCGATGTCCTCGGGCGAGGCATCCGCGCCGAGCGTGTCGGTCAGCTTGGCCTTCTCGGCCGCGTCGATCTCGCCGTCGGCCTTGGCGGCCTGTATCATCGCGCGCAGCATGAGGCCGGCGGCGCTCTCGGCCTCGGGGGCGGCCTGCGACGCGCTCATCTTGTCGAGCATGTCGCCGAGGTTCTTGCCGCCCATGTTGGCCGCCTTGGCCGCGGCGGCGAGCATGCCGGCGAGCCCGGTGCTGGCGGCCTGCCCGGCCTGCTCGAGCCCCGGCATGTTGCCGAAGCCGCTCTTCTTAAGCTGCTCCATGATCGCGCCCAGAGGGTTGCCGCTGCCGCCGAGCATCTTGCCCATCTGCGCCTGCAGGCTGGTGCCGGGTTCGGAGCCGGGGATCTGCGCCTTGCCGCCGATCAGGGCGCCGAGCCCCTGATCGCCCGAGAGGCGGTCGACGCCGCGTGCGGCGGCATATCCGATGGCGACCTTCGCCAGAGTGCCCATGAGACTCATCCTTGCGCTCCCTTCTGCGTGCATGCTGTGGTTGACCTTGGGGCCAGCTTGCCGGAAGGGCTTCCCTTGGGGAAGGGAAATCCTGTCATGGGCGGATTTGCGCGCTTTTCCGGGGAGTTTGCCGGCTGCGCGCGGCTCCGGCCTAGGTGCCGCAGAAGGTCGCCTGCACAACCTCCGCCGGCAGCGGCGGGCGGCGCAGCTCCTCGGCCTCGGGCTGGTCCTCGTAGGGGCGCGCGAGCACGGCGTTGAGGTGGTGGAAGTAGCTCTCGTCGCCCTCGAGCGCGGCGGCGATCATCTGCTCGACGCGGTGGTTGCGCGGGATGAAGGCGGGGCTGGCGGCGCGCATCCGCGCCTCGGCCTCTTGCTCGCCCGCGATGCGCTCCTGCCAGCGCGCGTGCCAGGGATCATAGGCGGCCCGGTCGGTGATCTCGTCGCGGGCGGAGCCGGTGGCGAGGGCGCGGAAGGTGTTGGTGAAGTCAGACCCGCCGGTCTGCATCATATGCAGCAGGTCGGCGATGAGCCGGGCGTCCTCGGGCTGCGGCGCGGCGAGGCCGAGCTTGGCGCCGAAGCGGGTGAGCCATGCGCCGCGGATGAGGTTCGGCATGGCGTTGATGATCTCGGTGAAGTCGCGCACCGCCGCCTCCTGGTCCTGCACCAGCGGCACCATGGCGGTGGCGAGCTGCGCCATGTTCCAGACGATGATGTCGGCCTGCGCCTGGTAGGCGTAGCGGCCGTGCTGGTCGATCGAGGAATAGACCGTGTCGGGGTGGTACTGGTCCATGAAGGCGCAGGGGCCGTAGTCGATGGTCTCGCCCGAGAGCGTGCAGTTGTCGGTGTTCATCACCCCGTGGATGAAGCCGAGCGACATCCACTGCGCCACCAGCGCGGCCTGCCGGGCGCAGACGGCGGCAAGCATCTCGCCTGGGGTGGAGGTCTCGGGGTAGTGCCGGTCGCGCGTGTACTCGAAGAGCTGCTGCAACTCGCCGTATTGGTGGCGCGAGGCGAAGAGCTGGAAGGTGCCGACGCGGATGTGGCTCGCGGCGACGCGGGTGAAGACCGCGCCGGGCAGGATGGTCTCGCGGTAGACGTCGTCACCGCTGCGCACCGCGGCCAGCGCGCGGGTGGTCGGCACGCCGAGGGCGTGCATCGCCTCGGAGAGCACGTATTCGCGCAGCACCGGGCCGAGCGCCGCGCGCCCGTCGCCGCGGCGCGAGAAGGGCGTGGGGCCGGAGCCCTTGAGCTGGATGTCGCGGCGGGTGCCGGTCTTGTCCACCACCTCGCCGAGCAGCAGCGCGCGCCCGTCGCCGAGCTGCGGGGAGAAGCCGCCGAACTGGTGGCCGGCGTAGATCTGCGCGATCGGCTCGGCGCCCTCGGGCAGGGTGTTGCCGGCGAAGATCGCCGCCATCAACGGATCATCCGTGCCGGTAATGCCAAGCTCCGCGGCCAGCGCCGCGTTGTAGGCGACGAGCCGGGGCGCCGCGACGCGGGTCGGCGCGATGCGGGCAAAGAACGCCTCGGGCAGGCGGGCGTAGCTGTTGTCGAAGGGGATCGAGAGGGTCATGTCCTACCAGATAGGAAGCGGAGGCGCTCAGGCAAAGAGCGGCTTCTCCATGGTGATCGAGGTCGGGCGGGTGAAGCCGGGATGGGCCTTTTCGGCCGTTCGGGAAAACCCGAAACGGGCGAAGGCGGCGTGGTTCTGGGTGAGCTCAATGCGCGTCTCGAGCCGCAGGCGGGGCAGGCCGAGCCGGCGGGCAAGCGCCTCGGCCTCCGCCACGAAGGCGCGGCCGAGCCCCTTGCCCTGCGCGCCCGGCGCGATGGCGAGCTTGCCGATGTAGAGCGCGTCGGGCTGCTCGGCGAAGAAGGCGCAGCCCATGAGCGGCGTTCCGGCCACGTAAAGGTGTTCCTCCCGCGCCCGGGCGCGCAGGCTCTCCGGGGTCAAACGGCCTGCCGAGGAGGGCGGGTCGATCCGCCCCTCCATGTAGGCAAAGCTGCCCAGGATGAGCGCCAGCAGCCCGTCCCAGTCGGAAAACCCCGCGGGCGCGGGGCGCGGGGAAAGGCAGGCGGCGTGGGTGGTGTCGGGCATGGGCGGGATCCTGTGTTGGCGCGAGCATAGAGGCGGCACCGGGAAAGGGAAGCGGGCTGCGCTGGCGCACAGCATCGGCGCGCGACCGGGTGTAGGGGGATCACGCAAACCGCGCTATCGTCCGGCCCAGCACAAGGAGAAACGCCATGAGCTGGAATCCCGCACTTGAGCCGCATTGCCCGACCGGCAACGAGGTCGATGCCATCGAGACGCTGATCGTGCCGCGTGCCCGCGATCTTGGCGGTTTCGAGGTCCGCCGCGCGCTGCCCGCGCCGCGCCGGCAGATGGTCGGCCCCTTCATCTTCTTCGACCAGATGGGGCCGGTCGAGTTCCTGCCGACGCGGGGCCTCGACGTGCGCCCGCACCCGCATATCGGCCTCGCGACGATCTCGTATCTGTTCCGCGGGCGCATGCACCACCGCGACTCGCTGGGCACCGACGCCTGGATCGAGCCCGGCGCGGTCAACCTGATGGTGGCCGGGCACGGCATCACCCATTCCGAGCGCATCGACGACGCCACGCGCCGCGATCCCATGCCCTTCATGGGGATCCAGACCTGGGTGGCGCTGCCGGAGAAATCCGAGGATGACGCGCCCGATTTCATCCATGCCGGGGCAGACGCGCTGCCGGTGATGGAGGGCGAGGGCAAGACCGTGCGGCTGATCCTCGGCCGGGCCTGGGGGCAGGCGGCGCCGGTGAAGACCTTCACCGACATGTTCTACGCCGACGCCGTGCTCGAGCCCGGCGCGCGTCTGCCGATGCCCGACGATCACGAGGACCGCGGCGTCTATGTCGTCGAGGGCGCGGTCGAGCAGGCGGGCACGGTGTTCGAGGCGGGCAGGATGATGGTCTTCCGCCCCGGCGACCGGGTCTCGCTCAAGGCCGGGCCGCAGGGCGCGCGGTTGATGGTGCTGGGCGGCGAGACGCTGAACGGCCCGCGCTACATCTGGTGGAACTTCGTCGCCTCGTCGAAGGAGCGCATCGACGAGGCCAAGGAGGCATGGCGCCGCGGCGACTGGCAGAACGGCCGTTTCCACCTGCCGCCGGGCGACGATGCCGAATTCATCCCGCTGCCGGACAGCTGAGCGCGGGCCCGGGCTCAGGTGAGCAGGAAGTTCACCGGTTTCGGCATTTCGGGAAGATCCGTATCGCCGAGCCCGCCGCGCAGGGCGATTTCCATCGCCGTGGCATAGGCGGTGAGCGGCATGGCGTTCTGGTTGTTTGAGAAGGGCAGCTCGAGTTCGTCCGCCAGCGCGTCGAGCCCGAAGAAGGCATAGGCGACCAGACCCGCCGCCAGCGGCGTGACCCAGCCGAGTTCGTCGACGAAGCCGAAGGGCAGCATGATGCAAAAGAGATAGGCGGTGCGGTGCAGCAACAGCGTGTAGGCGAAGGGCACCGGCGTGTTCGCCAGCCGCTCGCAGCCCAGCAGCGCCCCGGCCATCCGCGCAAGGCTCTCGTGCAGCACCAGCGCCTCGGTCCCGGTGAGCCGTCCCTCGCGTTCGAGCTGCGAGACCGTGCGCCCCGCCTCGATGAGCGCGGCGTCGGCGCTCTCGGGCCCGGGCTTGCCGCGCAGCTGCATCGCCGAGCGGTGGCCGTACTGCACCAGCGCCAGCAGGATCCGGCGCCGCTCGGGCGTGGCTTCGAGCACGATGGTCTGGCGCACCATGTCCCGCGCCGTCTGGATCATCAGCCCCCAGAGCTTGCGCGCCTCCCACCAGCGGTCGTAGCAGGCGCCGTTGCGGAAGCTGAGGAAGACCGAGAGCGCGATGCCGATCAGCCCGAAGGGGGCGAAGTCCAGCGCGATGACCACGCTCGGCAGCCGCGTGTGCGCCCAGACCACGAGCACGGCGACGGCCATGACCAGCAGGAGCTGCTTCCAGATCACCTGGATCACCGAGCCCCTGAGAACGAAGAAAAGACGCAGGACGGAGGGGCGCTTGCGGAGAATCACGCGGGGGACCTTTCGGGGAAACGGCCGTCTCGGGGGACGGCCGCGCCTGCGCTAACGCCGGACGGGGAGGCCCGCAAGGGGCGCGCCGGCGGATCGCGGCGCGGATGGGGGTGCCGGCTTCGGGCACGGCGGAAATCGCCGCCTCGCGCTGAAATCTGCGGCGGTCCGGCCCGCGATCAGAGCGCGCAGCGCATCAGCACGGCGCCGTCGCGGTCCTGCAGCCGGGCGCGGCGGCAGAAGCGGCGCAGCGTCTCGTCCTCGCGCGAGACCTCCATCTGCAGCGCCGTCACCCCGCCCTGGCGCAGCGCCTGGGTCAGCTGGAACAGCGCCTCGCTGCCCATGCCGCGGCTGCGCACCGCGGGGCGCACGTAGATCTGGTCGATGGTCCCGGTCATCCCGCCGCTTTCCAGCGACCAGCCGAAGCTGACCACCACGTAGCCGACCGGGGCCTTGCGCGGGCCGATCAGCCAGACGGCGCCCTGCGGTGCCCCCGCGAGCAGCGGCGTCAGCGCCGCGGTCAGCTGCGCCTCGTCCGGCTCGTGCTGGCGCTCGGCCTGGAAGCTGGTGACCATGGGCAGCAGCCGTTCGAGATCTTCGGCGTCGGCGAGATGCAGGGATTTCATAGCTTTGCCAGCCTTTCGGTAAGCAGGGTGAAGAAGGCGTCGGAATCGAGATCGCCGATGAAGGTGGCATTGGGCGCGCGGCCCGAGACCCCCCACCAGTCCGCAACGGTCATGCCGAGCGTGAGATCGGAGCCGGTCTCGATCTCGACATTGATGTGCCGCCCCGAGAAGATCTCGGGGGCGAGGAGGTAGGCGGTGACGCAGGGATCGTGCAGCGGCGCGCCCTCGGAGCCGTATTTCTGCAGGTCGAAGCGCTCGAAGAAGTCGGTCATCTCGGCGACAGCCCGGCCGACGGGCGTGCCGAGCGCGCGGATCGCCTCGTTGCGCGGCTTGGTGACCAGCGCCTTGTGGGTGACGTCGAGCGGCATGACGACCAGCGGCACGCCCGCGCCGAAGACCTCGGCCGCGGCCTCGGGGTCGACGTAGATGTTGAACTCGGCCGCCGGGGTGATGTTGCCCACCTCGAAATAGGCGCCGCCCATGAGGACGATCTGCTGCACGCGGGGGATGATGTCCGGGGCGCGGCGGAAGGCGGTGGCGATGTTGGTGAGCGGCCCCAGCGGGCAGAGCGTGACCGTGCCCGCGGGCTCGCGGCGCAGCGTGTCGATGAGGAAGTCGACCGCGTGGCGGTCATGCAGCGGCATCACGGGCTCGGGCAGCACCGGGCCGTCGAGCCCGGTCTTGCCGTGCACGTGCTCGGCGGTGACGAGCTTGCGCTCGAGCGGCGCGTCGCAGCCGGCGAAGACCGGAATGTCGGTCCGGCCGGCGAGTTCGCAGACGATGCGGGCATTGCGCGAGGTCAGGTGCAGCGGCACGTTGCCGGCGACGGTGGTGATCCCGAGCACCCGCAGCTCGGGCGAGGCGAGCGCGAGCAGGATGGCGACGGCGTCATCCTGTCCGGGGTCGGTGTCGATGATGATGGGTCGTGCCATGGTCTGCCTCGGGGTGTCGCGCGGGTCGGCCGCGGTCTTGTTGTTGTTCGGTCTCTTGCCCTTGCGTCGCACGGGCGTCCGCGCGGTTCAAGCGGCCTGTCGGGATTCGGCAATTGCTTACCGGTCGGCGGTTATCGTCGGGGCGGCATTGCCGCGCCGCCGCATGGTGTTAGACTCGCGCGCAGCAATGGGGTAGGCAGGGCGCGGTTAGCGCTAACCCCAGAATCTGGACGAAGCGCCGTATCTAGAAGAATCGGAGACAGGCCCGAGATGGTTTCCCGCGTCATTCCCGTCGATCCATTCGACCTCGTCATCTTTGGAGGCACCGGCGATCTCGCGCGGCGCAAGATCCTTCCCGGCCTGTTCCGGCGCTACTGCGCGGGGCAGATGCCGTCCGGCTCGCGGGTGATCGGCGCGGCGCGGTCCGAGATCACGCTCGACGAGTACCGCGACATGGTGCGCGAGGCGATCCGCGAGTTCGGCAAGGCGAAATGCGACGACACCGTGCTCGAGGAGTTCCTCGGCCTGCTCGGCTACGTGGCGGTGGACGCGCGCGGCGAGAGCGGCTGGGGCGAGCTGAAGGAGGCGCTGCGCACCGAAGACGGCGTGGTGCGGGCCTTCTACTTCTCGGTGGGGCCGAGCCTGTTCGGCGATCTGGCCGAGCAGCTGCGCACCCATGGCCTGACCAATCCCGACGTGCGGATCGTGGTCGAGAAGCCCTTCGGCCACAACCTCGAGTCCGCCCGCGCGCTCAACGAGGAACTGGCCCGGCACTTCAAGGAAACGCAGATCTACCGGATCGACCACTATCTCGGCAAGGAGACGGTGCAGAACCTGATGGCGGTGCGCTTCGGCAACATGCTCTTCGAGCCGCTGTGGAACGCGCAATACGTCGATCACATCCAGATCACCGTGGCCGAGACCGTCGGCGTCGCCGGGCGGGGCAGCTACTATGACAAGTCGGGCGCGATGCGCGACATGGTGCAGAACCACCTGATGCAGCTGCTGTGCCTCATCGCCATGGAGCCGCCGGCGCGCTTCGAGCCCGACGCGGTGCGCGACGAGAAGCTCAAGGTGATCCGCGCGCTCGACCCGGTGGATCCCGACAGCATCGTGCGCGGCCAGTACACTTCGGACGGCGAGGTGAACTCCTACCGCGAGGACGTCGAGAACCCCGCCTCGAAGACCGAGAGCTTCATCGCGATGAAGTGCTACATCTCGAACTGGCGGTGGGCGAACACGCCCTTCTACCTGCGCACCGGCAAGCGGCTGGCGGCGCAGGCGAGCGAGATCGCCGTGGTGTTCAAGGACGCGCCACACTCGATCTTCGGCATGGACGCCGGGCGGCACCGCAACATGCTGTCGATCCGCCTCCAGCCGAACGAGGGCATGACGCTCGGGGTCACCATCAAGGAGCCGGGGCCGGGCGGCATGCGCCTCGTCGACGTGCCGCTCGACATGTCCTTCGCCGATGCGCTGGGGCCGGACGCCGAGGACGCGCCCGACGCCTACGAGCGGCTGATCATGGACGTGATCCGCGGCAACCAGACGCTGTTCATGCGCGGCGACGAGGTCGAGGCGGCCTGGGCCTGGACCGATCCGCTGATCGAGGGCTGGGAGCGCCGCGGCGATCATCCCAAGCCCTACGATGCAGGCAGCACCGGACCGGACGACGCGGCCTTCCTGATCAACAAGGACGGGCGCCGCTGGCGGGGGATCAAGACATGAGCTACGAGTTCCGCCCCTATCCCGACCGCGAGATGCTGGCGATCGACCTTGCCAACATGATCGCCGGGGAGCTGCGCGCGCAGCTCCAGCAGGGCAAGCGCGTGTCGCTGGCGGTTCCGGGCGGCACCTCGCCCGGGCCGATCTTCGACGCGCTCAGCGCCACCTCGCTCGACTGGGACCGGGTGGACGTGCTGCTCGGCGACGAGCGCTGGGTGCCCGAGACCTCTGAGCGGTCCAACACAAGGCTGCTGCGCGAGCGGCTGCTGACCGGCAAGTCCGCAGCCGCGCGCCTGCTGCCGCTCTATTCCGAGGCCGGAACACCCGAGGAAAAGCTCGAGGAACTGGCCGAGGCGATCCGCCCCTCGCTGCCGCTCGGCGTCGTGCTGCTGGGCATGGGCGCGGACCTGCACACCGCCTCGATCTTCCCCGGCGCCGACCGGCTGGCCGAGGCGCTGGCACCGGATGCACCGATCCTGCTGCCGATGCGCGCTCCCGGCGCTCCCGAGCCGCGCATCACCCTGACCGCCCCCGTGCTCGACGGCGCGCTCTGCAAGCATGTGCTGATTTTCGGGGCAGAAAAGCGCGACGCGCTGGAACGGGCCAAGGGTCTGCCGCCGGAAGAGGCGCCGATCAATGCGGTGCTCGATCAGGCGGTGGTACACTGGGCCGAGTGACGGTATCAGTCGCACAGAACTCAAGACAGGAAGAACCTTGATGTGGGATGACCTGAAACGCCTCGCGACCGCCCGTGAAGGCCGCCGGATCGACGCGCTCTTCGCCGAGGATGCCGCGCGGGCAGAAACCTTCTCGGTCGAGGCCGAGGGGATGCTCTTCGACTATTCCAAGACGCAGATCGACGCCGAGGTGCTCGAGGCGCTGCTCGCCGTGGCGCGCGGCGCGGATGTCGCGGCGCGGCGCGAGGCGATGTTCGGCGGCGCCAAGATCAACGAGACCGAGGGCAGGTCGGTACTGCACACCGCGCTGCGAAACCTCGCGGGTACGCCGGTCGAGGTGGATGGCAAGGACGTCATGCCCGAGGTGCTGGACACGCTCGCACGCATGGAAGCGCTGGCCAGCGAGGTGCGCGCATCGCGGATCACCGACGTGGTCAACATCGGCATCGGCGGCTCGGACCTCGGCCCCAAGATGGGCACCATCGCGCTTGCTCCCTACCACGACGGGCCGCGCTGCCATTTCGTGTCGAACGTCGACGGCGCCGACATTGCCGACGCGCTGAAGCTCTGCGATCCCGCGACGACGCTCTTCATCATCGCCTCGAAGACCTTCACCACCATCGAGACCATGACCAACGCGCGCACCGCCTGGGACTGGCTCGAGGCGAGCGGCGCGGGCACCGAGGGCAAGTTCGTCGCGCTCTCGTCCAATGCCGAGAAGGCAGCGGAATGGGGCATCCCGGCCTCCCGCGTCTTCGGCTTCGAGGACTGGGTCGGCGGGCGCTACTCCATGTGGGGGCCGATCGGCCTTTCGATGATGATCGCCGTGGGGCCGGAGAACTTCCGCGCCTTCCTCGACGGCGGTCAGGCGATGGACGCGCATTTCCGCGCCGCCCCGCTCGAGGCCAACATGCCGGTGCTGCTGGCGCTGGTCGGCATGTGGCACAACCAGGTGCTGGGCCATGCCACCCGCGCCGTGCTGCCCTACGAGAACCGCCTCGCGCGGCTGCCGGCGTACCTCCAGCAGCTCGAGATGGAGAGCAACGGCAAGTCCGTCGCGATGGACGGCGAGGCGCTGGCCTTTGACAGCGGCCCGGTGGTCTGGGGCGAGCCCGGCACCAACGGCCAGCACGCCTTCTACCAGCTGATCCACCAGGGCACGCGGGTCGTCCCCTGCGAGTTCATGGTCGGCGCGCGCAGCCACGAGCCGAAGCTGCGGCATCACCACGAGCTGCTGCTGGCGAACTGCTTTGCCCAGTCCGAGGCGCTGATGCGCGGCCGCGACCTCGACGAGGCGCGCGGCAAGGTGGCGGGCAAGTTCGAGGGTGCCGAGCTCGAGCGTCAGGCCAAGCATCGGGTGTTCCCGGGCAACCGGCCGTCGACCACGCTGGTCTACCCGCTGCTCGATCCGCGCACGCTGGGGATGATCGTCGCGCTCTACGAGCACCGGGTCTTCGTCGAGGGGGTGATCCTGAATATCAACTCCTACGACCAGTGGGGCGTCGAGCTCGGCAAGGAGCTGGCGACGGCGCTCGGGCCGATCGTCGCGGGCACGCAAAGCGCCGAGGGCAAGGATGGATCGACCCGGCAACTGGTCGCATTCGTGCAGCGGAATATCTAGAAAAGTTCCACGATTTCAATGGAATTTAATTGGGGGCGCGGCCGGAACAGGGCCGCGCCCCATGTGTTGAGTGGGCAGACAAGACGACGACTTCCCGAAGGAGGAGACACCATGAAACGTCTGACCACCACCGCCGCTCTCATCGCCCTCGTTGCCGGCACCGCCGCCTATGCGCAGGAAAGCAACATGGACGCGGCCAAGGAAAATGCCGACGCCGCCGTGGAGAACGCCGAGCAGGCGGTCGAGAACACCGGTGACGCGATTGCCGAGAAGTCTGGCGAGGCCGTTGCCGAAGGCGAACAGGCGCTGGAAAACGCCGGTGACGCGATGGCTCAGGCCGGTGCCGAGATGAAGCAGGAAGCCGGCGAGATGGCTGCCTCGGTTGACGGCATGTTCAACGGCTCGCCCGATGGCCTGATCCGCACCCGCGACATCACCGGCGGTGCCGTCTACGCCATCGACGCCGATGGCGCCGCGGCCAACTTCGACGACGGCATGGCCTATGACACCGTCTCGGACGACTGGGACAACGTCGGCTCGATCGAGGACGTGATGCTGAACGCCGATGGCTCGTTCCGCGGCATCGTGGCCGAGGTCGGCGGCTTCCTCGACATCGGCGACAAGCACGTGATGCTCGAGATCGACAACGCCAAGTTCGTGCCGATCGACGATGGCCACTACTCGGTGGTGACCAACATGACCAAGGACCAGCTCATGGAGCTGCCCGACGTCGATGAAGGTCCGATGAACTGATCGACCCTTCAGGTCGAAGACAGAGGCCGGGGCATTGCGCCCCGGCCTTTTCGCGTGTTCAGGAAATGTCGAAATCCGGCGGTGCCAGCTCGAATCCCTCGAAGCGGAAGGCCGGAGAGACGGTGCAGCCGACCAGCGTCCAGTCGCCGAGGCTGCGCGCCGCCTGCCAGTGCCGCTCGGGGACGATGAGCTGCGGCCGGGCGCCGGCGGCCAGATCGGGGCCCAGCACCCGGTCCTCGCGCGGGCCCGCGTCGCTCGCGGCGGTCGACAGCAGGAGAGGCGCGCCCGCGTAGAAATGCCAGATCTCCACCGCGTCGACTCGGTGCCAGTGGCTGCGCTCGCCGCCCTTCAGCAGGAAATGGATGCAGGTGCCCGCCGGGCGCCCGCCGTCCTGCGCCTCTGCGATCCAGGTCTGCCGGTAGTGCCCGCCCTCGGGATGCGGCGCGAGCCCCAGCAGCGCGATGATCTCGTCCGTAGTCATGTCCTCGTCCACCCGTGCCTCCGTACGCCGCGATGAAACTCCGTTTACGCCTTCTGGCAGAGCATGGAGCTCCGGGAAAGCCACCATGGTCCGAAGGAGGCAAAGCATGACCGAAGACGCGCAGGTGCGCCGCATGGCGCAGGAGATCGTCACCCGCGAGGGCGGCTATGTCGATGACCCGGCTGACCCGGGAGGGCCGACCAACCACGGCGTCACGCTCGGCACGCTGCGCCGGCTCGGGCGCGATCTGGACGGCGACGGCGACACCGACCGGGA
Source organism: Salipiger sp. H15 (assembly GCF_040409955.1). Lineage (NCBI taxonomy): Bacteria > Pseudomonadati > Pseudomonadota > Alphaproteobacteria > Rhodobacterales > Roseobacteraceae > Salipiger > Salipiger bruguierae. Next base: position 2,608,678 of record NZ_CP123384.1, read on the forward strand.
TGACCTGAAGCGGCTCACCGAGGCGGACGCGGCGGCGATCTTCCTGCGCGACTACTTCCACGCGCCGCGCCTCGACGCGCTGCCCGCCGCGCTGCAGCCCTCGGTCTTCGACATGTACGTGAACGCCGGGGCGGGCGCGGTGAAGCTGCTGCAGCAGTTGCTGCGCGACATGGGCGAGGAGGTCGCCGTCGACGGGGTGGTCGGGCCGCGGACCATAGCCGCCGCGGGCAGGGCTTTTGCCGCCGCGCCGGAGCATATCGCCGACGCCTATGGCATCTCCCGCCGGAATTATTATTTCGCGCTCGCCGACCGCCGCCCCGCCAGCCGCAAGTTCGCGCGCAGCGTCGCGGGCGGCAAGGGTGGCTGGATTCGCCGGGCCGAGAGCTTCATCTCGCCGCGCTTCCGCCTCACCGATGCGCAGTTCCGCGCGAGGGTCTCGGCATGGGCATGATCACTGCGCTCGTCTCGGCGCTCTCCGGTCCCGGCGGCACTCTCGTCCGCGACACGGCCGAGGTCTTCCGCGAGAATGCCGAGGCCGCCTCGGCCCGCGACGCGAGCCTGCGCGAGGCGGCGCTGGCGCAGTTCGCGCAGGAATTCGCCCGCCCCGCACCGTCGCCTTTCGACCGGGTGATCGACGGGCTCAACCGCCTGCCGCGCCCCGCCATGGCCTTCGGCACGCTGGGTCTGCTGACCAGCGCGATGGTCGATCCGGCCTGGTTCGCGGCGCGGATGGAGGGGCTTTCGCTGGTGCCCGAGCCGCTCTGGTGGCTGCTGGGGGCGGTGGTCAGCTTCTATTTCGGCGCGCGCCACCAGGCCAAGGGCCAGTCCTTCCGGCGCGAGATCGTCGCGGGACTCGCTGCCGCGTCGAAGCCCGACTCCGCCCGCGCCGCGCCGCTCGAGCCCGATGGCAATGCCGCGCTCGACGAATGGCGGGCGCAGCGGGATCCCGGCTCCGCGACCAATTCCTAGGTGCAAATATCCCGGGAGAGGCTTTGCAAACCCGGGCCGCGAAAAGACAAAGGGCGCCCCTTGGGCGCCCCTGTCACACAAAAAGTAACCTCTGAGACGTCTCAGCTGCCCCAGCTGCGCACCGGACCGCAATCCATGTGCACGAAGTTCGAGCTGGTGTAGCGCCCGACGCCGCCGGCGTTGCAGGAGGCCGCTGCGCGGGCCATCTGGTTCACCGAGCGCGAGTTGAGACGCAGGTCCGCCGCCTCGCCGACGAGGTGACGCGAGTTCTTGGCAACCCCCGAGGACCGGGCCCGGAGCATCGCGTTGGTCTTGGGGCTGCGGTAGCCCGAGATCAGCATGTAGGGCTCGCTCACGTCCATGAGGTTGTGGGCTGCCGTCATGATGTCGATGGTGCGCGCGTCGATGTTCTTGACATCATTGGTGCGCCAGTCGCGCATGAAGTAGGAAATCTCCTTCAGCGCATCGGGGATGTATTCCCCTTCGATCCAGTAGATCATGTTGAGCGTCTCGCCGGTGCGGGCCGAGTACATGCGCAGTCTGCGCACGTCGCCTGCGCCGCGGAGGAATCCCGCCGCGCTTGCGTAAGTCGGTGCTGCCGTGACGAAGGTTGCCGCGAACGCGCCAATGAGGCCCCGCCGCGAGATGCCGCTAGCTGTTTTGTCTGTCATTTGAAGCGCCTGTCCCGTTTGGTCGCTGTGCCTGTTTGTTCCGCCTCGTTGGGCGGACCTACCATCTTTCCCCCAGATGTGCGGCTTTTATGGCACAGGAAAATTTATCGAAGAAGGATATTTTCCAACCTGTAGTGGGTCCGCCGTGGAAATCGGCGAAATTTTGCGCAGGAACCGCAATGCCGTGTTGCACGGAGAGGGAACCTCTAGGGCGGCGGTGCATTGGCGTATCAGGTGCAGAAATCTCGCTGCTTGCGCGAGATTGTGTGTGGACAAGCCCTACCGCTGCACGGGAAAATTGCATCAAGGCTTGAAAGCGGAAGAATACAGGTAGTCATGGGTAAGATGCAGAAACTCCGGCGCGCAAGTGGCCTCGCGGCCCTGGTCCTGGCAGGAGCGCTGGTGGCGTTTCCGGCGGCTCCGGCCAGCGCGGAAAGCCTCTCTATGACCGCCTACAAGCAGGCGGTGGCCGAGAATCTCTCCGACAACGAGGGGCTCGCGGCCTTTTACCGCTCCCGCGGATTCGCGCCGATCTGGACCGGGCCCGAGGAGTCAGCCGCGCTGCGCCGCGCCGCGCTGCTCGAGGCGCTCGGCACCGCCTCGGTGCACGGGCTGCCAACCCAGCGCTACGATCTCGACGGGCTGATCCGCCAGATGCGCCATGTCGAGGGCGAGCGGGCGCGGGGCGAGCTCGAGGTCGCGCTGAGCCGCACCTTCCTGCAATACGCCCGCGATCTGCAGAGCGGCATCCTCGTGCCGTCGCAGACCGACGACGGGATCAAGCGCGAGGCGCCGCGGCGCGACCCGAAGATCCTGCTCGAGGTGCTGGCGGCGAGCGATCCCTACCAGGTGCTCCAGCACCTCGCGCCCTCGTCGGACGAATACGCGCGGCTGCTGCGCGCCAAGCTCAAGCTCGAGAAGATCGTCGCCCGCGGCGGCTGGGGGCCGACGGTGCGCACCGCCAAGCTCGAGATGGGCCAGCGCGGCGGCGATGTCGTGGTGCTGCGCGACCGGCTGATCGCGATGGGCTACATGACGCCGACGCTCTCGGCCGAGTACGACACCGAGCTGCGCGCCGCGGTGATGCGCTTCCAGGAAAGCCACGGGCTCGCCGTCGACGGCGTTGCCGGCTCGGGCACGCTGAGCCAGTTGAACATCCCCGCCGAGGACCGGCTGAAGTCGGTGCTGGTTGCGATGGAGCGCGAGCGCTGGCTGAACCTGCCGGGCGGCCTCGGCCAGCGTCACATCATGGTGAATCTCACCGATTTCCACGCCGAGATCGTCGATGACGGCAAGGTGACCTTCGAGACGCGCTCGGTCGTCGGCTCGCCCGAGGACGACCGGCGCACGCCGGAATTCTCGGACCAGATGGAATTCATGGTGATCAACCCGTCCTGGTACGTGCCGCGCTCGATCGTGGTGAACGAATACCTGCCGCTCCTGCGCCAGAACCCGGGCGCGGCGGGCCATCTCGAGATCACCGACCAGCAGGGCCGGACGGTGAGCCGGGCCAACGGCTTCGCGCAGTACAGCGCGTCGAGCTTCCCCTTTGCCATGCGCCAGCCACCGGGCCCGCGCAACGCGCTCGGCACGGTGAAGTTCATGTTCCCGAACAAGTACAACATCTACCTGCACGACACGCCGTCGAAGTCGCTCTTCGACCGGACGCAGCGCACCTTCTCGCATGGCTGCGTGCGGCTGAGCGATCCGCATGATTTCGCCTACACGCTGCTGGCGCGGCAGACCTCTGATCCGGTCGGGCTCTTCCAGTCGAAGCTGAACACCGGGCGCGAGACACGGGTGACGCTGGACCAGCCGGTGCCGGTGCACCTGATCTACCGCACCGCCTTCACCACGGTGAAGGGCGAGATGGAATTCCGCGCCGATGTCTATGGCCGGGATGCGCGCATCTGGGACGCGCTGAGCGCGGCAGGGGTGGTACTGGCAGGCGGGCCGAGTTAAATCCTCGGGGAGAGCATCCCGGAGGACCCCATGTCCCTAGACAGCATCGTTGAAAGCCACAGCATCGCACAGATCGCCGCCGCGCTCGGCCTGACGGCCGAGGGCGACACCCAGATCCGCGTCACCTCGGTCGCCGAACCGGCGCAGGCCGGTGCGGACCAGCTGGCGCTGGCCATGAAACCCGAGTTCGCCGCGCAGATCGGCGAGGGCAAGGCGCGCGCCGCCATGCTCTGGGAAGGCGCCGACTGGCAGGGGATGGGGCTGCAGGCCGCGATCCTCGCGCCGCGCCCGCGCCACGCCCTGTCGGGCCTTTCGGCCATGCTCGACCGTGGCAACGGCTACGGCGCCGGCATCCACCCCAGCGCCAGCATCGACCCCACCGCCGAGATCGGCGAGGGTGTCTCGGTCGCGGCCTTCACGGTGATCGGCGCCCGCGCGAAGATCGGCGCGCGCTCGGTCATCGGCCCGCAGGTCTTCATCGGCGAGGACGCGACCATCGGCGAGGACGCGATGATCCATTCCGGCGTGCGCATCGGCGCGCGCTGCACCATCGGCGCGCGCTTCTTCGGCCAGTTCAACGCCAGCATCGGCGGCGACGGCTTCAGCTTCGTCACCCCCGAGGTCTCGGGCGTCGAGAAGGCGCGCGCGAGCCTCGGCGAGGAGGGCACGCAGGTCGCGCAGCAATGGGCGCGCATCCACTCGCTCGGCGCGGTCACCATCGGCGACGACTGCGAGGTCGGCGCCAATGCCACCATCGACCGCGGCTCGGTGCGCGACACGAAGATCGGCAACGGCACCAAGATCGACAACCTCGTGATGATCGGCCACAACGTGGTTGTGGGCGACAACACGCTGATCTGCGGCTGCTGCGGCATCGCGGGCTCGACGAAGATCGGCAACAACGTCGTTCTGGCCGGCCAGACGGGCGTGTCGGACAATATCTTCATCGGCGACAACGTGATCACCGGCGGCGGTACCACGGTGCTGTCCAACATCCCCGCGGGCCGCGTCATGCTCGGCTACCCGGCGATGAAAATGGAAAGCCACGTCGAGACTTACAAGGGACTGCGCAGATTGCCACGGCTCTTCAAGGAAGTCGCCGAGCTCAAGAAATCTGTTTCCAAGCTCACCGGGAATGAGTAAGCCGACCCTGACACTGACGCTGCGACGACAAGGGGAGCGCCGCACATGACTGTGAAAGACAAGGTCATCGAGATCATCGCCGAACAGGCGGTTCTCGAACCCTCGGACGTGACCATGGACAGCACGCTCGAGGACCTGGGGATCGACAGCCTTGGTCTTGTCGAAAGCATCTTCGCCATCGAGGAAGCCTTCGACATCTCGGTTCCGTTCAACGCCAACGAGCCCGAACAGAGCGATTTCGACATCTCCTCGGTGTCGACCATCGTCGCCGGGATCGAGAAGCTGGTGGCCGAGCAGACCGCGTGAAACGGGTCGTCATTACGGGCGCAGGCACGATCAACGCGCTGGGGCGCGGCGTGCCTGCAACCTTCGAGGCCATGCGCGAAGGGCGCTGCGGCATCGGGGAACTGGACTTCCGGGACGTCGAGCGCCTGGCCATCCGCATCGGCGGCCAGATCAAGGGCTACGAGCCGGAAGAAACCTTCAACCGCCAGCAATTGTCGCTCTATGACCGCTTCACGCAATTCGCGCTGATCGCGGCGCGCGAGGCGATCGCGCAGTCCGGGCTGGAATTCCACGGCGACATGGCCGACCGCTCGGGCGTGGTGCTGGGTACCTCCGGCGGCGGGCTGACCACGCAGGACGAGAACTACCGCTCGGTCTACGAGGAGGGCAAGAACCGCGTCCATCCCTTCGTCGTGCCGAAGCTGATGAACAACGCCGCCGCCAGCCATGTCAGCATGGAGTTCAACCTCCGCGGCCCGACCTTCACCGTCGCCACCGCCTGCGCCAGTTCCAACCACGCCATGGGGCTCGCCTTCCAGATGGTCCGTTCGGGCGCGTGCCCGGCGATGATCACCGGCGGGTCGGAGTCGATGCTCTGCTTCGGCGGGGTGAAGGCCTGGGAAGGGCTGCGGGTCATGTCGAAAGACGCCTGCCGCCCGTTCTCGGCCAACCGCAACGGCATGGTGCAGGGCGAGGGCGCGGGGGTCTACGTCTTCGAGGAGTACGAGCACGCGCGGGCGCGCGGCGCCGAGATCCTCGCCGAGGTGGTGGGCTTTGCCATGACCTCGGACGCGGCCGACATCGTCATGCCCTCCAAGCAGGGCGCGGCACGGGCGATCTCGGGCGCGCTGCGCGACGGGCGCATCGACCGCGACGAGGTGGGCTACATCAATGCGCACGGCACCGGCACCGCCGCCAATGACAAGACCGAATGCGCCGCCGTGGCCGACGCCATGGGGCCGCAGGCGGACCGGCTGATGATCTCCTCGACCAAGTCCATGCACGGGCACTGCATCGGCGGCACCGGCGCGGTCGAGCTGCTGGCCTGCCTCATGGCGCTGCGCGACGGGGTGATCGCGCCCACGATCAACCACGAAGAGTTCGACCCGGAATGCGCGCTCGACGTGGTGCCGAACGAGGCGCGCGAGGCCAAGGTCTCGGTGGTGCTGTCGAACGCCTTCGCCTTCGGCGGACTCAACGCCGTGCTGGCGCTGCGCAAGGTCTGAGCGCGCAAGCAACGGGCAGGGCGCCCGCGCCCTGCCGCCGCGCCCCGCGGTTCCGCGCATCCCCGCGCAGATCCGGTGCGCAAATCGGCCTCCTGCTTCCCTCCCGCCGCCCCATATCCCGGGGCGAAGGCAAGGAAAGGAGACTGTCATGTCCAGGAAAGTTGCCGTGCTCGTGGGCTCTCTGCGCGAGGGCTCGTACAACCGCAAGCTCGCCCATGTGCTGGCCGATCTCGCCCCCGAGGGGCTGGAGTTCGACTTCGTCGAGATCGGCGACCTGCCGCTCTACAACCCCGACCGCGACGAGGGCACGCCGCCCGCCGCATGGACCCGCTTCCGCGCCGAAGTGAAATCCGCCGATGCCGTGCTCTTCGTGACGCCCGAGTACAACCGCGGCCTGCCCGCGGCAATGAAGAACGCGCTCGACGTCGGCTCGCGCCCCTATGGGTCCAGCGTCTGGGACGGCAAGCCCGCCGCCGTGGTCACCGGCTCGCCGGGCGGCATCGCGGGCTTCGGCGCCAACCACCAGCTGCGCCAGTCGCTGGTCTTCCTCAACGTCCACCCGATGCAGCAGCCCGAGGCCTACGTCGGCAACATCATGCAGCTGATCGGCGAGGACGGGCAGGTCACCAGCGAGGACACGAGGAAATTCCTCGGCTCGGTGATGACCGCCTTTGCCGCCTGGATCGAGAAGATCGCCTGACATTGGCGGACGGCACAATGGAAAAGGGCGGCCCCAGGGGCCGCCCTTCGCCATTTCGGGAAATCCCGAAAGATCAGTTGAGCGTGCGGCCCAGCTCGGCGGCAACGTCCGCCATGCGCGCCGAAAAGCCCCACTCGTTGTCGTACCAGGCCAGCACGCGCACGGTGCGGCCGATGACCTTGGTCTGGTCCGGCGCGAAGATCGAGCTGTGCGTCGTGTGGTTGAAGTCGATCGAGACCTTGGGTTCGGGATCGTAGGCCAGCACCGAGCCCATGCGGCCGGCGGCGGCCTCGCGGATGATCTCGTTGATGTCGGCGACGGTCACGTCCTTGCCCGCCTGGAAGGTCAGGTCCACGGCCGAGACGTTCGGCGTCGGCACGCGGATCGACGAGCCGTCGAGCTTGCCCTTGAGGTTCGGCAGCACCTCGCCGAGCGCCTTGGCGGCACCGGTCGAGGTCGGGATCATCGCCATGGCCGCGGCGCGGGCGCGGTAGAGGTCCTTGTGGCGGCGGTCGAGCGTCGGCTGGTCGCCGGTATAGCTGTGGATCGTGGTCATGATCCCGCTCTCGATGCCCACCGCCTCGTCGAGCACCTTGGCCAGCGGCGCCAGCGCGTTGGTGGTGCACGACCCGTTCGAGACCATGATGTGGCCCTTCTGCAGCTCGCGGTGGTTCACGCCGTAGACGATGGTCTTCTGCACGTTCTTCGCCGGGGCCGAGATCAGCACCGATTTCGCGCCCTGGTGGATGTGCTGGACGGCCTTCTCGCCGTCGTTGAAGTTGCCGGTGCATTCCAGCACGACGTCGCAGCCGGTCCAGTCGAGCTCGGCCATGTTGTAGGTCGACATGACCTCCATCGGGCCGCGGCCGATGTCCATGCTGGTGCCGTTCACCCGCACCTCGCCGCCGAAGCGGCCATGCACGCTGTCGTAGCGCAGCAGGTGGGCTGCGGTCTCGATCGGCCCGGTGGCGTTGATCTTCACCACCTGCACGTCGTTGCGCGCGCTCTCTGCAATATGGGCGAGGGTGCAGCGGCCAATGCGGCCGAATCCATTGATGCCGACGGTCACGGTCATGGAGCGGTCTCCTGGTCAGGATGGGGTCGTTGGGAGGGAACTTTCCTATCCGTATACATAGGTGTGCCGGGGCAGCAACGCGAAAAGGACAGGAATTGCAGTATGTTAGCGATAAACCATGCTGCGGGCGCTAACATGGGAAGCTGATAGCGTATAAGCTTGGGCAGTGCCGCGACGGCAGGCCCAAGCCTTGCGCAATGCGCGCACCGGATTACCTTGGGGCCAGAACAGGACGGAGCAGGACATGAGCGGACTTCTCGCGCTTCTCGACGACGTGGCGGGAATCGCCAAGCTGGCGGCGGCCTCGGTCGACGACATCTCGGCCAGCGCCGCCAAGGCCGGTTCCAAGGCCGCGGGCGTGGTGATCGACGACGCGGCGGTGACGCCGAAATACGTGGACGGGTTCGAGGCCAAGCGCGAGCTGCCGATCATCTGGCGCATCGCCCGCGGCTCGGTGTTCAACAAGATCGTCATCCTGCTGCCGCTGGCGCTGCTGCTCTCGAGCTTCGCGCCCTGGATGATCCCGCCGCTGCTGATCGCCGGCGGCTCCTACCTCTGCTTCGAGGGTGCCGAGAAGGTGCTGCACGTGCTGCGCCCGGGCGCCCACAAGACGGCGGCCAAGGGCACCGAGACCGGCAATGCCGCGCATATCGAGGAGCAGAAGGTCAAGGGCGCGATCAAGACCGACTTCATCCTCTCGGCCGAGATCATGACCATCGCGCTCTCGGCGATCGAGGCGCCCGAGCTCTGGGTGCGCGCCGCCGCGCTCGGCATCGTCGCCGTCGCCATCACCGCGGGGATCTACGGCACCGTCGCGGTGATCGTGAAGATGGACGACATCGGCCTCTGGATGGCGCGCGTCGGCCGCTTCGGGGTGACCCGCTCGATCGGCCGCGGCATCGTCAAGGGCATGCCCTGGGTGATGAAGATCCTCGGCACGGTGGGCACCGTCGCGATGCTCTGGGTGGGCGGCTCGATCCTCGTGCATTCGCTGGCGCAGATGGGCTGGCACCTGCCCGAGGAAACGATCCACCACTGGGCCGAGGCCGCGACGCAGGGGCTCTCCGAGGAGCTGCGCCCCGCCGGGCTTTGGACGGTCACCGCGGTGATCGACGGCGTGCTCGGCGTGCTCTGGGGGATGATCCTCGTGCCCATCGTCACGAAGCTGATCCTGCCGCTCTTCGGGGTCAGGAAGCAGGCCGCGCACTGAGCCCCGCCACCCCGCCCATCCCCCGAAAGCAGGAAGGGCGCCCCGCGAGAGGCGCCCTTCGTCATTCTTCTCTTTCCAAATACGCCGGGGGTGAGCCCGAAGGGCGAGGGGGCGGAGCCCCCTCCCGGCGCCCGGATCAGAGCAGGCCCTTGACCTTGGTGACCACGTTCTCCGCGGTGATGCCGAACTTCTCGTAGAGCACTTCCGCCGGGGCCGAGGCGCCGAAGCTGTCCATGCCGACGAAGGCCTGCTTGGCCTCGCGGCCGCGCTCGCCGAGCAGCCAGCGGTCCCAGCCGCCGAGGCGGGTGGCCGCCTCGACGCCGACGCGCACCGGACCTGCCGGCAGCACGCGCTTGCGATAGGCCTCGTCCTGCTGGGCGAAGAGCTCCATGCAGGGCATGGAGACGACGCGGGTGCCGATGCCCTCGGCCTGCAGCGCGTCGCGCGCGGCGAGGGCGATCTCGACCTCGGAGCCGGTGGCGATGAGGATCGCCTGGCGCTTGCCCTCGGCCTCGGCGAGCACGTAGGCGCCCTTCGAGGTGAGGTTGTTGGTCTTGTGCTCGCGGCGCACGGTCGGCAGGTTCTGGCGGGTCAGCGACAGGACCGACGGCGTGGTCTTCTGCGTCAGCGCGATTTCCCAGGCTTCGGCGGTCTCGACGGTGTCGGCCGGACGGAACACCAGCGTGTTCGGCGTCGCGCGGCTGATCGCCAGGTGCTCGACCGGCTGGTGGGTCGGGCCGTCCTCGCCGAGGCCGATGGAATCGTGGGTCATCACGAAGACCGTCGGGATCTGCATCAGCGCGGCGAGGCGCATCGCGGGACGCGCGTAGTCGGTGAAGGCCATGAAGGTGCCGCCGTAGGGGCGCAGCCCGCCGTGCAGCGCCATGCCGTTCATTGCCGCCGCCATGCCGTGCTCGCGGATGCCCCAGTAGACGTAGCGGCCCTTGCGCTCGGAGACGTCGAAGACGCCGAGGTCACCGGTCTTGGTGTTGTTCGAGCCGGTGAGGTCGGCCGAGCCGCCCACGGTCTCGGGCATGATCGGGTTGACCACCTCGAGCACCATTTCCGAGCTCTTGCGGGTGGCGACCTTCGGGCCCTCGTCCGAGACCTGCTTCTTCAGCGCGCGGATCACCGCCGACAGCTTCTTCGGCGCGTCGCCGTCCTGCTGGCGGGTGAAGTCCTTCTGGCGGCTTTCCGACAGGGCGGCGAAGCGCTCTTCCCACTCGGCGCGATCGGCGGCGCCGCGGCTGCCGACCTCTTCCCACCAGGACTTGACGTCCGCGGGCACTTCGAACGGGCCGGTGGTCCAGCCCCAGACCTTCTTGGCCTCGGCGTTCTGCTCGGCGTTGGTCAGCGCGCCGTGACCCTTCGAGGTGTCCTGCGCGGCGTGGCCGAGGGCGATGTGCGTCTGGCAGGCGATCATCGTCGGCTGCGCGCTCTTCTTCGCCGCCACGATGGCCGCGTCGATCGCCTCGGGGTCATGGCCGTCGATCTCGATGACTTCCCAGCCCGCCGAGCGGAAGCGCGTCACCTGGTCGGTGGCGTCCGAGAGCGAGACCTTGCCGTCGATGGTGATGCCGTTGTTGTCCCAGAAGACGATGAGCTTGCCCAAGCCGTAGCGGCCGGCGAGGGTGATCGCCTCCTGGCTCACGCCCTCCATCAGGCAGCCGTCGCCGGCGATGACATAGGTGTGGTGATCCACGACCTTCTTGCCGAAGCGCGCGCGCAGGATCTCTTCACCCATGGCGAAGCCCACGGCGGTGGCGATGCCCTGGCCGAGCGGGCCGGTGGTGGTCTCGATGGCATCGGCGTGGAAGTTCTCGGGGTGGCCCGCGGTGCGCGCGCCCCACTGGCGGAAGTTCTTCACTTCCTCAAGGGTGATCTGTTCGTCGCCGGCAAGGTAGAGCAGCGAGTAGAGCAGCATCGAGCCGTGGCCTGCCGAGAGGATGAACCGGTCGCGGTCCGCCCATTTCGGGTTCTTGGCGTCGAACTTGAGGTGCTTGGAATAGAGCACGGTCGCCACGTCGGCCATGCCGATGGGCATGCCGGAGTGGCCGGAATTCGCAGCCGCCACCGCGTCCAGCGTCAGCGCGCGGATGGCGCAGGCGCGGGTCCAGTGGTCGGGGTTCTTGGCTTTGAGTGCAGAAATGTCCACGGGGCTTTGTCCTCTTGCCGGAAGCCTGTTGACCGGCTCAATAGCAGCGCTGCCGATAAGTTCAAGCTTCGCGGCCGGATCCCCGCGTAAACTGGATGAAGCAAGGGCCGTAAGGCCTTGGAACTTCTGGCGAGCATTTTCCCGGCCCGCTTGTTATCCTTGACCGGACCGGAAGGGTGTTGATTCGCCTTTCCGATCTCTTTGGTATAGGTCGGCGGGAACGGTCCGCAGACCGGCCCGCGGGGCCGGGTGCGGAGGCGGGACAGGCTGGCCGGTGCGCGGGGGATGCCCCCGGACGGACGGCCCGGACCGGTACCCGGGAAGAAGACAGGGAACAAGGGACGCAGGATGAGCCAGATCGACGAGTTGCACTCCAGGATCACGCGCGCGCTCGACCGCATCTCGACCGGGGTCGAGATGCTGGGCTCGGTGCCGCAGGGCGAGGGCACGGGAGATGGCGAAGCGTCGGCGCTGCGCACGGCGCTGGACGAGGAGCGCATGGCCAATGCCCAGCTCGAGGAGCGGGTCCGGCAACTGCACGCGCAGCTCGAGGGCGGCGACGACGCCTCCGGCGAGGCCGAGGCGCTGGCCGCCCGGCTCGAGGCGCAGCGCGGCGCCATGGCGGCGCTCGACGGCGAGCTGCAGCGGCTGCGCCAGGCCAATGACATGCTGATGCGCTCGCAGGCCGAGATGCGCGCGGCGCTCGAGCAGGGGCTCGGCGAGCCGCATCTCGTCAACCAGGCCATGCTGGCCGAGCTCGAGTCGCTGCGCGCCGCGCGCGGCGCCGAGGAGGCCGAGGCACGGGCGCTGATCGCCGGGCTCGAACCGGTGCTGGCCGCCGCCACCAAGACGGAGGACATGTGATGTCGCAGATCGAGGTCGAGATCCTGATCGGGGGCCGCAGCTTCGAGGTGGCCTGCCAGCAGGGCGAGGAACAGTACCTGCAGGCCGCCGCCCGGATGCTGGACACCGAGGCACAGGTGCTTGTCGGCCAGATCGGCCGCATGCCCGAGGCGCGGATGCTGCTGATGTCGGGGCTCATGCTGGCGGACAAGACCGCCGGGCTCGAGGACCGGCTGCGCGAGACCGAGGACCGGCTGCGCGAGGCCGAGGAACGCATCGCCGCGATGGGATCCGAGCTGCGGGTGCTGCGTGACGCGCCGCCGCCCGAGCCCGAGCGGGTCGAGGTGCCGGTGATCCCGCGCAGCCTGACCGAGGCCATGGCCGAGCTCGCCGCCCGCGCCGAGGCGCTGGCCGAGGCCGTGGAAGAGAAGGCCACTGGCTGACGCAACGCGCGTTCTACCAGGTCCGAATATCCCGGGGGAATCCGCGAAGCGGACGGGGGCAGAGCCCCCTCCGGGCGTTCCGCCTGCGGCGCGGCCGGAACAGGGCGTATTTGGAAAGAGAAGAAGGGGCGGGCGCGCCCATGAAAAAGGGCGGGGAATTTCCCCGCCCTTCGTCATTTCAGAAGCGCGCCGCTCAGCGCTTGAGGATCGAGCGGCCGGCGTATTCCGCCGCCTCGCCCAGCATTTCCTCGATGCGGATCAGCTGGTTGTACTTGGCGAGCCGGTCCGACCGGGCCAGCGAGCCGGTCTTGATCTGGCCGCAGTTGGTGGCGACGGCGAGGTCGGCGATGGTGGCGTCCTCGGTCTCGCCCGAGCGGTGCGACATCACGTTGGTGTAGCGCGCGCGGTGGGCCATATCGACGGCCTTCAGCGTCTCGGACAGCGAGCCGATCTGGTTGACCTTCACCAGCATCGAGTTCGCCACGCCCTGCTCGATGCCCATGGCGAGGCGCTCGGGGTTGGTGACGAAGAGATCGTCGCCGACCAGCTGGACCTTGTCGCCGAGCGCTTCGGTCAGCAGCTTCCAGCCTTCCCAGTCATCCTCGGCGCAACCATCTTCAATGGAGATGATCGGGTATTCTTCGCAGAGCTTGGCGAGGTAGGCGACGTTCTCGGCGGAGGTGAGCGAGAGGCCTTCGCCCTTCATCTCGTACTTGCCATTCTTGAAGTATTCGGTCGAGGCGCAGTCGAGCGCGAGGTAGATGTCCTCGCCGGGCTTGTAGCCGGCCTTCTCGATCGATTTCAGGATGAAGTCGAGCGCGTCCTTGGTCGAGGCGAGTTCCGGCGCGAAGCCGCCCTCGTCGCCGAGGCCGGTCGACATGCCCGCCGCCGAAAGCTCCTTCTTCAGCGTGTGGAAGACTTCCGAACCCATGCGCACGGCGTCGCGGATGTTCTCCGCCGAGACCGGCATGATCATGAATTCCTGGATGTCGATCGGGTTGTCGGCATGCTCGCCGCCGTTGATGATGTTCATCATCGGGACGGGCAGCATCCGCGCCGAGGTGCCGCCGACGTAGCGGTAGAGCGGCTGGCCGGTGAATTCCGCCGCCGCCTTGGCCACCGCCAGCGAGACACCGAGGATGGCGTTGGCGCCGAGCCGGCCCTTGTTGTCGGTGCCGTCGAGCTCGATCATCGCCATGTCGATGGCAAGCTGCTCGGTGGCGTCGAAGCCGACGATGGTCTCGGCGATCTCGCCGTTGACCGCGGCCACGGCCTCGAGCACGCCCTTGCCCATGTAGCGCGACTTGTCTCCGTCGCGCTTCTCGACGGCCTCGTGCACGCCGGTCGAGGCGCCCGAGGGCACCGCGGCGCGGCCCATGGTGCCGTCTTCCAGCGTGACGTCGACTTCGACGGTGGGATTGCCGCGGCTGTCGAGGATTTCGCGGGCGTGAATGTCGATGATGATGCTCATGGGTCCCTCGCAAAGGAATGGGTTCGCGAGAGCTATAGCAGGGGTGCGGCGGATGTAAATAATCGTGCTAACGCTAACAGTGCCTGTTCCCATGGGGTTGCGCTAACAACCCCATGGGCTTGCAGCATTGTTTTTTGCCCTGCCGCGAAACGCCCCTAGGTTTTTGCTGCAGGTGCAAAGGCAATCGGCAGCAGGAAAGGCCGCGCGAGGGCCGCCGGGGGAGGACGGCGCCCTGCGGAGATTAGGCATGGAACAGGAACTGAGCGAGATCGGCCAGCAGGTCGCCGAGATGTCTGACCTTGACTTGCTCGAGCGGCAGGTCGCGGATTTCTCCGAGACGGTCGAGGCGATCCTGCCGGTGCTGCCAGGTTGGGTCATGCCGCTGGCGGTGCTGGGGCTGGCCTTCGTGATCGGGGTGCTGGCCTACCGGCTGGTGTTCGGACTTCTGACGCGTTTGGTGGCCGGGCGCGACCTCTTCTGGCGCAGCCTCGTGTCGCGCACGCGGCGGCCGCTGCGCATGGGGCTGGTGGTGTTCTTCCTTGCCATCGGCGTCGCCGTCGCGCCGATGGGGGCGGACTGGCGGGACCTTGCGCAGCACGCGCTGCTCATCGCCTTCATCGTGCTGGTGGCTTGGGTGATCCACACCGCGCTCAACATCTGGACCACGGTGCACCTGCGCAAGTTCTCGCTCGACGCCGAGGACAACACGCTGGCGCGCAAGCACGTCACGCAGAGCCGCATCCTCGTGCGGCTGGCGGGCTGGCTGATCCTCATCGTCACGGTCTCGGCCATGCTGATGACCTTTCCGGGCGTGCGGCAATGGGGCGTGTCGCTGCTGGCCTCGGCGGGGGCGGCGGGGATCGTCGTGGGCTTTGCCTTCCAGCCGGTGCTGAAGAACCTCATCGCCGGGATCCAGCTGGCGATCACCCAGCCGATCCGCATCGACGACGCGGTGATCGTCGAGGGCGAGTGGGGCTGGATCGAGGAGATCACCGGCACCTACGTGGTGATCAAGATCTGGGACTGGCGGCGGCTGATCGTGCCGCTGAGCTACTTCATCGAACAGCCGTTCCAGAACTGGACGCGCGACGGGGCCTCGCTGATCGGCGGCGTGCTGCTCTATCTCGACCATTGCGCCGACATCCAGCGCATCCGCGACCGCATGGGCGAGATCTGCCGCGAGAGCGAGCTCTGGGACGGCAACGTGTGCCACCTGCAGGTCAACGACTTCCGCGAGCGGGTGATGGAGATCCGCATCCTCGCCTCGGCCCGCAATGCGCCGCGCACCTACGACCTGCGCTGCGAGATCCGCGAGAAGCTGATCACCTTCATCCAGCGCGAGATGCCCGAGGCACTGCCCCGCACGCGCGAGACGGTCTCGGTGGATGCGGCGCACCGGGCGAGCTCGCCGGGGATCGAGGTGGTGGGCGGCTGAGCCGCCGCCTCAGAGCCCCCGGTCCACGTCCCGCTGCTGCGCGCGCAGCAGCCGGTGCTCGCGCACGAAGGTGTAGAGCCCCGCGGTGAGGATCAGCGCCGCCCCGGCATAAGTCCAGCCGTCGGGACGGTCGCCGAAGAACAGGATGCCGAGGCTCGCGGTGAAGATCAGCCGCGTGTAGCGGAAGGGCGAGACCGCGGCGACCTCGGCAAGGCGCATCGCCGTGGTGACGGCAAGATAGCCGCCCGCGGTCACCGCCACCGCCGCCGCGATGGGCAGCATGGCGGGCGGGGTGAAGACCGGCGCCGAGCCGGAGAGCAGCATCAGCACCAGCCCGACCGGCGCGATCGAGACCATGCCCCAGGCCGAGACCACGACCGAGGGGATCTCGGCGGGCAGGGTGCGGGTGACGAGATCGCGCGCCGCAAGCCCGATCACCCCGACCACGGCGAAGACCGTCCAGCCCGAGAACTCGGCGCCGAAGGGGCGGATCACCATCAGCATGCCGACGAGGCCGACACCGATCGCCGACCAGCGCCGCCAGCCGACGCTCTCGCCGAGGAACAGCGCCGCGCCGAGCGTCACCGCCAGCGGCGCGGTCTGCATGATCGCCGCCATGACCGAGAGCGGGATGTGCGACAGGCCGATGATCATGCCGAGGCCGCCGACCATCTCGAAGACGTTGCGCAGCAGCACCCGCGGGTGGAAGGCGTCGGCGCGGCGCAGCGGCAGCTTCCTGAGCCGCGCGAGGATCAGGAAGACGCAGCAGCCGCCGAGGCCGATGGCCATCATCACCTGCCCCGAAGAGGCCGCGCGGGTCGAGAGCTTGATGAAGGCATCGCTGAGGGCCAGCAATGCCATGCCAAGCACCATCAGCGAGATGGCGCGTAGGGTATCCATGGTCTTGTCTTTCGTTCAGGTGATGACGTCGGGCTCGGTCCGGCCGGTGCGGGTGCGGATGCCGGCGATGGCCTCGGCGGCGGCGATGACCGGGGCGAGCGCCTCCTGCGGGTCGAGCGCGAAGCTTGCGGGATCGGTCTCGACCTTCTCGAGGTAGACGCGCAGAGTCGCGCCCTCGGTGCCGGTGCCCGAGAGCCGCAGCACCAGCCGCGAGCCGCCCTCGAAACCGATCTGAAGCCCCTGGTTCTCGGACCGCGAGCCATCGACCGGGTCGTCATAGGCGAATTCCTCGGCGGAGGTGACGGTCATGCCCGCGACCTCGGTGCCGGGCAGGGTGGCGAGCTGGTCGCGCACGTGGTCCATCAGCCCGTTCGCCGCGCCCGCATCGACGCCCTCGTAATCGTGACGCGAGTAGTAGTTGCGGCCGTATTGCTGCCAGTGCGCCTCCATCAGCTCGGCGACCGAGCACTGCTTCTGGGCCAGCACGTTGAGCCAGAAGAGCACGGCCCAGAGCCCGTCCTTCTCGCGCACGTGGTCCGAGCCGGTGCCGGCGCTTTCCTCGCCGCAGAGCGTGGCGCGGCCGGCGTCGAGCAGGTTGCCGAAGAACTTCCAGCCGGTGGGGGTGGCGTAGCAGTCGATGCCGAGGCTCTCGGCGACGCGGTCCACCGCGCCCGAGGTCGGCATCGAGCGCGCGACGCCCTTGAGCCCGCCCGCGTAGGCCGGAACCAGCGTGGCATTGGCGGCGAGCACGGCAAGGCTGTCCGAGGGGGTCACGTAGCAGTGCCGCCCGACGATCATGTTGCGGTCGCCGTCCCCGTCAGACGCGGCGCCGAAATCGGGGGCGTGGTCGCCCATCATCTCGTCCATCAGGGTCTTGGCCCAGATCGGGTTCGGATCGGGGTGGCCCTCGCCGAAATCGGGCAGCGGGATCGCGTTGATCACCGTGCCGGGGCCCGCGCCGAGGTCCTCTTCGAGGATCATCCGCGCATAGGGGCCGGTCACCGCGTGCATCGCGTCGAAGCGCATGGTGAAGCCCGAGCGGAAGAGCGCGTGGATCGCCTCGAAGTCGAAGATCTCCTTCATCAGCTCGGCGTAGTCGGCAACCGGATCGACGATCTCGATCTCCATGTCGCCGAGCATGACGGTGCCGGTGCCGGCCAGGCCGACGTCCTGGCTCTCGAGGATCTTGAACTCGGTGATCGTCCTGGTCGCCTCGAAGATCCTGTCGGTGATGGCTTCCGGCGCGGGGCCGCCGTTGGCGGCGTTGTACTTCACGCCGAAATCGCCCTCGGGGCCGCCGGGGTTGTGGCTGGCCGACAGGATGATGCCGCCGTCCGCGCCGCGCTTGCGGATGAGGTTCGAGGCGGCCGGGGTCGAGAGCAGCGCGCGCTCGCCGACGATGACCTTCTTCGCGCCGCTGGCCGCGGCCATGCGCAGCACGACCTGCGCCGCCTGCGAATTGAAGTGCCGCCCGTCACCGCCGAGAACGAGGGTCTTGCCTTCGACGCCGCCGATGCCGTTCCAGATGCTTTGAATGAAATTTTCGAGGTAATGGTGCCCCTGGAAGACCGGGGTCTTCTTGCGCAGGCCGGAGGTGCCCGGCTTCTGGCCCTCGATCGGCGCGGTGGAAACGGTGCGAATGTGCGTCATGGATGTCTCCTTCGCCCGGATGCATCCATGATCCGGGCGGCATTGGCAAGAACGGGTGTGTTTGCAATCTCTTGTGGGCCGAAGGGCAGGCGCTGGCGCCAGTTGGGATATTCCGAGACGGTGCCCGGAAGGTTGGGCTGGACGTCGCTGTCCAGCAGGTCCTCGACCTGCAGCGCCACGAGGCGGGATCGGGTCGCGGCGAGGACGTGGAACATCGCCTCGGGGGCCTCGGGCGGCAGGCCGTTGCGGAACTGGCCGCTGAGCCAGTCGAAACCCGCCAGCTCGCGCCCGCGCCAGCCGCGCATGCCGACCGCGTGGTCGCGCGGGGTGAGGCCGATGGCTTCGCGGATGTCGATCTCGCGGCCCGCGCGCCAGCCCTTCCAGGTGGGCAGGTCATGCGTGGTGAAACTGGCGATCACCGCCTCGTCGTAGGCCTCGGGGCGCTTGAACTCGGGCGGATCGCCGCGCTGCTCGAAGCAGGCGAGGCGGCAGCCCAGCAGGCCGCTGTCGTCCATCGCGTGGTGCAGCCCGTCGGGGATCACGCCGAGATCCTCGCCGATGATCACCCCGCCGCAGCGCGCCGCCTCGATCCGGGCGACGGCGAACATCGCCTCGCGCGGCATCTGCACGTAGGCGCCGGGCAAGCCGCCATCGTCGGGCACCCAGTAGGCGCGCTCGAAGCCGATGATGTGGTCGATCCGCAGCATGCCGCAGAAGCGCAGCTGCTGGCGCAGGGTGAGCGCCAGCGCCTCGAAGCCGGTCTCTTCCAGCGAGACCGGGTTGAACGGGGCAAGGCGCCAGTTCTGGCCCTGCGGCGCAAAGGCGTCGGGCGGGGCGCCGAGGCTGGCGCCGGTGGCAAAGCTGGCGCGGTCGGTCCAGGTCTCGGCCCCGTGCGGATGCGTGCCGACGGCAAGATCGAGGTAGAGCCCGTGGCTCATCCCCGCCTTGACCGCCCGGCGCTGCGCCTCGGCCACGGCGCCCTCGGCGGCATATTGCAGCCAGGCGTGGAAGCGGACGCGGTCCGCGAGGTCGCGCGCGGCCTGCAGCGACTGCGGGCTCTTCGGGTCCTGGTAGGCGGCCTCCCAGCCGTCCCAGTAGGCGCCGAGCTTTTCCGAGAGCGCCTGGTGCAGGGCGAAGCGCTGCAGCTCGTCGCCCTCGTGCCGCAGCCAGGCATCGAAGCCGGGGCCGGGCGGGGCGTTCAGGTACTCGGCCTCGAGCGCGGCGAGCCGGGCCGGGGTCTCGGCGGCGAAATCCACCACCGGGCCCGGCGCGGCGCTGGTGCCGGTGGGCAGGTAGAGCGGCGAGAGGCGGCGGCGGTGCGACGGGGTATAGGGGCTGAAGCCGCCGGGGTCAGCGACGTGGAACCCGGCATGGATCGGGTTGATGCCTAGGAACCCCGCGCCCTGCGCGCCGGCGCCCTCGGCCATGATCGCAAGATCGTCGAAGCTGCCGATGCCGCCCTGCGCCGCCGGGCGCAGGCAGGCCAGCGGCACCATCAGCCCCCAGCCGCGCTCGGGCAGCGGCAGGCGGGTCGGCGCGCTCAGCAGCCAGCAGGTCTCGCCGCCGCTTTCGAGCCGGTGCCGCCCCATCGGCAGCGCGGGCAGGCGGCCGTCACCCTCGAGTGCGCGGCCATCCTCGAGCGTGATCGTCCAGGCCCCCGGCAGGCCCAGCGTCGGCGGCTCGCCCCGGGTGCAGACATGCCATTTCGGCAGGTCGCGCACCGGCAGCGGCGCCTCACCCGCAAGGCCCATGGCGGCGAGCAGCGCGGCCTTGGTCTCGGGCGGGGTGCTGTGCCAGGTGCCGTAGAGATCTCGGTATTCGCCGAGGATCCCGGCCTGCGTCGCTCGGGTGTCGAGATCGTTCATGCGGGCTCCTCCGCCAGCAGCAGGACGGAGTTCGCCGCCAGCGTGACCGTGCCGCCGCGGATCGCGAGCGGCGCGGCGGTGGGATCGGACGTGTCGATGTGGCGTACCCAGCCGAAGCCCTCGCCGGGCTCGGGCAGGGTCAGCTCGACCGCCTCGCCGGCGTTGAGCGCGAGGTAGATCGCCTCCTCGCGCTGCTTGTAGAGCGGCGTGCCCGAGGCCATGCGCAGCTCGGCGGACAGCACCTTGAGATGGCCGTTGGTCCAGTCGGCGCGGGTCATCTCCTGCCCGTCGGGCCGCCACCAGAAGAGGTCGGGCACGCCGTCGACCCGTCGCGGCCGCGAATGCAGGTAGCGGCGCTGGCGCAGGATCGGGTGGGCCTTGCGGAAGGCGATGAGCTTGCGGGTGAAGGCAAGAAACGCCTCGTCGGGCTCGGTCCAGTCGATCCAGCCGGTCTCGTTGTCCTGTGCGTAGGCGTTGTTGTTGCCGCCCTGCGAATTGCCGATCTCGTCCCCGGCAAGGATCATCGGCGTGCCCTGACTCAGCAGCAGCGTCGCCATGAGGTTGCGGCGGCGCAGGGCGCGGGCCTCGAGAATCTCTGGATCATCCGTCGGGCCCTCGATGCCCATGTTGTCCGAGTAGTTCTCGCCGTGCCCGTCGCGGTTGTTCTCGCCGTTCGCCTCGTTGTGGCGCGCGTTGTACGAGACGAGATCGGTCAGCGTGAACCCGTCATGCGCGGTGAGCAGGTTGACCGAGGCGGTGGCGTTGCGCCCGGAATGGTCGAAGAGCCCGGCCGAGCCGGTGATCCGGTCGGCCATCACCGGCACGTGCCCCAGATCGCCGCGCCAGAACCGCCGCACCCCGTCGCGGTACTGGTCGTTCCATTCGCTGAAGGGCGGCGGGTAGCCGCCGAGCTGGTAGCCGCCGGGGCCGATGTCCCAGGGCTCGGCGATGAGCTTGCGCGCGGCCAGCACCGGGTCCTGCCGCAGCGCCTTGAAGAAGGCGGAGTTGCGGTCGAACCCCTGCGGCGTGCGCCCGAGCGTCGAGCAGAGGTCGAAGCGGAAGCCGTCGACGCCCATGGTGGTCGCCCAGTAGCGCAAGGAGTCCATCACCATGCGCAGCACCATCGGGTGGTCGAGGTTCAGCGTGTTGCCGGTGCCGGTGTCGTTGATGTAGAGGCGCCGGTCCTCGGGCAGGCGGTAGTAGCTGAGGTTGTCGAGCCCGCGGAAGCAGAGCGTCGGGCCATGCTCGTCGCCCTCGCAGCTGTGGTTGTAGACCACGTCGAGGATCACCTCGATCCCCGCGGCGTGCAGCCGGGCGACCATGTGCTGGAACTCCCAGAGCGCGCCCTGCGTGAGATAGCGCGGATCGGGCGCGAAGAAGCCCAGCGTCTGGTAGCCCCAGTAGTTGCGCAGCCCCTTGTCGAAGAGGAACTTGTCGTTGATGAAGGCCTGCACCGGGAGGAGCTCGACCGCGGTGATGCCGAGCTTGGTGAGGTACTCGAGCACCGGGTCCGAGGCGATGCCGAGAAAGCTGCCCGGGTGCTCGGCGCCGGGAAAGCGCTGGGTGAGCCCCTTCACATGCGCCTCGTAGATCACGCTTTTCGCAAGCCGCGTCTCGGGCGGCTTGATGCCGCCCCAGTCAAAGCTCGTGTCCTCGACGATCCCCTTGCACATGAAGGGCGCGCTGTCGGTGGTGCTGCGGGTCTCGCCGCCGCCGAAGAGCGCCTCGTTCCACACCGGGTGGCCGGTAATGCGCCGGGCGTAGGGGTCGAGCAGCAGCTTGTTGGGGTTGAAGCGGTGGCCCTGCTTGGGCTGGAAGGGGCCGTCGACGCGGTAGCCGTACTGCTGGCCCGGCGTCAGCCCCGGCACCCGCCCGTGCCAGACATCGCCGTCGCGCTCGGGCAGGGCGAGCCGGTGGGTTTCCGTGCCATCCTCGTCGAAAAGGCAGAGCGTGACGGCCTCGGCATGGGCGGAAAACACCGCGAAATTCACGCCATCACCGTCGAATGTCGCACCGAGCGGGCTGGCGGACCCCGCGAGGATGACCGGCTCGCTCATTCGTGCCTCATGGAGTCTTGGCCTTGACCATGTCTTGGTAGAGCGCCGCGTATTTCGCCGCCGAATGGGTCCAGCTGACCGGGGTGGCCATGGCGTTGGTCATCATCCGCGTCCAGGTTTCCTTGTCCTGGTACAGGTTTACCAGCTTCATCAGCGCCTGTGCCAGAGCCTGGGCCGTAACCGGGTGGAATTGGATGCCGGTCGCGCAGCCCGCTGCCAATCCGGCAGGCGATGCGTTGATCACCGTGTCGGCAAGGCCGCCGGTGAGCGCCACCAGCGGCAGCGTGCCGTAGCGCAGCCCGTACATCTGGGTCAGCCCGCAGGGCTCGAAGCGCGAGGGCACCAGAATCGCGTCGCCCCCGGCCATCAGCCGGTGCGCGAAATCCTCGTCGTAGCCGATGCGCACCGCGACGCCCGGGTGCTTCTGCGCCTTGCGCTGGAAGGCCTCCTCGAGCCCCGGGTTGCCGGCCCCCAGCAGCGCCAGTTGGCCGCCGCGGTCGAGCAGCGCGGGCAGGGCCTGCATCAGGATGTCGAGCCCCTTCTGCTCGGTCAGGCGCGAGATCACCACGCAGAGCGGGCCGGGCCAGTCGGTCGGCAGGTCGAGCTCCTTGCGCAGCGCCGCCTTGTGCTTGGCCTTCTCCGCGATGGTCTTGTAGGGCGGCGTCCAGATCGCCTCGTCGATGCCGTTGAGAATGCCGACCATGTCCTCCTGCCGCTCGCGCAGCACACCGTCGAGCCCCATGCCGAATTCCTTGGTCATCAGCTCGGAGGCATAGGTGGGCGAGACGGTCGAAAGCCTGTCGGCGTAGACCAGCCCCGCCTTCAGCGCCGAGACGCTGTCCCAGAACTCGTAGCCGCGCTGGTGGAAGCCGGTGCGCGGCAGGCCGAGCGTGCCGATGCGCGCCGCCGAGGCCATGCCCTGGAAGGCGATGTTGTGGATGGTCATCAGCGTCGCGACCCGGCCCGCGGCGCCCAGCTCGCGCAGGTAGAGCGGGGTGAAGCCGGCCTGCCAGTCGTGGCAGTGCAGGATCTGCGGGAACCAGCCCTCGATCCCGTCGGCGCCGATCATTGCCGCGACCGAGCTCAGCGCGGCGAAACGCTCGGGGTTGTCGCGCCAGTCGTTGCCCGACTTGTCCATGTAGGGCCCTCCGTCGCGGTCGAAGAGATGCGGCGCCTCGAGCACGTAGAGCACCTGCTCCCCGGAGCCGTTCGCCAGCGGCGCCCTGAGCACCCGCGCCGGCCCGCCGAAGAGATCGCCGTATTCCGCCACCACCGTCTGCGTCGGCAGGTTGGCGATGACCTGCCGGTAGCCCGGCAGCAGCACCCGCATGTCGACCCCGTGCACCGCCAGCGCGCCGGGCAGGGCGCCGACCACGTCGGCCAGCCCTCCGGTCTTGATCAGCGGGACACATTCCGAGGCGACAGACAGGACACGAGTCATTTGGCGGCTTCCCTCCGGTCGAGCATACCTTGCGTGATCAGCGTCACGCCCCCGGCGGTGACACGGAACCACTTTGCGTCTTCCTCCGGATCCTCGCCGACCACAAGCCCTTCGGGAATATGCACGCCGCGATTGACCACCGTGTTTGTCAGCCGCGCGTACCTCGAGACGTAGACATTGGGCAGAAGTACCACACGTTCGAGCGAAGCATATGAATTCGTGTGCACCTTGGTGAACAGAAGCGACTCGCGGATCTCGGTGCCGGAGACGATGCAGCCGCCCGCGATGAGCGAGCTGACGGCCGATCCGCGGCGGTCCTCCTCGTCGTGGATGAACTTGGCGGGGGGCACGACCTCGGCATAGGTCCAGATCGGCCAGTCGGTGTCCCAGAGGTCGAGCTCGGGGTCGAAGTTGGTCAGGTCGATGTTGGCGCGCCAGAAGGCATCGACCGTGCCGACGTCGCGCCAGTAGGCGGGCTTGCCGGGCTCGCGCACGCAGCTGTCCTCGAAGCGGTGCGCCTGCGCGCCGCCCGCGGCGACGATCTCGGGGATCATGTCGTTGCCGAAGTCGTGGCTCGAGCTTTCCGAGCCCAGATCCTCCATCAGCTTGCCGCGCAGGTACTTCCAGTCGAAGACGTAGATGCCCATGCTGACCAGCGTCTTGTCGGGATCGTCGGGCAGGCCGGGCGGGTCCTTGGGCTTCTCGAGGAACGAGGTGATCCGGTCGCTGTCGTTCACCGCCATGCAGCCGAAGGCGCTGGCCTCGGAGCGGTCGACCGTCAGGCAGCCCACGGTCACCTGCGCGCCGCTGTCGACGTGCTGCTCGAGCATCTCCTCGTAGTCCATCTTGTAGATGTGGTCGCCCGCGAGGATGACGATGTAGTCGATGTCGTAGCTGTCGATGATGTCGATGTTCTGCGCCACCGCGTCGACCGTGCCGCGATACCACGTCTGTTCGTTGTAGCGCTGCGAGGCGGGCAGGATGTCGAGGAACTCGTTCCGCTCGGCGCGGAAGAAGTTCCAGCCGCGCTGGCAGTGGCGGATCAGGCTGTGCGCCTTGTACTGCGTCGCGAGCGCGATCTTGCGGATCCCCGAGTTCAGCGCGTTGGACAGGGCGAAGTCGATGATCCGGGCCTTGCCGCCAAAATACACGGCAGGCTTGACGCGAAAATTCGTCAACTCGTGCAGGCGCGAGCCGCGTCCGCCCGCCAGCACGAAGGCCATGCTCCGGCTCGCGAGCCTGTGGGAACGTCGGGGCATTCGTCTCCTCCTTTAACTAAATGCAACATGTCGGGCACGGCCATGACACGGGTATGAATGGATCAGCTTTCCTCGCGGACGAGGAAGATCGCCGAAAGCGGCGGAAGGAAGAGCTCGGCCGAGGCGGGGTAGCCGTGGCTGGGCTCGTCGTCGGCGATGACGCGGCCGAAATTCCCGCGATTGCCACCGCCGTAGATGCCTGCATCGGTGTTCAGCGCCTCGCGCCAGACGCCGGTGTCGGGAAGGCCGATGCGATAGCTCGGCTGCTCGGCAGGCGTGAAATTGCAGATCACCGCGACCTCGGGCTCGTCGGCGCGGCCGCGCCGGATCCACGAGAAGAC
The DNA here is from genome assembly GCF_040409955.1 of Salipiger sp. H15. Lineage (NCBI taxonomy): Bacteria > Pseudomonadati > Pseudomonadota > Alphaproteobacteria > Rhodobacterales > Roseobacteraceae > Salipiger > Salipiger bruguierae. The sequence goes on from NZ_CP123384.1 coordinate 2,633,779, forward strand.
CGAGTTGCCGGTGTCGCCGCCGGCGATCCAGCCGAAACCCTCGGGCTCGCAATCCTTGGCGTGCAGCGCCGGCGTGTCGCGGTAGAGCACGTTGAGATCGCGGATCAGCCGCTGGATGCCGGCGTGCTGCGGATCGGAGAGGCAGGGCCAGTCGATCTCGGCGTCGTGGTTCCACTCGCTGGCCTGCGCGAACTCCTGCCCCATGAACAGCAGCTTCTTGCCCGGATGGCCCCACATGAAGCCGTAATAGGCGCGCAGGTTGGCGAATTTCTCCCAGCCGTTGCCGGGCATCTTGCCCAGCATCGAGCCCTTGCCGTGCACCACCTCGTCATGGCTGATCGGCAGGATGAAATTCTCAGAGAAGGCGTAGACCAGCCCGAAGGTCATCTGGTGGTGGTGGTAGCTGCGGTAGATCGGATCCTTGCGGATGTACTCGAGCGTGTCGTTCATCCAGCCCATGTTCCACTTGAAGCCGAAGCCGAGCCCGCCCTGATCCACCGGGGCGGAGACTCCGGGATAGGCGGTGCTTTCCTCGGCCACGGTCATGATGCCGGGGTGCTGGCCGTAGCACTCGGTGTTCATCCGGCGCAGCATCGAGATCGCCTCGTAATTCTCGCGCCCGCCGTCCTTGTTCGGCACCCATTCGCCGTCGGGGCGGGAGTAGTCGCGGTAGAGCATCGAGGCGACCGCGTCCACGCGCAGCCCGTCGGCGTGATATTCCTCGAGCCAGTAGAGCGCGTTGGCGGTGAGGTAGTTGGCCACCTCGGCGCGGCCGTAGTTGTAGATCAGCGTGTTCCAGTCGTGGTGGAAGCCTTCCTTGGGATCGGCATGTTCATAGAGCGCGGTGCCGTCGAAGCGGCCGAGCCCGTGCGCGTCGGTGGGGAAGTGGCCGGGCACCCAGTCGAGGATCACCCCGATCCCGGCAAGGTGCGCGGCGTTGACGAGGTCGCGGAACTCGTGCGGCAGCCCGTGGCGGATGGTCGGGGCGAACATGCCGATCGGCTGGTAGCCCCACGAGCCGTCGAACGGGTACTCGCTGACCGGCAGCAGTTCGATATGGGTGAAGCCCATGGCGGCCACGTAGTCGACCAGTTCCTCCGCCGCCTCGACGTAGGAGATCGGCCGCCCCCAGTCCTTGCGCCGCCACGAGGGCAGGTGGACCTCGTAGATCGAGATCGGGGCGCTGCGGCTCTGCGCCTGCGCGCGGGTCTCGAACCAGTCCTCGTCGGACCAGCCGTAGCCCGAGATGTCGCGCACGATCGAGGCATTGGCGGGCGGGTGTTCCGAGCCGAAGCCGATCGGGTCGGCCTTGCGCGGCATGACGCTGCCATCGGGGCCGACGATCTCGTAGCGGTAGAAGGCGCCGTCGCCGACGCCGGGCAGGAAGATCTCCCACACGCCGGTGGCACCGCGCCGTCGCATCGGGTGGCGCAACCCGTCCCACCAGTTGAAATCGCCCACCACCGAGACCCGCCGGGCATTGGGCGCCCAGACGGCGAAATGCGTGCCCTGCACGCCCTCGTGGGTCATTACGTGGGCGCCCAGCACCTCCCAGAGCCGCCGGTGGCTGCCCTCGCCAAGCAGGTACTCGTCGATCTCGCCCAGCACCGGGCCGAAGCGGTAGGGGTCTTCCTTCTCGAAGAGCTGCGGCTCGCCGTCCTCGCCATGGTCCTCGCCGAGCAGCGTGTAGGCCATGTCGCCGGGCACGGGGCCCGAGAAGAAGCCGGGCACGTTCGCCGGCTCCAGCGGATGCCGCACGCCCTTGACGAGGGCCCACATCCGGTCGGCCCCCGGATCATAGGCCGTGACGTGGCGCTCGCCGTCGATCTCGTGCGGGCCAAGCACCGCGAAGGGATCGTCGTGATGGCCCCGCAGCAGTCGCAGCAGGGCAGACTCGGGGGATGTGGACGCGTGGCTCATGCAATGACTGTAGTCGCTTCCACGCCTCTGGCAATGATCTGACACATTCAGATCAAAGAAGACTTTCCGCGCCCCAGATGTCTTTCATGTACCCCCGGATGGTCCGGTCGGACGAGAACCAGCCCGAGCGCGCGGTATTGAGCGCCGCCATCCGCGCCCAGGCGCGGCTGTCCCGGAACGCCGTGTCGACCTCGCGCTGTGCGCGCCAGTAGTCGGTGAAGTCCGAGCAGACGAGGAAGTAGTCGGCGCCCTCGAGGTTGGCGGTGATGCCGTGGTAGCGCTCGGGCTCGCCCGGCGAGAAGCGCCCCTCGCGGATGAGATCGAGTGCCCGCTTGAGCCGCGAGTCGGCCTGCACGGCCTTCCAGGCGTGGCCCTCGATCTTGCGCCGCTCCATCACCTCGGCGGCGGTCATGCCGAAGAGGAAGAAGTTCTCGGCCCCCACGTGCTCGCGGATCTCGACGTTGGCGCCGTCGAGCGTGCCGACGGTGGGCGCGCCGTTGAGGGCGAACTTCATGTTGCCGGTGCCCGAGGCCTCCTTGCCGGCGGTCGAGATCTGCTCGGAGAGATCGGCGGCGGGGATCATCCGCTCGGCGAGGCTGACGTTGTAGTTGGGCAGGAAGGCGATCTTGAGATAGGGCGCGGTCACCGGGTCGGCGTTGATCACCGCGGCGGCGTCGTTGATCAGCCGGATGATGTCCTTGGCGAAGAAGTAGCCGGGTGCCGCCTTGCCGCCGAAGAGCTTCAGCCGCGGCGTCCAGTCGGCGTTCGGGTTGTCGCGGATCTCGGCCCAGTGGGCGATGGTCTCGAGGATGTTGAGGTGCTGGCGCTTGTACTCGTGCAGGCGCTTGATCTGCACGTCGAAGAGCATCTCGGGATCGACATGCAGCCCGAAGGTCGTGCCCATCCAGGTCGAGAGCTCGGCCTTGTTGTCGCGCTTGACCTGCGCGTAGCGGTCGAGCCAGCCGGTGTCCTCGATGAAGGGCTCGAGCCCCTTCAGCTGCTCGAGGTCATCGACCCAGCCCTCGCCGATGGACTCGGTGATCAGCCCGGCAAGGCGCGGGTTGCAGCCGAGCAGCCAGCGCCGCGGGGTAACGCCGTTGGTCTCGTTGACGATGCGGTCGGGGTGCAGCCCGTGCAGTTCGGCAAAGACGGTGGTCTTCATCAGGTCGGTGTGCAGCGCCGAGACGCCGTTGACGTGATGCGCCATGACGAAGCTGAGCTGGCCCATCTTCACCTGGTGATCGGCGCGCATGGAGTTGAGCCGCGAGGGGTTCTGCCGCGCGTGGGTGCTGTCGATCTGGTCGATGAGCTCGATGTGGCGCGGCAGGAGCCGGCCGAAGAGCGCCTCGTCCCAGGTCTCGAGCGCCTCGGGCAGCAGCGTGTGGTTGGTGTAGCTGAGGCAGCCGCGGGCGATCTCCATCGACTCCTCGAACGACAGGCCCCGCTCGTCGTGCAGCACGCGGACGAGCTCGGGCCCGGCGATGGCCGGGTGGGTGTCGTTGAGCTGGATCGCCACCTTGCCGGGCAGCTTGCGCAGGTCGCCGAACTGGTTGTTGAAGCGGCGCAGGATGTCGCGCAGCGCGGCGGCGGTCAGGAAGTATTCCTGCTTGAGCCGCAGCTCCTTGCCCTGCTCGGTGGTGTCGTCGGGGTAGAGCACGCGGGAGATGGTGCGCGCCAGCGCCTCGGGCTGGGCCGCCCCGGCGAAGTCACCGTGGTTGAACCGGTCAAGGTCGAAGGGGTGGATGGCGCGGCCCGACCAGAGCCGTAGCGTGTTGGCCCAGCGGCCCTTCCAGCCGACCACCGGCGTGTCGAAGGCCTCGGCCTCGACCACCTCGGACGGATACCAGCGCACCGTCTCGCCGCGGCGATCGACGTGGCCGCCGAAGCCGATGCGGTAGCGGACCTCGGGGCGCTCGAATTCCCAGGCGTGGCGCTGCTCGAGCCAGTGCTCGGGCTGCTCCACCTGCCGCCCGTCGACGAAGCTCTGGCGGAAGAGCCCGTGCTCGTAGCGGATGCCGTAGCCATGCGCCGGGCAGCCGATGGTCGACAGGCTCTCGAGGAAGCAGGCCGCGAGCCGCCCGAGACCGCCGTTGCCGAGCGCCGCATCAGGCTCGTCGGCCAGCACCAGCTCGTAATCCTTGCCGAATTCCTCGAGCACGGCCTTCGCCTCGTCGACCAGCTCGAGGTTCACGATGCCGTCCTCGAGCAGCCGCCCGATGAGGAATTCCATCGACAGGTAGTAGACCCGCTTCGCCCCCGAGTCGTAGGTCTTGCCGGTCGCGCCGATCCAGGCATCGGTGATCTTGTCGCGCACCGCGTAGCTCAGCGCCATGCGCCAGTCCTCGAGGATCGCGTGCTCGGGATCCTTTCCGAAGGAATAGCGCAGATGCTGGATGATGGACTCGCGCAGGGAGGCGGTAGGGGTCATGGATAGGCACTCGCTTTGGACAAGACGAAGGGTTGCGCCGGTCGACCTAGGGCGTTTGCACAATTGATGAACAGCTTTTGTTACGCAAAGGCAACCTCCTTGCGTAACGCGCCAAGTTTCAGGGCAATTCGCTCAAGTGGCAGGCACAACCCGTGAGCGCCGCATAATCGTCGGTCACAAGGCTCACCGGGAACTGCTTCATGAACTCGGCAAAGCGGCCGCGGTCGCAGAAGGTCTCCTCGAAGGCGCCCGTCGTCAGGTACGGGCCGAAATGCCGCGCCACGCCGCCGATCAGGTAGATGCCGCCGAAGGGCAGGGTGGTGAGCGCGAGGTTGCTGCACACCCGGCCCATCATCCGCACGAAGACCTCGATGGCGCGCAGCGCGCGCGGGTCGGTACCGGCCTGCACCGCCTCCATGATCTGCTGCGCCTCGAGCGGCGCGCCCGCGCCGTCCTCGTCGCAGAGCCAGGCATAGACCCGCTCGAAGCCGCGCCCCGAGAGGATGTGCTCGACGCTCGGCCCCTCGTGCTTGCGCTCGATGTAGCGCAGCAGGCGCATCTCGTCGTCGGTCTGCACCGGGATCGCCACGTGGCCCGCTTCCGAGGGCGGCACCAGCGTGCGCTCGCCCAGCCGGTAGACCGGGGCGGCGTTCATGCCGGTGCCGATGCCGACCACCAGCCGCGCCGACTGCGGGCTCGACGGCAGGCCGGGCAGGATCGGGGTGAGGAACTCGTCCGAGATGTGGCCGAGCGCGTGGCCCTGCGCCTGCAGGTCGTTGAGCACCGAGATGGTCGCGGCGCCGGTGGCCTCGGCCAAGGTCGGGCGGTCGATCTCCCAGTCGATGTTGGTCAGCCGCCCCGCGCCGTCGCGCACCGGGCCGGCCACGGCGACGCAGGCCGCCTCGACCGTCGCGCCGGCCTCGGCGAGGTAGTGCTTCAGCACGGCACCGATGCCGTCGTTCTCGGCGTTGCGGTAGCGCTTCACCGATCCCTCGATCAGCTTGCCGCCTTTGCTGAGCGCCACCCGGGTGTTGGTGCCGCCGATATCCGCCAGGACTGCCGTGCCGCCGATGCTCATGATGCCTTACTCCGTTAGCGCTCTCGCCAGCGCGTGGTATGAGGCTTTGGGCGTGCGTTCAAGGGTGTCGAAGTCCACATGCACCAGCCCGAAGCGTTTTTCGTAGCCGAGGCTCCATTCGTAGTTGTCGAGCAGCGACCAGGCGAAATAGCCCTTCACCGGAGCACCGCCCGCGATGGCGCGGCGGACCTCGGCGAGGTGATCATCGAGATAGGCGATGCGGTCCTGGTCGTCCACGCCGCCGTTCACCAGCGGGTCGGGCGCGGCCATGCCGTTCTCGGTCACGTAGAGCGGGATGTCGCCGGTGTACTCGGTGGCGAGGCGGGTGAGGAACTGCGACAGGCCCTGCGGGTAGATCTCCCAGTCCATGAAGGTCTTGGGCAGCGGGCCCTCGACCTCGCCGAGCGCGGGCCAGGCGCCGGACGTGGGCTCGATCACCTTGCGCGTGTAGTAGTTGAGCCCGCACCAGTCGAGCTTCTGCGTGATGGTGGGGAAATCGTCCTGCCAGCCCTTCGGCAGGTGCGGCTCCAGCCCGTCGAGCACGACCTGCGGGTATTCGCCCCTGAACACGCCGCCGGTGAACCAGCGGTTGTAGATGCCGTCATAGAGCGCCGCCGCGTGGCGCGCGTCGTCGGTGTCATTGGCGGGGGTCGACCATTCCATGTTGAAGACGCCGCCGAGGTTCTTCATCCCGAGCCCGCGCATCACCTCGATGGCGCGGCCATGGGCCAGCAGCACGTGGTGCATGGCGCGGGCGGTGGCGCGGATGTCGCGCAGGCCGGGGGCGTGGAAGCCCATGAAATGCGAGAGCCACGCCACGCACCACGGCTCGTTGATCGGCGCGACCGAGTACATCCGGTCGCCGATCCGCTTCATCAGCACCTCGGTGAAATCGCCGAACCAGCTGGCCACGTCGCGGTTGCGCCAGCCGCCCATGTCGGCGAGCGGCGAGGGCAGCTCCCAGTGGTAGAGCGTGGCGCAGGGCTTGATGCCGCGCTCGAGCATGGCGTCGGTCAGCCGGTCGTAGAAGTCGAGCCCGGCCTCGTTGACCTGTCCGCGCCCCTCGGGCAGCACGCGCGCCCAGCTGGTCGAGAAGCGGTAGGCGTCGAGCCCCGCGCCCTTCACGAGGTCGAGGTCCTCCTCGTAGCGGTGGTAGTGGTCACAGGCGCGGTCGCCGTTCTCGGCGCGCACGACGTTACCGGGGGTGGCGGCGAAGTCATCCCAGTGGGTGCGTCCCGCGCCGCCGAAGGCATGGCCCTCGATCTGGTAGCTGGAGGTGGCGACGCCGAAGAGGAAGTCCTCGGGAAAATCCCTGCGGGTGAACTGCATGGCCTGTCCTTGTCGAAGAGTGACGGGGGCGTGGTATGGTGGTTATGCCGCGGCGGGAACGGGTCCGGTGGAGCCGCCGATGATCAGCTGCGCCTCGAGCAGCCGCTGCTGGGCCGGAAGCTCCGGGTCGGCGATCTGTGCGAGCAGCATCGAGGCGGCGATCCGCCCGGCCTCGTAGACCGAGGAGCGGGTGGCGGTGAAGATCGGCACGTCCGGCCCGTTGCGCAGGAAGCTGAGGTCGTCGTCATGGGTGATCACCGACACGTCGCGCCCCATCTCGAGCCCGGCGCCATGAATGGCGCGGCGGATGCCGATGGCGGCGATGACCGACGAGGTGATCATCGCGGTCGGCCGGTCGGGCAGGGCGAGCATCCGCGCCGCCGCCTCGAAGCCGTAGGTCTCGGTCATCTCGCCCGAGGCCATGTAGCGCGGGTCGGGCGCGACGCCGCGCCCGGCGAGGGCCTGCTCGAACCCGTGCCGCCGGCGATGGGCGAAGTCCATGAACTCGAGCCCGTTGATCAGCGCGATGCGGCGGTGCCCGAGGTCGAGCAGGAAGTCGGTGGCGCGCTGGAAGGCATGGGTGTTGTTCATGTCGACCCAGCTGTAGGGCACCTCGAGATCGGTGGCGCGGCCGTGCACGACGAAGGGCAGGCCGAGCTGGCGCAGGAAGGGGATGCGCCCGTCCTGCATCGAGGGGCCGTGCACGATGATGCCGTCGACATTGCCCTTGGCCTTGAGCCGGCGGTAGTTCTCCTCCTCGTCGCGGTCGCCGGTCATCGACAGGGTCATGTCGTATCCGGCCTTGACGTATTCGTCCGATGCGCCAGCTATGAAGTCACCGAAGACCGGGTTCATCATCTGGTGCTGCGTCGAGATCGGAATCACGTGGCCGATCGCCATGGCGCGTCCCGTCGCCAGCCCCTTGGCCCGCGCATTCGGGGCATAGTTGAGCGCCTGCGCCGCCTCCATGACGCGCTTGCGGGTCTGCTCGTTGACCTCCGGGTAGCCGTTGAGGGCGCGACTCACGGTGGTCTGCGACAGATTGAGATGCGCGGCCAGTTGCTTGAGGTTCATCGGAGAGGCTTCCAAAGCGCTTCGGTATCTAGCGACAGTAACGGCAAAAAGGGGCATTCGGGAAGACCCTTTGAGATCCACCGGGATAGCTGCGCTGCAGCATTTATTTTGCAGCTGCACAACGCATTGCGTGATTGACAAGTCGGGGTCAAACGCGTGAGGCTGCAAGGGTCTCAAAGCGCTTTGGGGTGAGGAGTGCCCCGAGCGCCGGAAATGCTCACATTTCTTGCGGCCGTCAGAGCCGCGACACACCGGGAGGAACTTGACGACATGACCAAGCGAAACACAGCTGTCCGCGGTGCTCGCGCCATTCTCGGATCGGTGGCGGCGCTGGCGCTCTGCGCGGGCGCGGCCCAGGCCGAGATGAAGTTCACCCCCGGCGAGGGCGGTTTCAACTGGGACAGCCTCGACGCCTTCGGCGCGGCGCATGACCTCAAGGGCCAGACCCTGTCGATCTTCGGGCCGTGGCGCGGCGACGACCAGCAGCTGGTCGAGACGGTGCTCGCCTATTTCGAGGAGGCCACCGGCGCGACGGTGAGCTACGCCTCCTCCGAGACCTACGAGCAGCAGATCGTCATCGACACCGAGGCGGGCAGCCCGCCCAACATCGCCATCCTGCCGCAGCCGGGCCTGATCGCCGACCTCGTCAAGAAGGGCTACGTCACGCCGCTCGGCGACGAGACCGCCGACTGGCTGCGCGAGAACTATGCCGCCGGCGAGAGCTGGGTGAGCCTCGGCTCCTTCGAGGGCAAGGACGGCACGCAGCTCTACGCCTTCCCCTACAAGATCGACGTGAAATCGCTGGTCTTCTACGTGCCCGAGAACTTCGAGGACGCGGGCTACGAGGTTCCGACCACCATGGAGGAGCTGAAGGCGCTGACCGAGCAGATCGCCTCCGAGGGCCAGACGCCGTGGTGCATCGGCCTCGGTTCTGGCGGCGCGACAGGCTGGCCGGCGACCGACTGGGTCGAGGACATGATGCTGCGCGTGCAGCCGCCCGAGGTCTATGACCAGTGGGTCAGCAACGAGATCCCGTTCAACGATCCCAAGGTGATCGAGGCGATCGACGAGTTCGGCTGGTTCGCCAAGAACGACGCCTTCGTCAACGGCGGCACCGGCGCGGTGGCGACCACCGACTTCCGCGAGAGCCCGGCGGGTCTCTTCGCCTCGCCGCCGCAGTGCTACATGCACCACCAGGCCAGCTTCATCCCGACCTTCTTCCCCGAGGGCACGCAGATGGGCGTCGACGCCGACTTCTTCTACATGCCCGCCTACGAGAGCAAGGACCTCGGCCAGCCGGTGCTGGGCGCGGGCACGCTCGCCTTCATCACCAAGGACAGCGACGCGGCCCGGGCCTTCATCGAGTTCCTGAAGACCCCGATCGCGCATGAGATCTGGATGGCGCAGTCGGGCTTCCTGACCCCCTACAAGGAAGCCAATGCCGAGCTCTACGGCTCCGCGCCGCTGAAGAAGATGGGCGAGATCCTGCTCGATGCCACGACCTTCCGCTTCGACGCCTCGGACCTCATGCCCGGCGCGGTCGGCGCGGGCAGCTTCTGGACCGGCATGGTCGATTACGTCGGCGGCAAGTCGGCCGAGGATGTCGCGACCGCGATCCAGAAAAGCTGGGACGCCAACAAGTAAGACGGTTTAGACTGACCCCGGGGCGCCGCGACGCAACTTCCTTCGAAGGAAGTTGCAAATCTCTTCGAAGAGATTTGCGGCGCCCCGGATGACTGCACGGGACGGGGAGGACGTCATGCATCCGGCACTTCAGGCCGTGTTGACCATCGTGATCGGGCTCGGCGGCTGCATCGGCTATTTCTGGCTGTCCAACCTGCTGCTCGACAAGGTGCTCTTCCCGGCGCGCGGCCCCAACATCGGCCGCAACATCCGCCGCGCCGAGATGATCCGGCCCTGGCTCTTCCTGTTTCCCGCGATCTTCGCGCTGGGGGTCTACCTTGCCTACCCGGTGGTCGCGACCTTCTGGCTTTCGCTCACCGACCGCAACCAGGGCGGCTCCTTCGTCGGGCTGGCGAACTACCAGCAGATGCTGCGCGAGGCGAAGTTCTGGGAGGCGATCCGCAACAACATGCTGTGGCTGATCGTGGTGCCCGCCGCCTCGACCGGTTTCGGCCTCTTGGCGGCGCAGCTGACCGACCGCATCCGCTGGGGCAATATCGCGAAATCGCTGATCTTCATGCCGATGGCGATCTCCTTCGTCGGCGCCTCGGTGATCTGGAAGCTGGTCTACGACTTCCGCCCCGTCGGGCAGGAGCAGATCGGCATCCTCAACGCCATCTGGGTCTGGCTCGGCGGCGCGCCGCAGACCTGGCTGACGATCACCCCCTGGAACAACTTCCTGCTGATGGTGGTGCTGATCTGGATCCAGACCGGCTTTGCCATGGTGATCCTCGGTGCAGCGCTGCGCGGCATCCCGGAGGAGACGGTCGAGGCCGCCATCGTCGACGGCGCGAACCCGTTCCAGATCTTCTTCAAGATCAAGGTGCCGCAGATCCGCTCGACCATCGTGGTGGTCTGGACGACGATCACGCTGGTGGTGCTGAAGGTCTTCGACATCGTGCTCGCCATGACCAACGGCCAGTGGCAGACGCAGGTGCTGGCCAACTACATGTACGACAAGCTCTTCCGCGCCTTCGACTGGGGCGTCGGCTCGGCCGCGGCCATGGTCATCATGCTGCTGGTCTCGCCGATCCTGGTGTGGAACGTGATCAACGCGCGCCGCGAGATGCGCTGAGGGAGGGCCGGACATGGAAGGCATGGCAGGACAGAAATCCACCCTCACCTGGGCGGTGCACCTCTCGGTGGCGCTGCTCGTGGCGCTCTGGCTCTTCCCGACGGTGGGCCTGCTGGTCTCGTCCTTCCGGACCGCCGAGCAGATCAGCAACTCGGGCTGGTGGTCGGCCTTCTCGGCGCAGAAGGGCCAGCTGCCGGCGATCCGCATCGAGGGCGACGAGCACGAGGAGGGCGGGCTCTACGTCATCGACGGCAACCTCTTCGGCGCGGCCGAGACAACGCTCTCGGCCTGGGGCACCTCGTCGCGCGAGCCCGAGGCCTACGAGCCCGGCGCGACCGCCGATCTCAAGGACGGCGTGCAGCTCTCGGTCGAGAAGACCGGCGAGTTCCGCCTGAGCGGCCCCGCGAGCTTCGAGGGCGGGCGGCTGCCGCGCGTCTTCGCCACCGCCACGACGCCGCCCGAGTTCACGCTGGAGAATTACAGCAACGTGCTATTCGGCACGACCGCCGGGGCAGGGGTCGGACAGGCATTCCTGAATACGCTGACGGTGGCGATCCCGGCGACGGTGATCCCGATCCTCGTCGCCGCCTTCGCCGCCTATGCGCTGGCCTGGATGGAGTTCCCCGGCCGCGCGCTGCTGATCGCCGGTGTGGTGGCGCTGCTGGTGGTGCCGCTGCAGCTGGCGCTGATCCCGCTCTTGCAACTGCACAACGCGATCGGCATCGGCAAGGGCTACCTCGGGGTCTGGCTGGCGCATACCGGCTTCGGCCTGCCGCTCGCCATCTACCTTCTGCGCAACTACATGGTCGGCCTGCCCAAGGACATCATCGAGAACGCCCGCGTCGACGGCGCCTCGGATTTCCAGATCTTCACCAAGATCGTGCTGCCGCTCTCCTTCCCGGCGCTGGCGAGCTTTGCCATCTTCCAGTTCCTCTGGACCTGGAACGACCTGCTGGTGGCGCTGGTCTTCCTCGGCACCGATGATGACCGGCTGGTGCTGACCGCCCGGCTGGTCAACCTGATGGGCTCGCGCGGAGGGCAATGGGAGATCCTTGCAACCTCGGCCTTCGTGTCGATCGTCGTGCCGCTGGTGGTCTTCTTCGCCATGCAGAAATATCTGGTACGCGGCCTGCTGGCAGGCTCCGTGAAGTGATCGAAAGAACAGTCCCATGAGCAAAAACACCCTCCCAGTCCCCTCGAGCGAAGACCGTGACTGGTGGCGCGGCGCGGTGATCTACCAAGTCTACCCGCGCAGCTTCCAGGACAGCAACGGCGACGGCATCGGCGATCTGCTCGGCATCTCGCGCCGACTGCCGCACATCGCCTCGCTGGGCGTCGACGCGGTCTGGATCTCGCCCTTCTTCCGCTCGCCGATGAAGGACTTCGGCTATGACGTCAGCGACTACTGCGACGTCGATCCGATGTTCGGCAGCCTCGCCGATTTCGACGTGCTGATCGAGACGGCGCACCGCCTCGGGATCAAGGTGCTGATCGACCTCGTCATGTCGCACAGCTCGGACCAGCACCCCTGGTTCGCCGAGAGCCGCTCGTCGAAGGACAACGCGCGGGCCAACTGGTACGTCTGGGCCGACGCCAAGCCCGACGGCACGCCGCCCAACAACTGGCTGTCGATCTTCGGCGGCTCGGCCTGGCAATGGGACACCACGCGCTGCCAGTACTACCTGCACAACTTCCTGACCTCGCAGCCCGACCTGAACTTCCACGAGCCGCAGGTGCAGCAGGCGCTGCTCGACGTGGCGCAGTTCTGGCTCGACCGGGGGGTGAACGGCTTCCGGCTCGATACGGTGAACTTCTACGTCCACGACGCCGGGCTGCGCGACAACCCGCCGCTGGCGCCCGAGCGGCGCAACCCGATCACCGCCCCGGCGGTGAACCCCTACACCTGGCAGGAACACCTCTACGACAAGACCCAGCCCGAGAACCTCGAGTTCCTCGCCAAGCTGCGCAAGCTGATGGACCGCTACAACGCCGCCGCCGTGGGCGAGATCGGCGAGGACCTGCGCGGGCTCGAAGTGCTGGGCGAGTACACCTCGGGCAGAGACCATCTGCAGATGTCCTACGCCTTCGAGCTGCTGTCCAAGCGCGCGCCGACCGCCGACTACGTCAAGGAGGTGATGGACAAGGTGGCCGAGGTCGCGGGCGACGGCTGGGCCTGCTGGGCCTTCTCCAACCACGACGTCGAGCGCCACGTGACGCGCTGGGGCATCGGCGACGCCGGGGCGCGGCTCTACACCACGCTGATGATGTGCCTGCGCGGCTCGGCCTGCATCTACCAGGGCGAGGAACTGGCGCTGCCCGAGGCGGTGCTGGCCTTCGAGGACCTGCAGGATCCCTATGGCATCATGTTCTGGCCCGCCTTCACGGGCCGCGACGGCTGCCGCACGCCGATGGTCTGGGAGCCGAACGCGCATCACGGCGGCTTCACCACCGGCCAGCCCTGGCTGCCGGTCAGCCACGAGCACCTGCGCATGACCGTCGAGGACCAGGAGAAGGACCCGGCGGCGATCCTGCATCACTACCGCCGTGCCATCGCCTTCCGCCACGCCCACTCGGCGCTCGGCAAGGGCGAGATCTCCGACCTGCGGACCGAGGGCTCGGTGCTCAGCTTCCGCCGCAAGGACGGCAGGGAGGAGCTTTTCTGCGCCTTCAACATCGGGCCGGAACCGGCGGTGATCGACGCGCCCGCGGGCAAATGGCAGCAGGTCGGTGTCGAGCTCGGCTCGACCGGCACCGCGCCGGACGGCAAGTTCCACCTCGGGCCCTGGCAGCCCGCGCTGGCGCTGAAGATGTGACGAAACGGTAAGAGAGGGGGAGCGGAGACGATGGCGGACCTGAAACTGACCGATGTCGGAAAGACCTACGGCGGCACCGTCGAGGTGCTGAAGGACATCGACCTCGACATCAAGGCGGGCGAGCTCATCGTCTTCGTCGGCCCCTCGGGCTGCGGCAAGTCCACGCTCCTGCGGATGATCGCCGGGCTCGAGCGCATCACCGGCGGCACGCTCGAAATCGAGGGGCAGCTGGTCAACGACGTGCCCCCGGCGCAGCGCGGCATCGCCATGGTGTTCCAGAGCTACGCGCTCTACCCGCACATGACGGTGCGGGACAACATGTCCTTCGCGCTGCAGATCGCCAAGAAGAGCAAGGCCGAGATCACCGAGGCCGTCGCGCGCGCGGCGAAGATGCTGCAGCTCGAGCCCTACCTCGACCGCCTGCCCAAGGCGCTCTCGGGAGGGCAGCGCCAGCGCGTCGCCATCGGCCGCGCCATCGTGCGCGACCCCAAGGTCTACCTCTTCGACGAGCCGCTCTCGAACCTCGACGCGGCGCTGCGCGTCGCGACCCGGATCGAGATCGCCCAGCTGAAGGAGAAGATGCCCGACCGCACGATGATCTACGTCACCCATGACCAGGTCGAGGCGATGACGCTGGCGGACCGGATCGTGGTGCTGGCCAACAAGGGCATCGCGCAGGTCGGCTCGCCGCTCGAGCTCTACGAGACCCCGAACAGCGAGTTCGTCGCGCAGTTCATCGGCTCTCCGGCGATGAACATGATCGCGGGAGAGGTGGTTGCCACCGGGCCGCAGACCACCGTCAGGCTGCAGACCGGCGGCACGGCGGTCTCGGACGTGCCGACGACCGGGGCCGACATGGGGCTGAAGGTCAACGTCGGCATTCGCCCCGAGGATTTCACCGAGGCCCCGGGCGCGCCCATCTACTCCGGCAGGGTCGCGCTGACCGAGGCGCTCGGCGAGGTGACGCTGCTGCATTTCGAGCCTCAGCCCGGCTGCAAGGAGGCGGTGATCGCCAAGCTGCCCGGCATCCACCAGGGCCTGCGCGGCACCGAGGTGGGGCTGACGGCGGCTCCGGCCAAGGTGCATCTCTTCACCGGGGGCGTCTCGCTGCGCTATCGTTGAGCAGGGCAAAAGCCTTCGAAGGCTTTTGCAACTCTCTTCGAAGAGAGTTGCTCCCCGTCCGCGCGCCGATGCGCTAGGATGCAAACGCGCATTCCCGCCCTGCATGTTCCACTTAAGTTCTCATTTACCCATTGCGATCCGGGGCGTTTCCCCTATGTGTAGGGGCGTTCCTTTCCCGAGGGTCTCATGCCAGAGCTCAAGCAGATCGAAGTGCGCGGCGCGCGCGAGCACAATCTCAAGAACATCGACGTCGACATCCCGCGCGACGAGCTGGTGGTGATCACCGGGCTGTCGGGCTCGGGCAAGTCGTCGCTCGCCTTCGACACGATCTACGCCGAGGGCCAGCGCCGCTACGTCGAGTCGCTCTCGGCCTATGCCCGGCAGTTCCTCGACATGATGGAAAAGCCCGACGTCGACCATATCTCGGGCCTCTCGCCGGCGATCTCGATCGAGCAGAAGACCACCTCGAAGAACCCGCGCTCGACCGTCGGCACGGTCACCGAGATCTACGACTACCTGCGCCTGCTCTTCGCCCGCGTCGGCACGCCCTACAGCCCGGCCACCGGCCTGCCCATCGAGGCGCAGCAGGTGCAGGACATGGTCGACCGCGTCATGGCGCTGGAGGAGGGCACGCGCGGCTACCTGCTCGCGCCGATCATCCGCGATCGCAAGGGCGAGTACCGCAAGGAATTCCTCGAGCTGCGCAAGCAGGGCTTCCAGCGGGTGAAGGTCGACGGGCAGTTCTACGAGCTCGACGAGCCGCCGACCCTCGACAAGAAGTTCCGCCACGACATCGACGTGGTGGTCGATCGCATCGTCGTGCGCGAGGGGCTCGAGACGCGCCTCGCCGACAGCTTCCGCACCGCGCTTGACCTCGCCTCGGGCATCGCCGTGCTGGAAACCGCTCCGCGCGAGGATGAGGGAGAGCCCGAGCGGATCACCTTCTCGGAAAACTTCTCCTGCCCGGTCAGCGGCTTCACCATCTCCGAGATCGAGCCGCGCCTGTTCTCCTTCAACGCCCCCGTCGGCGCCTGCCCGGATTGCGACGGGCTCGGCGTCGAGCTCTTCTTCGACGAGCAGCTGGTGGTGCCGGACGTGACGCTGAAGGTCGCCGACGGCGCCATCGCGCCCTGGCGCAAGGGCAAGTCGCCCTATTTCCTGCAGACCATCGAGTCGATCGCCAAGCACTACGAGTTCAACAAGAACGCGCGCTGGAAGGACCTGCCGCAGAAGGTGCAGGACGTGTTCCTGCACGGCTCGGGCAAGGAGGAGATTCCCTTCCGCTACGACGAGGGCGGCCGCGTCTACCAGGTGACCCGCGCCTTCGAGGGCGTGATCCCCAACATGCAGCGCCGCTACCGCGAGACCGACAGCGCCTGGGTGCGCGAGGAGTTCGAGCGCTACCAGAACAACCGCCCTTGCGGCGCGTGCGGCGGCTACCGCCTGCGCCCCGAGGCGCTGGCGGTGAAGATCGGCTCGGCCGAGAAGGGCACGCTGCTGCACGTCGGCCAGGTGGTGCAGATGTCGATCAAGGAGGCGCATTCCTGGATCGAGACCGTGCCCGAGGCGCTCTCGGGTCAGAAGAACGAGATCGCCCGCGCCATCCTCAAGGAGATCCGCGAGCGGCTCGGTTTCCTCAACAACGTCGGGCTCGAGTACCTGACCATGTCGCGCTCGGCCGGCACGCTCTCGGGCGGCGAGAGCCAGCGCATCCGTCTCGCCAGCCAGATCGGCTCGGGGCTGACCGGAGTGCTCTACGTGCTCGACGAGCCGTCGATCGGCCTGCACCAGCGCGACAACGACCGGCTGATCGGCACGCTGAAATCGCTGCGCGACCAGGGCAACACGGTGATCGTCGTCGAGCATGACGAGGACATGATCCGCCAGGCCGACTACGTCTTCGACATCGGCCCCGGCGCCGGGGTGCACGGCGGCCAGGTGGTCAGCCACGGCACACCGCAGATGATCTCGGACGATCCCGCCAGCCTCACCGGCCAGTACCTCGCCGGCACGCGCGAGATCGCCGTGCCGACCGAGCGGCGCAAGGGCAACGGCAAGCTGCTGAAGGTGGTCAAGGCGACCGGCAACAACCTCAAGGAGGTGACCGCCGAGTTCCCGCTGGGCAAGTTCGTCTGCGTCACCGGCGTCTCGGGCGGCGGCAAGTCCACGCTGACCATCGAGACGCTCTACAAGAAC
Organism: Salipiger sp. H15; assembly: GCF_040409955.1. Taxonomy (NCBI): domain Bacteria; kingdom Pseudomonadati; phylum Pseudomonadota; class Alphaproteobacteria; order Rhodobacterales; family Roseobacteraceae; genus Salipiger; species Salipiger bruguierae. The sequence goes on from NZ_CP123384.1 coordinate 2,650,497, forward strand.
GCCGCGATGCGGCTCAATGGCGCGCGCGAGACCCCGGCGCCCTGCGAGACGATCAAGGGCTTCGAGTATCTCGACAAGGTCATCGACATCGACCAGCGCCCGATCGGCCGCACGCCGCGCTCGAATCCCGCGACCTACACCGGCGCCTTCACCCCGATCCGCGACTGGTTCGCCGGGCTCCCCGAGGCCAAGGCGCGGGGCTACAAGCCGGGCCGCTTCTCGTTCAACGTGAAGGGCGGGCGCTGCGAGGCCTGCCAGGGCGACGGCCTCATCAAGATCGAGATGCACTTCCTGCCCGACGTCTACGTCGAGTGCGAGACCTGCAAGGGCAAGCGCTACAACCGCGAGACGCTGGAGATCCACTTCAAGGGCAAGAGCATCGCCGACGTGCTCGACATGACCGTCGAGGAGGCGCAGGAGTTCTTCCAGGCGGTGCCCTCGATCCGCGAGAAGATGGACGCGCTGATGCGCGTCGGCCTCAGCTACGTGAAGGTCGGCCAGCAGGCGACGACCCTCTCGGGCGGCGAGGCGCAGCGGGTGAAATTGTCGAAGGAACTGGCGAAACGCTCGACCGGCCGGACGCTCTACATCCTCGACGAGCCCACCACGGGCCTGCATTTCGAGGACGTGCGCAAGCTGCTCGAGGTGCTGCACGAGTTGGTGGAGCAGGGCAACACGGTGGTGGTGATCGAGCACAACCTCGACGTCATCAAGACCGCCGACCACATCATCGACATCGGCCCCGAGGGCGGTGACGGCGGCGGCCAGATCGTCGCCACCGGCACTCCGGAAGAGGTGGCCGAGGTCGGGCGCTCGCACACCGGGCATTACCTCAAGCCGATGCTGCGCCCCGGCAAGGTGGCCGCCGAGTGACGCGCCTGTCGCGTTAATCGGTCAGTGCGCCCGTTGCGGGGTCGCGACGTGCGTATTTGGAAAGAAAAGAAGGACCGGCGGCTGGGTCAGCGCGCCGGTCCTTGGCTTTTCGGTCGGGATGTCCGGGGTCAGGGGGGCGGCGCCCCCCTGTCGCGCCTCACTTCGAGAGCTGCGCGATGCCGCCGATGATGTCGAGCACGGCGCCGGTGTCCGGGTCGACGCGGTAGACGTAGTCGTCCACGTTGTAATAGGTCCGGCGCGGGTCGAGCCGGTAGCGGCCCGGATCGCGGATCACGATGTAATTGTCGCGGATCCGCTCGCCGCGGTCGTAGCGGTGCACGTGGATCTCGTCCCGGTCGCGGTCGCGGTGACGGTCGCGGTCATGGTCCCGGTCGTAATCGCGGTCGTGGCGCGCCTGCGGCAGCTTCTTGTACTGGCCCGGCGGCATGCAGGCCTCGTTCTTCTTGGCGAGGCCCGGCGGGCAGCCCTTGGGGGCGGCGCTGGCGGCCATCGGGGTGGCGAGGGCGGCGGCCGAAAGCGCCGCGAAGGTGAGGGTACGCAACATGCTGCTCTCCTGTACGTGGTTCGGAGTTATACGCAGAGAACGCCGCGCCCCGCCGCACCGGTTCCGAAAAATCCCCGTTCGTCAGCGGGTTTCCGCCAAGCGCTCAACCGGCCCAGTCGGGCCGGCGCTTCTCGAGGAAGGCGGAGATGCCCTCTGCCGTGTCGCGCTCGAGCATGTTCGCCACCATCACCTCACCGGTCAGCGCATAGGCCGCGTCCAGCGGCAGCTCGGCCTGCGCGTAGAAGGCCTCCTTGCCGATGCGCACCGCCTGCGGCAGCTTCGACGCGACGCTCTCGGCCAGAGCCAGCGCCGCGGCGGGAAGCTCTTCGGCGGGCACCACGCGGTTGACCAGCCCGACCGAGCGCGCCTCGGCGGCGTCGATGAAGCGGCCGGTGGTCAGCATCTCGAAGGCCATCTTGCGCGGCAGGTTGCGGCTCAGCGCCACCATCGGGGTCGAGCAGAAGAGGCCGATGTTCACCCCGTTGACGGCGAAGCGCGCATCCTCGGCGGCGATGGCCATGTCGCAGCTTGCCACCAGCTGGCAGCCCGCCGCGGCGGCAATGCCATGGACCTGCGCGATCACCGGCTGGGGCAGGCGGGTGAGGCCGGTCATCACCGTCGCGCAGCGGGCGAAGAGACCCGCGAAATAGCCCGCGCCCCCGTCCTCGGCCTGCCGCCCGGCCTGCATCTCGCGCAGGTCGTGGCCGGCGCAGAACACCTTGCCCGCGCCCGAGATCACCACGGCGCGGATTTCCTGGTCCTGCGCCAGCGCGTCGATCTGGTCCTGCAGGGCCGCGAGCATCGCGTCCGACAGCGGGTTGAGCCGCTCGGGCGCGTTCAGCCGTAGGTGGGCGACCGGCCCCGTGTCGTGACGTTCCAGAATTGCCATCTTGTCCTCCTCCATCCTCGCGGGCAGCCTAGCCAGCGAGGACGAGGGGCGAAAGGGGCGGGAGGTCGCATGGCGCTGCAGTTCACCATACCGGAGATGAGGGGCTTCCTGTCGGAGGTGTTTCCGCAGGTCGAGGGCATGTTCGCCATCGACCGGATGGACGAGGAGCTGCTGGTGATGCGGCTGATCACCGACGACCAGCACCTGCGGCCGGGCGGCACGGTGTCGGGCCCGTCGATGTTCGCGCTCGCCGATGTCGCGGCCTACGTGGCGACGCTGGCGCGGATCGGGCGCGAGGCGCTGACCGTGACCACCCATTGCTCGATAGACTTCATGCGCAAGCCCGAGGCGGGGCGCGACCTGCTGGCGGAGGCGCGGGTGCTGAAGATGGGGCGCAGCCTCAGCGTGACCGACGTGCTGCTCTATTCCGAGGGCACGCGCGAGCCGGTCGCCCATGCCTCGCTCACCTACGCGATCCCGCCGCGGCGCTGAGCGGTGCAGGGGCGCGCTTCCGGGGTTGCGAAGTCGCGCGATCGGCGCAATCCTCCGCACGGAAAAGCAATACAGCGCCCGAAGATGCAGGCGGCAGGGCTGCGCCTTTGGTCTTATAGGCGCCACGCCCCGTCCTGCTAGTCTGGACGCCAACCATAGAGGACAAGAGCCATGCAGATGAGCGATTCCCGCGTGATCAAGGCCCCGCGCGAGGTGGTCTGGGCAGCGATCCTGAACCCCGAGGTGCTCAAGGCCTGCGTGCCCGGCTGCACCGAGCTGACCGGCACGCCGGACGAGGGCTTCGAGGCGACCGTGGTGCAGAAGGTCGGCCCGGTGAAGGCGACCTTCACCGGGCTCGTGACCCTCTCGAACATGGCCGAGCTCGAGCGCGTGACGCTGTCGGGCGAGGGCAAGGGCGGCGCGGCGGGCTTTGCCAAGGGCGGCGCCGACGTGAGCTTCCGCGAGGTCGAGGGCGGCACCGAGCTGACCTACGAGGTCGATGCCAAGGTCGGCGGCAAGCTGGCGCAGCTCGGCAGCCGGATCATCGACGGTTTCGCCAAGAAGATGGCCGACCAGTTCTTCACCAACCTGCAGGACGCGGTCGAGGGGCCGAGCGATCCCGAGGCGGCGGGCGAAGCGGCGGAAGAGGGCAAGAAAAAAGGCTGGTTCAAACGGATGGTTTCGGGCTGACGCCCGTGCCAGAGTGGAACCGACCGACAACCGAACAGTCATCCCAGGGAGGGTACGTATGACCAAGGTAACGATGACGGTGAACGGCAAGACCGTCTCGAAGGAGGTCAGGGGCAACATGCTCATGACCGAGTTTCTGCGTGACGAGCTGCATCTGACGGGCACCCACGTGGGCTGCGACACCTCGCAATGCGGCGCCTGCAACATCCACGTCAACGGCGCGAACGTGAAGGGCTGCACCATCTTCGCCGCGGAATGCGACGGCGCCGAGGTGGGCACGATCGAGGGCCAGGCCAATGCCGACGGCTCGCTCAACGTGATCCAGCAGGCCTTCCAGGACCACCACGGGCTGCAGTGCGGCTTCTGCACTCCGGGCATGGTGATGTCGGCGGCGGCGCTGCTGAAGGAGAACCCCAAGCCCAGCGAGGCCGAGGTGCGGCACTATCTCGAGGGCAACATCTGCCGCTGCACCGGCTATCACAACATCGTCAAGGCGATCCTCGCCGCGAGCGGCCAGGACGTGAGCAGCATCGCCGCCGAGTGAGGCGCGCGTTGACCCCAGGCGGCGCGTGGGGAGACGCGGTGCCATGAGTATTTGCGGAAAGATGAAAGGCGCGATGCAGCGCCTTTGACGGCCGGAGGCGGACGGGAGATCGCCACCGGCGACGCAGGGACCGGCGGGCATGGAGGCCGCCGGATGTGGAGTTCAAGGCGGTGCAAGGCCGTTGAGACGGACCTTTCCCGCCGGCATATGAGGGAGGAGACCCCATGCCGAAGGATCATGGCATCGGAGCGGCCCAGAAGCGGCGCGAGGACGTGCGCTTCCTGACCGGGGCCGGCAAGTACACCGACGACATCAACGTCTACGGGCAGACCTACTGCCACTTCCTGCGCTCGGACGTGGCGCACGGGAAGATCGTCTCGATCGACACCAGCGCCGCCGAGGCGATGCCGGGGGTCGTGCGGATCTTCACCGGCAAGGATTTCGAGGGCGTCGGCGGGCTGCCCTGCGGCTGGCTGGTGACCGACAAGAACGGCCAGCCGATGAAGGAGCCGGCCCACCCGGTGCTCGCGCAGGGCAAGGTGCGCCACGTCGGCGATCCGATCTGCGCGGTGATCGCCGAGACGCTCGACCAGGCCCGCGACGCGGCCGAGGCGATCGAGCTCGAGATCGAGGAACTGCCCGCGGTCGTCGACATGCGCGCGGCGCTCGGCGCGGATTCGGCCAGGGTGCATGACGATCTTTCCGACAACCTCTGCTACGACTGGCAGTTCGGCTCGGACCAGGCGGCGGTGGACAAGGCCTTTGCCGAGGCCGCGCATGTCACCACGCTCGAGCTGGTCAACAACCGCCTCGTCGCCAACCCGATGGAGCCGCGCGTCGCGGTGGCGGAATACGCCCGCGCCAACGACGAGACCACGCTCTATACCACCTCGCAGAACCCGCACGTGATCCGCCTGCTGATGGGCGCCTTCGTGCTGGGCATCCCCGAGCACAAGCTGCGCGTGGTCGCGCCCGACGTGGGCGGCGGCTTCGGCACCAAGATCTTCCACTATGCCGAGGAGGCCTTCGTCACCTTCGCGGCGCGGCAGATCAACCGTCCGGTAAAATGGACCGCGACCCGCTCCGAGGCCTTCATGTCCGACGCGCATGGCCGTGACCACGTGACGAAGATCGAGCTGGCGCTCGACGCGGACAACAACTTCACCGGCATCCGCACCGACACGCTGGCCAACATGGGCGCGTATCTGTCGACCTTCGCCAGCTCGGTGCCGACCTGGCTGCACGGCACGCTCATGGCCGGCAACTACAGGACCCCGGCGATCCAGGTGAACGTGAAGGCGGTCTTCACCAACACCGTGCCGGTCGACGCCTACCGCGGCGCGGGCCGTCCCGAGGCGACCTTCCAGCTCGAGCGGCTGGTCGACAAGGCGGCGCGCGAGCTCGGCGTCGACCCGATCAAGCTGCGCCGTCAGAACTTCATCGAGAGTTTCCCCTACGCGACCCCGGTGGCGGTGGAATACGACACCGGCAACTACGTCGCGACCATGGACAAGCTCGAGGAGATGATCGACGTCCCCGGCTTCGCCGCCCGCCGCGCGGAGAGCGAGGCCAAGGGCAAGCTGCGCGGGCTTGGCGTCAACTGCTACATCGAGGCCTGCGGCATCGCGCCGTCGAACCTCGTCGGGCAGCTCGGCGCGCGCGCGGGGCTCTATGATGCCGCCACCGTGCGGGTGAACGCCACCGGCTCGATCTCGGTCATGGTCGGCGCGCACAGCCACGGGCAGGGGCACGAGACCGCCTTCCCGCAGGTGGTGGCCGACATGCTCGGCATCGACGAGAGCATGATCGAGATCGTCCATGGCGACACCTCGAAGATTCCCTTCGGCATGGGCACCTACGGCTCGCGCAGCCTTGCGGTCTGCGGCTCGGCCATGGTCCGTGCCACCGAGAAGATCATCAACAAGGCCAAGAAGATCGCGGCCCACCTGATGGAGGCCTCGGAGGGCGACATCGAGCTCAAGGACGGCCGCTTCTCGGTCGCGGGCACCGACAAGTCGGTGGCCTGGGGCGACGTGACGCTGGCCGCCTACGTGCCGCACAACTACCCGCTCACCGAGATCGAGCCCGGGCTCGAGGAGACCGCCTTCTATGATCCGGCGAACTTCACCTATCCCGCCGGCGCCTATGCCTGCGAGGTGGAGGTCGATCCCGACACCGGCAAGGTCACCATCGAGCGGTTCGCCGCCGCCGACGACTTCGGTAACGTGGTGAACCCGATGATCGTCGAGGGGCAGGTGCACGGCGGGCTTGCCCAGGGCATCGGCCAGGCGCTGCTGGAAAGCTGCGTCTACGACGAGAACGGCCAGCTGCTGTCGGCGAGCTACATGGATTACGCCATGCCGCGCGCCTCGGACGTGCCTTTCTACATGGTGGACCACAGCTGCGCCACGCCCTGCACCCACAACCCGCTGGGGGTGAAGGGCTGCGGCGAGGCCGGGGCCATCGGCTCGCCGCCCGCGGTGGTGAACGCCGTGCTCGACGCGCTGAACCACGCAGGGCACGCCGTGGCGCATATCGACATGCCGGTCTCGCCGCACCGCGTCTGGCAGGCCATGCAGGGCTGAGCCTTTCCCCGGCGCAGGCGCTTGCATCTTGCGCCGGGGAAGGTGAGTATTTGGAGAAAGATGAAAGGGTTGAGGCGCCGCGACCGGCAGCTCGCCCTTCGCCAGGAGGAAGTAGATGTACAGCTTCGAGATCGTGAGACCCAAGAGCGTGGCCGAGGCCATCACAGCGCTCGGCGAGGAAGAGGCGCAGGCGCTCGGGGGCGGGCAGACGCTGATCCCCTCGCTGAAGCAGCGGCTGGCGGCGCCGTCGGTGCTGGTGAGCCTCGCCTCGATCGACGAGATCAAGGGCGTGTCGAGCGCGGGTGGCGTGGTCACCATCGGCGGCGGCACCACCCATGGCACCGTGGCGCGCGAGGCGGCGGCGAGCTACCCGGCGCTTTCCGCGCTGGCGGGCAACATCGGCGATCCGGCGGTGCGCAACCGCGGCACCGTCGGCGGCAGCCTTGCCAACAACGACCCGGCGGCCTGCTACCCGGCGGCGGCGCTGGCCTCGGGGGCGACCATCGTCACCGCCAACCGCGAGATCGCGGCGGATGACTTCTTCGAGGGCCTGTTCACCACGGCGCTCGAGGATGGCGAGATCATCACCGCGGTGAAGTTCCCGGTCCCCGAGAAGGCCGCCTACATCAAGTTCGAGCAGCCCGCCTCGCGCTTCGCGCTGGTCGGCGTCTTCGTCGCCAAGTTCGCGGACGGGGTGCGCGTGGCGGTCACCGGCGCCTCGGAGGGCGGCGTCTTCCGCTGGACCGAGGCCGAGGAGGCGCTGTCGGGCGACTTCTCCGCCGCCGCGCTCGACGGGCTGACGGTCGATGCGGACGGGCTGATGACCGACCTGCACGGCTCGGCCGCCTACCGCGCGCACCTGATCGGCGTGCTGACCAAGCGGGCGGTGGCGCAGGCCGCCTGACCGCCGGCGGCAGGGATGTGGCGCCCTCCGGGAGACCGGGGGGCGTTTTCCTTTGTCAGGGCGGATCAGCGCGCCAATGCGAGCAGGCCCTCGACGTCGAGATGCGCCTCCATGTGGTCGGCCAGCGCGTCGAGCACCGCCTCCACCTTCGCGCCGTAGCGCTGCCCGCTGCGCGGCACGCCGAGCCCCTCGAGCCAGGCGGCGCGGAAGGCGTCATCGGCGAAGAGCCCGTGCAGGTAGCTGCCGGTGACGCGGCCATCCGCCGAAGTCGCGCCCTCGGGCGCAGCATCGAGATGCGCGAAGGGGCGGGCGCAGTCCGGGCCCTCGGTGCGGCCGATGTGGATCTCGTAGCCCTCGATCGGCAGCCCGCTCGCGGCGTGGGTCGCGCACACGCGGGTGAGGCGCTTGTCGGGGGTCATCACCGAGTCGACCTCGAGCAAGCCGAGGCCCGGATCTCTGCCCGCGGGCCCCTCGATCCCGCCGGGGTCGGCGATGCTGCGCCCGAGCATCTGGTAGCCGCCGCAGATCCCCAGCACGTGGCCGCCGCGCCGGACATGGGCGGCAAGGTCGACGTCCCAGCCCTGCGCGCGCAGGAAGGCGAGATCGCCGCGGGTGGACTTGCTGCCGGGAAGGATCACGAGGTCCGCGTCGCCGGGGATCACCTCGCCCGGCCCGATCATCGAGAGCGACACGCCCGGCTCCTGCACCAGCGGGTCGAGATCGTCGAAATTGGCGATGCGCGAGAGCGCGAGGCAGACCACCTTGAGGCCGCGGTCGCGCGACCGGCGGGGCAGGTCGAGCGCGTCCTCCGCGGGCAGCAGGTGCGCGTCGCGGAACCACGGCAGCACGCCGAAGCCGCGCCAGCCGGTGGTCGCCTCGATCAGCGCGTAGCCGTCGTCGAAAAGTCGAGGATCGCCGCGGAACTTGTTGATCAGGAAGCCTTTCACCAGCACGGCATCCTCGGGATCGATGACCGCCTGTGTGCCGACGACCTGCGCGATCACCCCGCCACGGTCGATGTCACCGGCGAGCACCACGGGCACGTCCGCCGCCCGGGCAAAGCCCATGTTGGCGATGTCGCGGGCGCGCAGGTTGACCTCGGCCGGGCTGCCCGCGCCCTCGACCAGCACGAGGTCATGGGACGCCTTCAGCCGTTCGAAACTCTCCAGCACGCCCGCCATCAGCCGTTCGCGCAGCCCGCCGTAGTCGCGCGCCTGCGTGGTGGCGATGCGCTGGCCCTGCAGGATCACCTGCGCGCCCATGTCGCTCTCGGGTTTCAGCAGCACCGGGTTCATGTCGGTCATCGACTCGAGCCCGCAGGCCCGCGCCTGCAACGCCTGTGCCCGGCCGATCTCGCCGCCGTCGGCGGTCACGGCGGCATTGTTCGACATGTTCTGCGGCTTGAACGGCGCCACCCTGATGCCCCGGCGCAGCGCGGCGCGGCAGAGCCCGGCGACCAGCATCGACTTGCCGACGTTCGAGCCGGTACCCTGCAGCATCAGCGCGGGCATACGGCGCCTCCGGCGGGAGTACTTGGGGAAAGATGAAGGGCGCGGCGGGGCTTGGCTGGCGGCATCGGGACGACCTCGGGCAGGGGTTTGCCCTTCAGTGCCAGCCCTTTGCCGCCGGGACCAGCCCGAAACACTCAGGAGCGCGCGATGTATCGGTCGCGGCGGTGGTTGATGGCGATGAGCGCGTTGAGGATGATCGCGCCGACGAGCGACCAGAGCACCTGCACCGGCTGGAAGAACAGGAAGGCCGAGGCGAAGACCAGCAGGTCGAAGCCGAGCTGGATGTAGCCCGCCTTGATCCCGCGCGTGTCCTGCAGCCAGAGCGCCACGATGCCGACCCCGCCCAGCGTCGCGCCGTGGCGAAAGAGCGAGAGCAGCCCGAGCCCGGCGCAGACCCCGAAGAGCGCGGCGGCGAGCGGCTGCGAGATCTCGAGGTGCAGCGCCTGCGGCATGAGGTCGACCATGCTCGACATCAGCACGACCGAGATGAAGCTCTTGATGGTGAAGCGCCAGCCCAGCTGCTTCACCGCGAGGATGTAGAAGGGCGCGTTCATCAGGAAGAAAAGCAGGCCGAAGCGCAGGCCGGTGGGCTCTCCCAGCACCAGCGCGAGGCCGGCGACCTGGCCGGTGAACAGCCCGGAGGCGCGCAGGAACTGGATCCCAAGCGCGACGAGCGTGGTGCCGACGAGGATGCCGTGGACGTCTTCCCACAGCGTGTGTCGATCGGGAGGGGGGCTATCGAGGAGGAGCATGGGGCAGGAATGCTGACCTTTATTGCGAAGGTCAAGAGCCATTCGCTGCGGCGCAGCGTCAGCCGGGGCGGCTGCCTGAAAACCCGGCAGGGCGGCGTGCGGCGCGGCTCAGAACCGGCACTGCTCCTGCACCGCGAGGCGGAAGGCACCGGTGCCGCGCGCGTCGGTCCGGGCAAGTTCGGTGCCGCCGTCGGTGAAGCTGAGCGCGGCCGCCTGCTGCAGGTTGCCGAGCACCATCGAGGAGGTCATAAGCGCGAAATGCGCAGCGCGGTCGGCGGCGATGAGATCCATCGACTGGCGGTCGTTGCGCCCGTCGGGCAGCTCGATCCAGAGCATGACGGCCGCCGGCGCGGCACCGCGCCACGGCTCGAAACTCACGGTCACGCTGTCCGGGTGGCTGCGGCTGCAGGAGAAGGTGATCTTCGTCGCGCCGGCGGACTGGCTCATCGCCGCCGCGCCATTGCCCTGCGACAGGGTCCAGGCGGCATGGGCGGGCAGGGCGAGAAGGGCGAGCAGGCAGGCGGCACAGGCGGTGCGCAGGGGCATGGGGCCTCCGATCCAGAAATGGCTTGGTCATTGAATGCCCCGAGGGTGCCGCGCGCGCGGCACGGGGTCAAACACTTCCGCCCTTCGGCGGGTCCGCAGCTTAGAGGCCGCCAGAAAGACGGCGAGCCCGCTCCCGCCAGAAACAAAAAGCGGGCCCGGGGGCCCGCTTCGCAACGCGACGCATCTTGGCGGCTCAGGCCGTGCCGAGCGCCTTGTTGAGGTTCTGGTCGACTTTCTCGAGGAAGCCCATGGTGGTCAGCCACTTCTGGTCCGGCCCGACGAGCAGCGCGAGGTCCTTGGTCATCCAGCCCGATTCCACGGTCTGCACCACCACCTTCTCGAGCGTCTCGGCGAAGTTCATCAGCTGCGCGTTGGCGTCGAGCTTGGCGCGGTGCTTGAGGCCGCCGGTCCAGGCGAAGATCGAGGCGATCGAGTTGGTCGAGGTCGCCTGGCCCGCCTGGTGCTGGCGGTAGTGGCGGGTGACGGTGCCATGCGCGGCCTCGGCCTCGACGATCTTTCCGTCCGGCGTCATCAGCTGCGAGGTCATCAGGCCGAGCGAGCCGAAGCCCTGCGCCACGGTGTCGGACTGCACGTCGCCGTCGTAGTTCTTGCAGGCCCAGACGAAACCGCCGTTCCACTTCATGGCGCAGGCCACCATGTCGTCGATCAGCCGGTGCTCGTACCAGATCTTCTTCTTCTTGAACTCCTCGGCGAATTCCTCCTCGAAGACCTGCTGGAAGAGGTCCTTGAAGCGACCGTCATAGGCCTTGAGGATGGTGTTCTTGGTCGACAGGTACACCGGCCAGCCCATCATCAGCCCGTAGTTGAACGAGGCCCGGGCGAAGTCGATGATCGAGCTGTCGAGGTTGTACATCGCCTGGTAGACGCCGGCGGAGGGGGCCTTGTAGACCTCCTTCTCGATCACCGTGCCGTCCTCGCCGACGAATTTCATCGTCAGCGTGCCGGCACCGGGGAAGGTGAAGTCGGTGGCCTTGTACTGGTCGCCGAAGGCATGGCGACCAATGACGATGGGGCGCGTCCAGCCGGGCACGAGGCGCGGCACGTTGCGGCAGATGATCGGCTGGCGGAAGACGACGCCGCCGAGGATGTTGCGGATCGTGCCGTTGGGCGATTTCCACATCTTCTTGAGGCCGAATTCCTCGACCCGCGCCTCGTCGGGGGTGATCGTCGCGCATTTGACGGCCACGCCGATCTCGCGCGTCTTCTCGGCCGCGTCGATGGTGATCTGATCCTCGGTGCGGTCGCGCTCCTCGATCCCGAGATCGTAGTAGAGCAGATCGACGTCCAGGTAGGGCAGGATCAGTTTCTTCTTGATGAAGTCCCAGATGATCCGGGTCATCTCGTCCCCGTCCATCTCGACGATGGGGTTCTCGACCTTGATCTTCGACATGGGTGTCCCTTTCGATGGCTGAGTCGGCTGCGGCGCATGTAGCGCGTTTGCCGCGGGGAGGGAAGATCGGTATGCAACCGTATACCGCGACGTCGTTCAATTTCCCGAAATTTCCCGGGGGTGATTAGCGAATTCGAAAACCTTCGCCGCTTATGCAGGCGTCATGGAACAGAAAGTTGAGGATTTCATGACCGCGCTTCTGCTGGCACTCGTGCTTTGTATCGGCCTCGGCGCCGGGATCGTCGCGACCCTGGGCGCGGTTCCGCCCGGCGACGGCGCCACCGGCGTGGTCCTCGTGATCGCGCCGCCCTGGGGGCCCGGCGCCCCCGCGCTGGTCCGCGCCGCCGGCGGCCGGACGGTCGGGCCGGTCTCGGCCCCCTTCGGCACGCTGGCCTCCTTCGACGGGCCCGCGCCATTGGCACGGCTCGGCGCGCTCGGCGCCTGGGCCACGCGCGACGCCGCGGTGCTGGCCTCGATCTGCGGGGGCCGGTCATGAGGTTCGAACGCCCGCAACCCGCCTCCGGGGGCCTCAAGGAGCGGCTGCGCGCCATCTCCGAACAGATGCTGCTGGTGCTGCTCGGCGTCATGCTGATGCCGATCATCGTGGTCACCGACCTCTACCTCGGCCACGTGACCATGCCCGCCACGCTGACCTCCTGCGCGCTCCTTGCCGTCGCCGCGCTCGCGATGCGGTTGCAGGGCCGGCTGACCGACTACGTGCTCGCCGCGGTCGTGCTGGCGCAGGCCATGGTGCTCACCGCCGCCTACCGGCTGCACCCCTGGCAGCTCGACACGCACATGGTCTATTTCGTGATGCTGGCCGGGATCTCGATCCTCGGGCGGGTGAGCGTGCTGATCTTCGGCTGCGTGCTCGTCGCGGCGCAGCATCTGGGGCTGGTTCTGCTGCTGCCGGCGCTGGTCTTCCCCTCGACCGACCTCGTCGAGAACGTGATGCGCGTGGTGCTGCACGGCGGCATCGTGATCATGGAGGGGCTGATCCTCACCCTCGCCATCCTGCAGCGCAACGCCGGGCGCCAGCAGCTTGCCGAAAGCGCCGAGCAGCTCGCCGACGAGAGCCACCGCGCCGCCGAGGCCAGGGCGCGGGCCGAGGCCACGGCGCAGCTGACGCAGGACCTGGTCGCGCGCTTCTCGCGGCATTTCCACGCCCTGGCCGAGCGTGACCTCGACTGTGCGCTGAACGATCCGATGGACGGCGTCTTCGAAGCCCTGCGGCAGGACTTCAACCGCGCGCTCACCCAGCTGCGCGACGCGCTCGGCAGCGCCCGCCGCACCGCCGACGGGGTCGACGAGGAGGCCGGCGCCCTCGAGCAGGTGACCGGAGACCTGTCGATGCGCAGCGAGCGGCAGGCGCAGGAGCTCAGCACCGCTGCCAGCGGCATGGCCGACGTCACCGGGGCGCTGCGCGGCACGGCAAGCCGGGCGGGCGAGCTCTCGGAACAGGCTAGGCTCGCGCGCGACAGCGCCGAGGAGGGCGGCACGGTCACCGACCGCGCCATCGCCGCCATGCGGCTGATCGAACAGAGCTCGTCCGAGGTCGGCAAGATCATCGACCTGATCGACGACATCTCCTTCCAGACCAACCTCCTCGCGCTCAACGCCGGGGTCGAGGCGGCGCGAGCCGGCGAGTCGGGCAAGGGCTTTGCCGTCGTCGCCTCCGAGGTCCGGCAGCTGGCGCAGCGCACCTCCGAAGCCGCGGCGGGGGTGAAGAAGCTGATCCTCGACAGCGAGGAACAGGTCTCGGAAGGGGCGAAGCTGGTGAACGAGGCGGGCGGGCGGCTCTCGGCCATCGTCACCGCGGTCAGCACGGTCAGCGACATGATCGCCGAGATAAGGGACGACGCGAAGGGGCAGTCCGAGCGGCTCTCGATCCTCTCGGAAGCCGTCTCGCGGCTCGACAGCCAGACCCAGGAAAGCGCCGCACTGAGCGAGGAGATGGCGGCGATGGGCCTGCGCCTGCGCGGCCATGCCCGCGATCTCGCCCGGGACATGGCCGTCTTCCGGCTCAACGCCGCCGAGGGGATGACATCAAGGACGGCGCGCCGGGCATGACACGCCGCCCTTGTCTGAATGCGCCGCGCCTTCGAAGGAAGGCGCAGCACCGCTCCGCTGCGACGCCCCCGGTCTTAGCCGCGGTCGCGACCCTCGAGCTTTTTCAGGCGAAGCATGAGCAGTGCCGCGAGCGAGACCTCGACAAACACCCCGCAGGCGAGCGGCAGCGGCGTGCCGTCGAACATGAGCCCCACCGGCACCGCCAGCCCCACGGCAAGAACCGTCGACAGCGCGCCCAGCAGCGACGAGGCGATCCCGGCGATATGCCCGACCGGCTCCATGGCGATGGCGTTCACGTTGCCCATCGTCATGCCCATCATGAAGAAGACCGAGACCTGCCAAAGGAGGAAGGCCGCAAACCCCGCATCCCCCGACAGCACGCTGGCAAAGACCAGCACCGCGATCGCCGACAGGACCACCTGCGACACCAGCACCGCCGTCACGATCCGCCGCATGCCGAGCCGCACCACCAGCTTGGCGTTCACGAAGCTCGCCGAGGCGGAGAGCAGTGCGACCCCTCCGAACCAGAGCGGGAAATAGGTCGCCTGGTCGTAGGTCACGTCGTAGATCTGCTGCACCGAGGAGATCATCGAGAACATCGTCGCGGCCACCAGCGCCTGCACGCCGATCGAGACCTGCACGACCGGATGGCCCAGAAGCTCCTTCGTCGCCGACCAGATCGGCCCGGCCCGGAACGGGCGGCGACGCTCGCGCGGCAGCGTCTCGGGCAGGCGGATAAGCATCCACAGCGCGACGATGCTCGCGAAGACAACGAAGGCGAGGAAGACGCCGCGCCACCCGGCGAACTGGATGATCACCGTGCCGATGCTGGGCGCGAGCGCCGGGAAGAGCGTGAAGACCATCATCACGAAGGACATGATCTGCGCCATCCCGCGCCCGGCATAGACGTCGCGCACGATCGCCAGCGCCACCACCCGCGGCCCGGCGGCGCCGAGCCCCTGCAGCATGCGGGCCGCCAGCACCATCTCCAGCGTCTCCTCGCGCGCCGCGACGAGCGCGGCCACGATGTAGACGGCAAGCCCGCCAAGGATCACCGGCTTGCGGCCGAACGCGTCCGACAGCGGACTGGTGAACAGCGTCCCGACACCCATGCCGAAGACGAAGCTCGTCACCACCAGCTGCGCGCGGTTGAGATCGCCCGGCGTCAGCTCGCGCGCAATGTCGGGCAGGGCGGGCAGCATGGCGTCGATGGAAAAGGCGATGGTCGCGAACATCATCGCCAGCAGCGCGATGAGTTCGAAGCGACCCGGGGCCTTCGCCTCGACAGGCGCGGCGGCGGAATTCGAGGAGGTCATGGGTATCCAGGCCTAGACAGGAGGACCCCGCGGCCGAGGCGGACGCGGCCAGGCGGGGAGGAGAGGGCTCCCCCGAGTGCTAGCCGGAAAAGCGACGCCGCGGAAGGCGTCGGGCGGTCAATTCACGCACATACCGGCGTTGCGCCACGCACAGGTCTGCGCCGGGAAGACCTCGGCGCGCCCGGGTTCAGGCCTGCGCCCCGAGTTCCTCGATGACCCGCGACCAGAGCTCGGTCGGCTGCGCGCCCGGAACCGCGTGCTGCCCGGCGACCACGAAGGTGGGCACTGCTTGCACCCCCATGCCCCGCGCCGAGGCATCCATCTCGACAATCTCGCGCCGGTCCGCGTCGGTGGCCAGCAGCCGCTGCACCACCGAGCCGTCCATCCCGCTGCTGTCCGCGATGTCGGCCAGGACCTCGGCATCACCGATGTCTCGCCCGTCGACGAAATAGGCACGGAACAGCGCCGAGACCACCGGCGTCTGCACGCCTTCGAGATCGGCCCAGTGGATCAGCCGGTGCGCGTCGACAGTCGAGGGCGTGACCTTGATCCGGTCGAGGTGGATCTCCAGCCCGGCCTCGGCGGCCTTCTCCGCGACCGGCATGTAGGCCTGCACCGCGCCGTCCTTGCCGCCGAACTTCGCCTCGAGATAGGCCCGCCGGTCCATGCCGCCTGCCGGCATCTGCGGATTGAGCATGAAGGGGCGCCAGCGGATGGTGAAGGGCTGGCCCGGCTGCGTGGCAAGCGCGCGGTCGAGGAAGCCCTTGCCAATGTAGCACCAGGGGCAGATCGGGTCTGAAAAGATATCGAGCGTGGTCATGTGAGGTCCGTCCTTTGCCGCGTCATAGCAGGCGCGGCGGGGCTTGGCGACAGGGCCCAGCCCAAAACCCGCGCATTTCGGGATTTCCCGAAATGCCGAAATGCCGCCGCAGCGCTAGAGCAATCCCCGGCCTCTTTCCCTTCTTCTCTTTGAAAATACGCCGGGGGTGAATTCACCGAAGGTGAAGAGGGGGCAGCGCCCCCTCCCGCCGCGGGGTTCAGCTCCGACCGCGCGCCTCGAAGCGCGGCAGCATGGCCGAGAAGTCGCGGCCGCGCCCGTCCTCCTCCTCGACGAAGGCGCGGTAGAGCTCGAGCGCCCGCGCGCCCATCGGCGTGTCGGCGTCGGCCGCCTCGGCCGCCTGCTGCGAGAGCCCGAGGTCCTTCAGCATGAGCTCGGCGGCAAATCCGGGCTTGTAGCCGTTGTCGGCGGGCGATTTCGGCCCCACGCCCGGCGCCGGGCAATAGGCGTTCATCGACCAGCTGTAGCCCGACGAGGTCGAGACCACGTCGAACATCGCCTCGCGCGAGAGGCCGAGCTTGTCGGCCAGCGCGAAGGCCTCGCAGGTGGCGATCATCGTCACGCCGAGGATCATGTTGTTGCAGATCTTCGCCGCCTGGCCATTGCCCGACGGGCCGCAATGCACCGCCTTCTGGCCCATCACGTCGAAGAGCGGCCTTGCCTTGGCAAAGGCCGCGTCCGCGCCGCCCACAATGAAGGTCAGCGTGCCCGCCGCCGCGCCGCCGATGCCGCCAGAGACCGGCGCGTCGAGCGCGCCGAGCCCGGCCGCCTGCGCCTCTTCCGCCACGGCGCGGGCGCTCTCGACGTCGACGGTCGAGCAGTCGAGCAGCACCGCGCCCGGCGCCATGGCCGGGATCACCTCGCCCGCGACGGCCCGCAGGATCGCGCCGTTCGGCAGCATGGTGATCACCACCTCCGCGCCCGAGGCCGCCTCGGCCGCCGTGCCCGCCCGCGCCGCGCCTTCGACCGTGACGCCCGCCACGTCGAACCCCGTCACCTCGTGCCCCGCGGCGACGAGGTTGGCGGCCATGGGCGCGCCCATGTTGCCCAGCCCGATGAACCCGATCTTCATGTCTCTCTCCTCCCTTCGAACCCGTCGAACCGGCCGCCGGAGCGCCTTGCTCAGAGCGCCAGCTCGTCCTCTCCCAGCGGCGCCAGCAGCGCCGCGACCTTCTCCGCCGGCACGCCGTCCAGCGCCTGGCCCCAGCGCGGCGTGCGGTCCTTGTCGATGAGCTGCGCGCGCACCCCCTCGAGGAAATCCCCCTCCGACATGATGCGGAAGGCGACGCGGTATTCCTGCGCCAGCGCGGCGGTGATGTCCTGCGGGCGAGGGCCGAGCCGTGCCAGCATCTCGAGCGAGGTCGCCATCGAGAGCGGCGAGTTGCGCCGGACCTGCTTCAGCGCGGCCTGCGCGAGTTCGCTCTCGGAACCGGCCAGCGCCGCCTCGATCGCGACCAGCTCGCCGGAGCCGTAGAGCGCGTCGATCTCCGCCCGCGCCGCCGCCATCGGGCTGACCGGGGCAGGGCGCGCGGCCTCCTCGAGCGCCGAGACCTCGCCGGTCTCGATCAGCCGCTCCTTGAGCAGTCCCCAGCCCGCCTCGGGCACGAAGAGGTCAGCGAAGCCCGCGTGGATCGCATCCCCCGGGCCCATGCGCGCGGCGGTCAGCGCGAGATGCGCGCCGAGCCTCCCCGGCGCGCGCGCCAGCAGGTAGGAGCCGCCCACGTCCGGCACGAAGCCGATGCCGCATTCGGGCATGGCGACCTGCGCGCTCTCGCCCACAACCCGATGCGAGCAATGCCCGCCGAGCCCGACGCCGCCGCCCATGATGAAGCCGTGCAGGAAGCTGACGATCGGCTTGGGGTAGGCGGCGAGCTTGGCGTTCATCCGGTACTCGTCGGCCCAGAAGCGGCGACCGAAGGCAACGTCGCCCTCGCGCCCGCGCCGGTACATCTCGGCGATGTCGCCGCCGGCGCAGAAGGCCCGCTCACCTTCCCCGTCGAGGATGACCAGCGCCACCTCGGGATCCTCCGCCCAGGCGTCGAGCGCCGTCTCGGCCGCAAGGCACATCTCCCAGCTGAGCGCGTTCAGCGCCTGCGGGCGGGTGAGCGTGATATGCCCGGCGCGGCCGGACTTGCGGGTGAGGATGTCGGTCATCGGTTTCCGATCAGGCTGCGCGCGGTGATCATGCGCATGATTTCATTGGTTCCCTCGAGGATCTGGTGCACCCGCAGGTCGCGCACCAGCTTCTCGATCCCGTAGTCGGCAAGATAGCCGTAGCCGCCGTGCAGCTGCAGGCACTGGTCGGCGACGCGCGAGCCCGCCTCGGTCACGAATTTCTTCGCCATGGCGCAGAACTTGGTGGCGTCGGGCGCGCCGGTGTCGAGCTTCCAGGCCGCCTGGCGCAGGAAGACGCGGGCCGCCTGCAGCTCGATCTCCATGTCGGCAAGGCGGAACTGCAGCGCCTGGAACTGGTCGAGGCTCTGGCCGAAGGCCTGCCGCTCGGCCATGTAGCCCAGCGTCGCGTCGAGCGCCGCCTGCGCCGCGCCGAGCGAGCAGGCCGAGATATTGAGCCGCCCGCCGTCGAGCCCGGCCATGGCGTAGCGAAAACCCTTGCCCTCCTCGCCGAGCAGGTTGCCGAGCGGCACCTCGCAGCCGTCGAGCTGCACCTGCCGCGTCGGCTGGCTCTTCCAGCCCATCTTGTCCTCGAGCCCGCCGAAGCTGAGCCCCGGCGTGCCGTCCTCGACGAGGATCGCCGAGATGCCCCTGGGCCCGTCCTCACCGGTGCGGCACATGACGAGATAGGCATCCGAATAGCCGCCGCCCGAGATGAAGGCCTTGGTGCCGGTCAGCCGGTAGCTGTCGTTGCTCTTCTCGGCGCGGGTGCGCAGCGCCGCCGCGTCAGAGCCCGAGCCGGGCTCGGTCAGGCAATAGGAGAGCACCGTCTCCATGGTCAGCGCGCCCGGCAGCACCCGCGCCTTCAGCGCCTCGGAGCCGTAGGCGTCGATCATCTTCGCGCACATGTTGTGGATCGACAGGAACGCCGCCACCGAGGGGCAGGCCATGCTCAGCGCCTCGAAGACCAGCGTCGCGTCGAGCCGGGTCAGCCCCGAGCCGCCGCTTTCCTCCGAGACGTAGAGCCCGCCGAAGCCCAGTTCCGCCAGCTTCGGCCAGAGATCGCGCGGGATCGTGCCCGCCGCCTCCCAGTCGCGGGCGAAGGGCGCGATGTGCTCCTGCCCGAAGGCCTTCGCCATGTCGAAGATCGCCTGCTGTTCCTCGCTCGGTGCAAACTCCATGGGGCCTCCCTTTCCCGCCGGCTCCGGGGCCTCCCAACCCCGGAAATGAACACTCGTTCAGAACATGGCGGGAATCGCGGGGCGATGCAAGCCGCCGCCCCGCGCGAGACGCCCGCATCTTCCACATGGGTAAAATATCCCGGGGGAGAGGCGCGCAGCGCCTCGGGGGCAGAGCCCCCAACGCCGCGCCCGCCGGCACGGGCGGGACATGAGTATTTATGGAAAGATGAAAGGCTCAGGCCGCGCCGGAGCGGAGGGCGATCACGCGGCGGATCTCGTCCTCGACCTTGCCGAGCAGCACCGCGTTGTCGAACTTCTCCTCGGCCATGGCGCGGGCGGCGCGGGACATGGCGCCGCGGTCGGGCAGGTCGAGCACGCGGGCGATGGCGGAGGCGAAGGCCGGCTCGTCCCACTCGGGCACGAGATAGCCGTTGACCCCCTCGATCACCGCCTCGGGGATCCCCGCGTGCAGCGTCGAGACGGTGATGCAGCCCGCCGCCAGCGCCTCCTGGATGGCGGTGGGCAGGCCCTCGGTGTTGCCGTTCCTGTCGGTGATCGAGTGCTGCAGGAAGGTCTCGGTGGTCAGCAGGTGCTCGCGCACCGCGTCATGCGGCAGCGCGCCGGTGAAGGTGACCTGCTCCGCGACGCCGAGCTCGGCGGCGAGCGCGCGGCAGGGCTCGAGCAGCGGCCCGTCGCCGATGAAGGTCAGGTGCGCCTCGCGCCCCTTCGCGGCGGCGGCAAAGGCGCGCAGCGTGACCTGCGGCGCCTTCTTGTCGACCATGCGCCCGACGGCGAGGCAGGAGCCCGGCACCTTCTCGCCGGGCACGAAGCGGCGCACGTCGACGCCCGAGGGCACGACGTGGGAATTGGGATGGGTGACGCCGTGTTTCGCGAGGTTGTCGAGCAGGAACTGCGAGACCGAGAAGATCCCGTCGAGCCGCGGCATCATCTTGCGGTAGCTCTTCACCCGCTGCGGCGAGGTCAGCGCGCGCGACGCATCTGTGCCGCGGAAATAGCTGAAGACCGGCAGGTTCATCTCGTTCGCGAGCTTCGCGACGACCAGCGCCTGGGTGCCGAACTCGGCGAGGATGACCTCGACCTTCTGGTCGTGCAGCCATTCCATGAGGCGGGTGCGGTTGGCGCCGAAGGGCAGGCGGCCGGTGCCCTCGGTCAGCGCGTTCCAGCCCATCGCGACGGGGGCGATCACCTTGTCCGAGATCGAGAGCTTGGAGCGGCGCTCGAAGAGCGGCTTGCCGTAGGGGTTCCTGCCGTTGAACCGGCCGCAGAGCACCACCGTGTCGCCGCCGAAGATGTGCTCGATGTGGCGGTTGATGAAGGTCTCGCCCGGCACGTGGTAGTCGGAGGTGACGATGCAGGTCTTGAACTGGGGCTTCTCTGGGCGGCTCATGCGGGATCTCCCGGGGTCTTCGTGCCGCGCCTACATGCCCTTGATGACCCCGCCGCGCAAGGGCGGCGGGGCCGGGGTCTTTGCTTCAGCTCATTCGCCGTAGGCCATGGCCGGCAACCACGTGGTCAGCGCCGGGAACTCGAAGACGATGAGCAGGCCGAGGAGCTGGAGCATCACGAAGGGCACGATCCCCTTGTAGATGTGGCCCAGCGTGACGCCCGGCGGGCAGACGCCCTTGAGGTAGAAGAGCGCGAAGCCCACCGGCGGTGTCAGGAACGAGGTCTGCAGCGTCACCGCCACGAGGATCGCGAACCACACCACCTGCGGGTCGCGCACCTGGTCGAAGCCGGGCACGGCGATGTCGAGCCCCTGGATGATCGGCAGCATCAGCGGCATGATGATGATGGTGATCTCGATCCAGTCGAGCAGGAAACCGAGGCAGAAGACGATGAACAGGATGAAGCCGATCGTCAGGTAGGGGTTGTCGAAGGCCGAGAGCACCAGGTGCTGCACGATCTCGTCCCCGCCGAAGCGGCGCAGCACGAAGGCGAAGAAGTTCGCCGCGAGGAAGATGCCGGTGATGTAGCCCGCCGTGTTGAGCGTCGAGCGTGCCACCTCGCGGAACACCTTCCAGTCGAGCTTGCGGTTGATCAGCGCCAGCACCGTCGCGCCGAGCGCGCCGAGGCCCGAGGCCTCGGTCGGGGTGGCGATGCCGACGAAGATCGAGCCCAGCACGAGCAGGATCAGGAACATCGGCGGCACCACCGCCAGCGCCACCTCCTTGACCTCGTCCATGCCCACCTTGCCGGATTTCTCCGGTGCGGGCATCGAGGAGGGCGAGATGAAGCCGTAGATCACGATGAAGACGATGTAGAGCGCGCCGAGGATGAGCCCCGGGAAGAGCGCCCCCATGAAGAGGTCGCCGAGCGAGATCGCCAGCTGGTCCGACATGATCACCAGCATGATCGACGGCGGGATCAGGATCCCGAGCGTGCCGGCGCTCGCGATGGTCCCGGTCGCGATGGGTTTCGAGTAGTTCTGCGCCATCATCGCGGGCAGGGCCATCACCCCGAGCAGCGTCACCGAGGCGCCGATCACCCCGGTCGAGGCGGCGAGGATGATGCCGATCAGCAGCACGGTCAGCGACAGGCCGCCGCGCAGCGAGCCGAAGAGCTTCTGCATCGCGTGCATCATGCGCTGCGCCACGCCCGACTGGTCGAGCATCAACCCCATGTAGATGAACATCGGCAGCGCCACGAGCACCGGGTTGTTGACGATGTTGCCGAAGAGACGGCCGGACAGCGCCAGCAGGCGGTTGTACTCGAGCCCGATGCGGTCGAACTCGATCACGTCCTTGAACTCGGCGCGGAACGGGTCGAGCAGGATCTGCGACAGGATGACGAAGATCAGGCTCACCCCGACCAGCGACATCGCCACGGGGATGCCTCGGAACAGCATGTAGATGAAGGTCAGGAACATCGCCGCGACGGCGATCTCGTTCAGCGTCAGGTATTGGCCGAGAAAGTGCAGCATCTCAGCGCTCCTTCCGCGCGAGGAGCCGCGCCACGACAATCACGACCACGGTGGCGACGAGGGCCAGCGCGATGGTCTTCTTCATTTCCCACGGCCCGACCGCGAAATCGTCGAAGATCGCGGCGCGGGTGGCGGTGCGGATGCTGTCCACCTCGGGGTCGGTCACCATCAGCCAGCCGACGCAGGCGTACCAGATGACCAGCTGCAGCCCGAACACGGTCGAGGGCAGGGCGAAGAGCAGCTGCTTCCACAGCAGCGGCCGGGTCAGCTGCGACAGGTGCCGCACGTAGGCCGCCCAGATCGCGATGCCGATGACGATGAAGCTGACGTTCATCAGCGACTTCAGGATCCACAGGTTGTGCAACCCGTTCGGGCTCGACGAGCCCTCGTCGGCGATGATGGCGGTGAGCGCGTAGTCCAGCGTCACGTCCCAGCACAGCATGATGAACGGCAGGAACAGCCAGACCAGCGCGATGATGTCGATGATCAGCCGCTTCCGCCGCTCGAAATTGTCATAGAAGATGTCGACGCGCACGTGGCTGCCCGTGGTCACCGCGTAGGCGATGCCGATCAGCACGGCGATGCCGTAGAGCCACCACTGCAGATCGTCGAGCCAGGCCTGGTTGTGGCCGGTGCCGCGCAGGATCACCTGCGCGCAGATGGCGACGATCAGGATGGGAAAGAGCCACGCGACGAGATTGGACAGGTGCACGATGAACCTGTCGCCCCGGTTCTGGTCCTTGCGTCCGATCTCTCCGGGGTCGGAGATGGCGACCTTGAATTCCTCCACGGGCCTTGTCCTTTGTTCTGCCTGCCTTGTGGGATCGGCGTCCGGGCTCCGTGGAGGCCGCAACGCGAAAACGGCGCGCCCCCGAAGGTCCTGGCGCGCCGGAGGGGGCCGGGCCCGGGGGCCCGGCGGTCAGCCGTCTTGCCTCAATTCCAGGGGCGCGGCAGGTAGATGTTGTTGAACCAGGTCTTGTAGCCCGCGCGGAACTCGCTCAGGTCGGCCCAGGCCTTGGCGAACATCTCGTCCTCGGCCTTCAGCTCTTCCACGACCTCGAGCCAGGCGGTCTCGAACTGCTTGAGCTGCTCGGGGGTCCAGTTCTTGATCGTCACGCCATGCTGCTCGACGTTCTCGACCATGGCCGGGAAGTTCTTGGCTTCACCTTCCGCGAAGTTGTCGGTGAGGTTGGCCATGCAGGCGATCTCGATCTGCTTCTGGCTCTTCTCGTCGAGGTCTTCCCAGCGATCCTTGTTGATCAGCAGTTCGAACATGGTGGCGGGCTGGTGCCAGCCGGGGAAGTAGTTGTACTTGGCGATGTTGTAGAAGCCGAGGTTGGCGTCCACGATCGGCATCGAGAACTCGGTCGCGTCGATCGCGCCGCGCTCCAGCGCCGGGAAGATGTCGCCCGCGCCGAGCAGCGAGGTCGACACGCCCAGCTTCTGCATCACCTCGGCGCCGAGGCCGAAGAAGCGCATGTTCAGGCCCTTGAGATCGTCGAGCGAGTTGATCTCCTTCTTGAACCAGCCCGAGGTCTCGGGGGCGTAGGAGCCGCAGAGCACCACGTGCACGTTGTAGCCGTTGGTGTCGTACATTTCCTGGAACAGCTTCATGCCGTCGTCGTAGAGCATCCAGGCGAGCATCTCGCCGGGCTCGGGGCCGAAGGGCACGGCGGCAAAGAGGCCGGCGGCGGGCATCTTGCCCTGCCAGTAGCCCGAGGTCGAATAGGCCGCGTCCACCGAGCCGTTCGACACGGCATCCAGCATCTCGAGCGCGGGGACGAGTTCACCCGGATCGAAATGTTCGAAGGCCACGCTGTCGGAGATCGAGTTGATCTTGTCGACGAAGTTGACGGCGGCGGTGCCGAGGATCGGCAGGTTCTTGGAATAGCCCGAGGTCATCTCGAGCGTTTCCTGCGCCGAGGCCGCACCGACAAATGCGAAGGCGGCGGCCGAAACGGCCGTGAAGGTCTTGTTGATCATGGTATCCTCCCTGTGTCGGCACCCCCTCCCAAGGGCACCGCAGGCAATTCATGCCTAACGAAACGCTAACGAAGCCTCACGGCGCTGTGAATACCCAGTTATGCGTAGGTCTTGGCAAGATAATTGCTGACGCTGGGGAAGTTACGGAAGATTCCGCCGCGCCGCTTGTGCCGCCGCGCCGCCTTCGCCTTTCATCTTTCTGCAAATACTCAAATCCGGCCGCCGCATCCGCCGCGCCCCGGCATGGGCGCTTTTCATCCGCGCGGTCCTGCGCTATTCCCGCGCGAAACGGGGTCTCGGAGGTTGGCATGACCGAAGGTAAGAACGGCATCACCTATGCGGATGCAGGCGTGGATATCGATGCGGGCAACGCGCTGGTGGAGCGGATCAAGCCGGCGGCCAAGCGGACCAACCGCAGCGGCACCGTCTCGGGTCTGGGCGGCTTCGGCGCGCTCTTCGACCTGAAGGGCGCGGGCTACCAGGACCCGATCCTCGTCGCGGCGACCGACGGCGTGGGCACCAAGCTGCGCATCGCGATCGACACCGGCCACGTCGACGGCGTCGGCATCGACCTCGTCGCCATGTGCGTGAACGACCTTGTCTGCCAGGGCGCCGAGCCGCTGTTCTTCCTCGACTACTTCGCCACCGGCAAGCTCGACACCGACAGCGCCGCGCGCGTCATCGAGGGCATCGCCGAGGGCTGCGTGCGCTCGGGCTGCGCGCTGATCGGCGGCGAGACCGCCGAGATGCCCGGCATGTACCCGGCGGGCGACTTCGACCTCGCGGGCTTTGCCGTGGGCGCGATGGAGCGCGGCTCGGACCTGCCGCGCGACGTGGCCGTGGGCGACGTGCTGCTCGGCCTCGCCTCGGACGGCGTGCACTCGAACGGCTACAGCCTCGTGCGCAAGCTGGTCGAGGTCTCGAGCCTGGGCTGGGAGGCCGACTGCCCCTGGGCCGAGGGCTCGCTGGGCGAGGTGCTGCTGACCCCGACGCGGCTCTACGTGAAGCAGGCGCTGGCGGCGGTCCGCGCCGGCGGCGTGCACGCGCTGGCGCATATCACCGGCGGCGGCCTCACCGAGAACCTGCCGCGCGTGCTGCCCGAGGGCTGCGGCGCGACCATCGACCTCGGCGCCTGGGAGCTTCCGCCGGTCTTCAAGTGGATGGCCGGCGTCGGCGGCATCGCCGAGCGCGAGATGCTGAAGACCTTCAACTGCGGCATCGGCATGATCCTGTCGGTCTCGGCCGACCGTGCCGAGGCGCTGAAGGCGCTGCTCGAGGCCGAGGGCGAGACCGTCTTCACCCTCGGCACCGTGACCGAGGGGCAGGGCGTTGCCTACGAGGGCGCGCTTAAGTGAAACGCGTCGCGATCTTCATCTCGGGCGGCGGCTCCAACATGGTGACGCTGGCCGAGAGCATGACCGGGGATCACCCCGCGCGTCCGGTGCTGGTGCTGTCGAACAACGCCGATGCGGGCGGGCTGAGGAAGGCCGAGGCGATGGGCATTCCCACCGCCGTCGTCGACCACCGCCCGTTCAAGGGCGACCGTCCCGGCTTCGAGGCGGCGCTGCAGGCCGAGCTCGACAAGGCGCAGCCCGACATCCTCTGCCTTGCGGGGTTCATGCGCGTGCTGACCGCCGGCTTCGTCGAGCCGTGGAAGGGGCGGATGCTGAACATCCACCCCTCGCTGCTGCCGAAGTACCGCGGGCTGCACACCCATGCGCGGGCGCTGGAGGCGGGCGATGCCGAGCATGGCTGCACCGTGCACGAGGTCACGCCCGAGCTTGACGACGGCCCGCTGCTGGGACAGGCGCGGGTGCCGGTGCTGGCAGGCGATACGCCCGACAGCCTCGCCGCGCGCGTCCTCGAGATGGAGCACAGGCTCTACCCGGCGGTGCTGCGCCGCTTCGCCGCGGGCGACCGCACGCCGGTGCTTCTGCCTTAATGCGTCACGCGATGGCCGGCGGCGTTGCCGTGCCAGTCGATCGGCGCCGCGCCCGGGTCGGGCGCGGTGAGCGCGGGCAGGCCGACGAGCGCCAGCAGAGCGATCGCCGCCCAGAGCGAGGCATGGCCGCCGCGCACGGCGGGGCGGTGGGTGTAGCTGTAGGCAAGGTCGAGCGAGGTCATGGGAGGTCTCCCTTTGGATGTGCCGGGGGGATCAGGAGTGCCCTCAAGATAGGCGATCCGCAGCCTTCGCGAAAACGAATGCTTGTCACGTCACCCATCACGGGTCTTGATGCTTTTATCCGCGACGGGCTCGCTCGGTGACCGGCTTGCAACCTCAGCACTGCGAAAATGCCGCTCCGGCGCGCTTTCGGCTGCTGCCGCTTTGAACTTCACGCGCCGACGGTGTAGGACGCGCGATAACCAAGACCAACAAGAACGGGCCGGTGCACGAATGAAGACATTGACCAAGACCGAAGAGCTTGCAGAGTTCTGCGCCGAGGCCGCCAGCGCGCCCTACGTGACAGTGGACACCGAGTTCCTGCGCGAGCGCACCTATTACTCCAAGCTCTGCCTCATCCAGCTGGCGATCCCCGGCAAGGGCGAAGAGAACGCCGTGCTGGTCGATCCGATGGTCGACGGCCTGTCGCTCGAGCCGCTGATGGAGCTCTTCCGCAACACCGCGGTGGTCAAGGTCTTCCACGCAGCACGGCAGGATCTCGAGATCTTCTTCGTCGACCACGGCGTCATCCCCGAGCCGCTCTTCGACACGCAGGTCGCGGCGATGGTCTGCGGCTTCGGCGAGCAGGTGGGCTACGAGACGCTGGTCAAGCGCATCGCCAAGCAGCAGCTCGACAAGAGCTCGCGCTTCACCGACTGGTCGCGCCGCCCGCTGACCGAGGCGCAGAAGAAATACGCGCTGGCCGACGTGACGCACCTGCGGGTGATCTACGAATTCCTCGCCGCCAAGCTCGAGGAGTCCGGCCGCGCGCATTGGGTGGCCGAGGAACTGGCGACGCTGACCGACCCCGAGACCTACATCACCCGCCCCGACGAGGCCTGGCTGCGCGTGCGCACCCGCTCATCGAGCCCGCGCTTCCTGGCGATCGTGCGCGCGCTCGCGGCCTTCCGCGAGGATTACGCGCAGTCGCGCAACATCCCCCGCAACCGCGTGTTCAAGGATGACGCGCTGGCCGAGCTCGCCTCGACCAAGCCCGTGACCCTCGAAGACCTCGGCCGCTCGCGCCTGCTGCTGCGCGAGGCGCGCAAGGGTCCGATCGCCGACGGCATCCTCGAGGCGGTGAAGGCCGGGCAGGAGGCCCCCAAGGAGTCGCTGCCCAAGGTCGATGACGACCGTGACCAGCTACAGGTGAACCCGGCGCTCGCCGACCTGCTGCGCGTGCTGCTGAAAGCCAAGACCGAAAGCTCGGGCGTCGCCTCGAAGCTGATCGCCCCGGCGGCGGAGCTCGACGCGATCGCGGCGGGCCAACGCGACGTCAAGGCGCTGAGCGGCTGGCGCCGCGAGGTCTTCGGCGAGGATGCGCTGCGCCTCTGCGACGGCAAGATCGCATTGGCGGCCAAGGGCAAGATGGTCGAGGTCATCGAGATCTGAGGCGGGTCCCGCCGAAGAGCACGGAAACGAGAAAGGGCGCCGCATCATCGCGGCGCCCTTCTTCATTCTGCACGCAACTCTCTTCGGAGAGAGTTGCAAATTCCTTCGAAGGAATTTGCCCGTCCCGCCTCAGCGGATGACGCTCTGCGCGTTGCGCAGGCCCTCGACGCGCAGGGCGCTGTAGGGGGCGAGTTCCTTGTCGCTCATCCATTTCGCCGCGGTGACGGTGCGCGCGGCCTCTCCGGCGGGGCGCGGGCCGGGCAGCTGCAGCGCCATCAGGCGAAAGGCGAGGGTGCCGGTGTCCTCGGAGCCCTCGATCGGCACCAGCCGCACGTCGAAGGGGCCGGCATAATCGGCAACCCCGGTGACCCGGATGATGAACCCGCCGGGCCGGCGCTCGAGCAGCAGCTCGGTGATCGTCCCGACCGGCTGGCCAAGGTAGACCGCCTTCTTCTTGGCAAAGAAGCTGACCGCGGACCGCTGCGGGATCAGCGGGTTGTTCGCGCCGGTCTCGGTGCTCACGGGCGGTGTCTCTTCCTGGCCGACGCAACCGCCGAGCACGAGTGCCGAGATCAAGAAGACCGCAACGGGTTTGAACATGGTGGGACTGCCCTCTGCCTGTGTTGCCCACGGGGTTAGCCTATCGCGCCTGCGATGAAAAGCGTGCATTGGCGGGGCTGGACCTTTGCGTCCGGGGGGCCTACTTCTCGGGTCCGATCAGGCCCGTGACCCTCCCTCGGCGCGCGGCCGCATGAAGGAGCGCAGATGGCACAGGCAGGTTTCGAGGAACTGGTCGAGGATTTCGAATTCCTCGAGGATTGGGAAGACCGCTACCGCACGGTGATCGAGCTCGGCAAGGCGATGGACCCGCTGCCCGAGGCGCTGAAGGTGCCCGCCACCAAGGTCGAGGGCTGCGCCAGCCAGGTCTGGCTGCACCTGACCTGGGAGGAGGGACGGCTGCATTTCGAGGGCGAGAGCGACGCGATGATCGTGCGCGGCCTGATCGCCGTGCTGCACCGCCTCTACGACGGGCTGACGCCGGGCGAGGTGGGCGCGATCGACGCCCGCGCCGAGCTGGGTCGCCTCGGCCTCAACGAGCATCTTTCCGCCCAGCGGTCCAACGGGTTGCGGGCCATGGTGGAGCGGATCCGCGAGCAGGCCGCCGCCGCCGCCTGAGGCCCCGCGGCCGCGCGGGCAGGGAGCAAAGCGCTATACATCCGCCCGCCGCTGGCTTAGAACGCCTTTTAACCGGAATGACTTGAACGGGCAGAACCAACATGTCTGAAGAATTCGAACTCGACACCGCCGATCTCCAGCGCCGCATGGATGGTGCGATGGCCAACCTGCGCACCGAATTCGCCTCGCTGCGGACCGGCCGCGCCTCTGCCTCGATGCTCGAGCCCGTGCACGTCGAGGCCTATGGCCAGATGACCCCGATCAACCAGGTCGGCACGGTCAACGTGCCCGAGCCGCGCATGGTCACGATCAACGTCTGGGACCGCGGCCTTGTCGGCAAGGTCGAGAAGGCCATCCGCGAGAGCGGCCTCGGCATCAACCCGCAGCTCAACGGCACGATCATCATGCTGCCGATCCCCGAGCTGAACGAGGAGCGCCGCCGCGAGCTGACCAAGGTCGCCGGCCAGTACGCCGAGCACGCCCGGGTCTCGATCCGCAACGTGCGCCGCGACGGCATGGACCAGATCAAGAAGGCCAAGGCCGACGGCATGTCCGAGGACGACCAGAAGCTCTGGGAATCCGAGGTGCAGGATCTGACCGACAACTACATCAAGAAGGTCGACGCCGCGCTGGAGACCAAGCAGGAAGAGATCATGCAGGTCTGAGGCGGAAACGCCCAAGCGAGGAGGGCCTATGCCCAAACCGATCCGAGACGGCAAAGGCCCGCGCCACGTGGCCATCATCATGGACGGCAACGGCCGCTGGGCGACCCAGAGGGGGCGCCCGCGGCTGTTCGGCCACCATGCCGGCGCCAAGCGGGTGCGCGAAATCGTCGAAGCCTGCCCCGATGCGGGGGTCAAGTACCTGACGATCTTCGCCTTCTCGACCGAGAACTGGAAGCGGACCCAGACCGAGGTGGCGGGGCTCATGAGCCTCTTCCGCCGCTACATCCAGAAGGAGGCGCGCGCGCTTCACGCCGAGAACGTGCGCGTGCGCTTCATCGGCGACCGGGTGAAGCTGGACCGCAAGCTGATCACCCTGATGGACGAGCTCGAGGTGATGACCGCGGGCTGCACCGGGGTGAACCTGACCATCGCGATCAACTACGGCGGCCGCGACGAGGTCGCCCGGGCGACGCAGCGGCTGGCGCAGGATGTCGCCGACGGCAAGCTGCGCCCCGAGGACGTCAACGAAGAGACCTTGCCCAAGTACCTTGATACCTGCGTGCTGCCCGACCCGGACCTGGTGATCCGCACCTCGGGCGAGGCGCGCATCTCGAACTTCCTGCTCTGGCAGTCGGCCTACGCGGAATACGAGTTCGTCGACACGCTCTGGCCGGATTTCTCGGCCGAGGAGTTCTCGTCCCTGATCGGCAGCTACGGCATGCGCGAGCGCCGCTACGGCGGTGTGAAGGCATGAGCTCGGCCCGCTGGAGCGATCTTGGCCCGCGCATGGCGTCGGCCGCCGTGCTCATCGTCGTCGCGCTGATCTGCGTCTGGCTGGGCGGCATCTGGTGGCGGCTCGCCATCTCGCTGGCCTGCGGCGGCATGGTCTGGGAACTGGTGAACATGGTCGACACCAACCGGCGCAGGTCGGCACGGGTGCTGGCGCTGGTCGCCGGGGTCTGCGCGCTGGCCTCGGTCTACCTGCCTCCCGCCTTCGCGCTGCCGCTGCTGCTGCTTCCCTCGATGGCCGGCCTCGGCCAGATGGAGCGGGGCGGGGTGACCTACGCGGTCTTCACCGCGATGATCATGCTCGCCGGTTACGGCATCATGTCGCTGCGCTCGGACTTCGGGCTGACCTGGATGCTCTGGATGGTCTGCGTGGTCGTGGTGACCGACGTCGCGGGCTATTTCGCCGGGCGCGCCATCGGCGGGCCCAAGCTCTGGCCGCGCGTCAGCCCCAAGAAGACCTGGTCCGGCGCCACCGCCGGCTGGATCGGCGCGGGCATCGTCGGCGCGATCTTCGCGGCGCTCTCGCGCGAGGCGGGCTTCGGGCTGGTCGGCGTGTCGGTCGCCATCTCCATGGCCAGCCAGATCGGCGACATCGCCGAAAGCGCGATCAAGCGCCGGGCCGGGGTCAAGGACAGCTCGAACCTGCTGCCCGGCCATGGCGGCCTGCTCGACCGTTTCGACGGCATGCTGGGGGCGGCGCTCTTCCTGCTGATCGCGGGGCAGATCGTCGACTTCCCCCCCGGGGTCGAGTGAGGCGGGTCCGATGAGACGCATTTCGATCTTCGGCGCGACCGGCTCGATCGGTCAGAACACGCTCGACCTCATCGCGCGCGCGCCGGAAAGCTATCACGTGGTCGCCCTGACCGGTGGCAACAACGTCGCGCAACTCGCTCAGGACGCACGGAAATTTGGCGCCGAACTGGCGGTGACCGCGGACCCGGCGCTGCTGCCCGAACTGCGCGCGCGGCTCGAGGGCTCCGCTGTCGAGGCGGAGGCCGGACCCGAGGCGATCGTCGAGGCGGCGAGCCGTCAGGCCGACTGGGTGATGTCGGCGATCGTCGGCGCGGCGGGTCTCGCGCCGGGGCTGAAGGCGCTCGAGAAGGGCGCGACGCTGGCGCTGGCAAACAAAGAAAGCATGGTCTGCGCGGGACCGCTGGTGCTGCGCACGGCGCAGGCCCATGACGGCCGCGTGCTGCCGGTCGACAGCGAGCATTCGGCGGTCTTCCAGGCGCTGATCGGCGAGGACATAACCCGCGTCGAGCGGGTGATCATCACCGCCTCGGGCGGCGCCTTCCGCGACTGGCCGGTCGAGAAGCTGGCCGAGGCGACGCCGGAACAGGCCGCCACCCATCCCAACTGGGCGATGGGCCAGCGGATCACGATCGACTCCGCCTCGATGTTCAACAAGGCGCTGGAAGTCATCGAGACCAAAGAGTTTTTCGGACTCGACCCGGCAAAGATCGAGGTCGTCGTCCACCCCGAGAGCATGATCCACGCGCTGGTCGGCTTCTGCGACGGCGCGCTGATGGCGCATCTCGGCCCGCCCGACATGCGCCATGCCATCGGCTTTGCACTGCACCATCCGCAGCGCGGCGCGCTGCCGGTCGAGCGGCTCGACCTCGTCAAGCTCTCGCAGCTGACCTTCCGCCCCGCCTGCGAGACGCGCTGGCCGGCGCTGCGGCTGGCGCGCGAGGTGATGGCGGCGGGCGGTCTTTCCGGCGCGGTGTTCAACGCCGCCAAGGAGCAGGCGCTCGACGATTTCATCGCGCGGCGCATCGGCTTCCAGGACATGGCGGTGATCGTCGAGGAGACGCTTTCCCGGCTTTCCTCCGACAGCGCGCTCACAAGCGCCGAAATCACCCTTGATAACGTGCGCGCGGCTGACCATCTCGCTCGGAGGACCGCGCGCGAGCTGATGCTGCAGCACCATTGACGGTCCCCGCGGCGAGTTTGGCGGCGGAAAAAGAAGAAACGATTTGAAAGGGCAGGGCCTTTGGAGATCACCCAGCTGATTCCGCAATTCGGGGGCGCCATCTGGACGCTGCTGGCATTTGTCATCGCGCTGTCGGTGATCGTCGCGATCCACGAATACGGCCACTACATCGTCGGCCGCTGGTCCGGGATCCACGCGGACGTCTTCTCGCTCGGCTTCGGCCCGGTGCTGTTCAGCCGCGTCGACAAGCGCGGCACGCGCTGGCAGGTCGCCGCGCTGCCCTTCGGCGGCTACGTGAAGTTCAAGGGCGACGACACCGCCGCCAGCGGCACCTCCGATGCCGCCGCGCTCGAGGCGATGAGCGCCGAGGAACGCCGCCAGACCATGACCGGCGCACCGCTCTGGGCCCGTGCCGCCACCGTCGCCGCCGGGCCGGTGTTCAACTTCGCGCTGACCATCGCGCTCTTCACCGGCCTCTTCATGGTGCAGGGGCAGGTCTCCGAGCCGCTCACCGTCGGCCAGCTGCGCCCGATGCCGAGCGTGCAGGAGCTGCAGGAGGGCGACGTGCTGCTCGAGATCGACGGCACCCCCACGCCCTCCTTCGAGGACTCCGAGGGCTTCGAAGCCTTCCTCAAGGCGCTGCCGCTGCAGAACTCGCTGACCTACACGGTCGAGCGCGCCGGCAGCCGGCAGGAGGTGAACGGCCCCTATGTCTACCCGCCGCTGGTCTCGCAGGTCGTGCCGCGCTCGGCCGCCAACGAGGCGGGAATGGAGCCGGGCGACGTCATCATGGCGATCGACGGCGTGCCGATCTTCGCCTTCGACCAGCTCAAGCAGCGGGTGGAAAGCTCGGACGGCGCGACGCTGGGGCTGGAGGTCTGGCGCGAGGGCGAGATCCTCGACCTTGCCCTCACCCCCAAGCGCACCGACGAGCCGCTGCCCGATGGCGGCTACCACGCGGTCTACCGGATCGGCATCGTCGGCGGCATCTTCTTCGAGCCCGCGACCGAGACCGTGGGCCCCGTCGACGCGATGAAGGGCGCGGTGAGCCGCACCTACAGCATCGCCGCCGGCTCGCTCTCGGGACTCTGGCACATGATCGCGGGCAACATCTCGTCCTGCAACCTCTCGGGCCCGATCGGCATCGCCGAGACCTCGGGCGCCATGGCCTCGCAGGGCGGGCAGAGCTTCCTGACCTTCATCGCGGTGCTCTCGACCGCGGTGGGCCTGCTCAACCTCTTCCCGGTGCCGGTGCTCGACGGCGGGCACCTCGTGTTCTTCGCCTACGAGGCGGTGACCGGCAAGCCGCCGTCGGAGCGGGCGTTGCGCGCGCTGATGTCGGTGGGCCTGGCGCTGATCCTCGGCATGATGGTCTTTGCGCTCAGCAACGATCTCTTCTGCCCCTGAGGGCAGGGCGCGGCACAAGGGCCAACGGACTTCACGGGGCCGGGCGGGAAATGCATCCCGCCCGGCCTTTTTCGCCCTAAATCCGCCATGATGGGACTGTAGCCCCTGATCTTGATTACATCTTGTCGGGGGATACGATGCAGACGCTTCATGACGGATACCGGGGGCTTGGCCTCCTGCTCGCGATCAATTGGGATCGTTTGTTCTTTGTCACGGTGATCCTGACCGCGTTGTATTTTGGCGCCTTCCTCGGAACTCTTTGACCGCTCGCAGTTTCGTCTTTTGACAAGAAGACCTTCACCCGCTACTCACGATAAAAAAACACGGCGGAGTGGACAGCGAGCATGAGCATCGGGCAGAAGTCGGGCAGGCCCCGCGGCAAATCTTACGCACATCGCGCAGGCGTTTCGGCGCTTGCGCTCTCGCTTGCGGCAGCGGTGGCCTTCACCGCGCTGCCCGAGATGGTGCAGGCACAATCCTACGCGTTCAACGACGTTCGCATCGAAGGCAACGAGCGGATCGAATCCGGCACCATCCTGAGCTACGCCGGGATCGCCCGGGGCGAGACGGTCAGCGCGGGCGAGCTGAACTCGGCCTACCAGCGGATCGTCGACTCCGGCCTCTTCGAGACCGTCGAGATCACCCCGCAGGGCAACACGCTGGTGATCCAGGTCACCGAGTTCCCGACGGTCAATCAGATCGCCTTCGAGGGCAACCGCCGCCTGAAGGACGAGGACCTCGCCGGCATCGTCAAGACCCAGTCGCGCCGCGTCTACAGCCCCCGCCAGGCTGAGCAGGACGCCCAGGCCGTCGCCGACGCCTACCTGCAGCAGGGCCGCATCGCCGCGCAGGTGACGCCGAAGCTCATCCGCCGCTCGAACAACCGGGTCGACCTCGTCTTCGAGATCTTCGAGGGCGGCGTGACCGAGGTCGAGCGCATCGGCTTCATCGGCAACCAGGCCTTCTCGGACGGTCGCCTGCGCCGGGTCATCCAGACCAAGCAGGCCGGCCTGCTGCGCCCGGTGATCCGCAGCGACACCTACATCGAGGACCGCATCGCCTTCGACCGCCAGCTGCTGCAGGATTTCTACGCCTCGCGCGGCTACGTCGATTTCCGCGTGACCGGCGTCAATGCCGAGCTTTCCCAGGAACGCGACAGCTATTTCCTGACCTTCAACGTCGAGGAAGGGCAGAAGTTCAACTTCGGCCGCATCGGCGTCGCGAGCGAGCTGCCCGAGGTCAACGTCGAGGCCTTCCGCAACGCGCTCAGCCTGAAGACCGGCCGGGCCTATTCGCCGGCCGAGGTCGACAAGGAGATCGTCCGGCTCGAGCGTCTCGCCACCAAGCAGGGGCTCAACTTCGTCCGCATCGACCCGCAGGTCACCCGCAACGACCGCAACCAGACGCTGGACGTCACCTTCAACCTGACCCGCGGCCCGCGCATCTTCGTCGAGCGCATCGACATCGAGGGCAACACCACCACGCTCGACCAGGTGGTTCGCCGCGAGTTCGACACCGCCGAGGGTGATCCCTTCAACCCGCGCGCCATCCGCGAGGCGGCAGAGCGCATCCGCGCGCTCGGCTATTTCTCGGACGCGCAGGTGAACGCCCGCGAGGGCTCGACCCCGCAGCAGGTCATCGTCGACGTGAACGTCACCGAGAAGCCCACCGGCTCGATCGGTTTCGGCGGCTCCTACTCGACGAGCGACGGCCTCGGCGCCTCGATCTCCTTCGCCGAGCAGAACTTCCTCGGCCGCGGCCAGAAGCTGTCCTTCGGCATCAACACCGCGTCGAGCACCCAGAGCTACAACTTCAACTTCGTCGAACCGGCCTTCCTTGGCCGCGACGTCGCCTTCGGCCTTGCGCTCAGCTACCGCGAGACCTCGTATGACAGCGCCGATTACGACACCGCGACCGGCATCTTCCGGCCCAGCCTGACCTTCCCGATCTCGGACAACGGTCGCCTCGCGCTGCGCTACACCTACCGTTACACCGACATCATCGACTACGAGGAAGACCAGGTCGGCAACGTCGTGATCTCGGAAGCCGAGGAAGACGCGCGCAACGACAACATGCTGGGCTACACGCTCAGCTACGACACCCGCCGCGAGGGGCTCGACCCCAACAAGGGTTACCTGCTCGAGTTCGGCCAGGACTTCGGCGGGCTCGGCAGCGACAACAACTTCATCCAGACCGATGTCCGCGCCGTCGCGCAGACGCTGGTCTGGAACGAGGAGATCACCCTGCGCGCCACGTTCCAGGCCGGGGCGATCCACTACCTCGAGGGCGACAGCCGCGTGACCGACCGCTACATGATGACCGAGAACATCATGCGCGGCTTCGAATACGCAGGCATCGGCCCGCGCGAGTACAACAAGGACGAGGACGTCGACTCGCCGCTCGGCGGCAACTACTACGCCGCGCTGCGCTTCGACGCGGAATTCCCGCTTGGCCTGCCCGAGGAATACGGCATCCGCGGCGGCGTCTTCTACGACATCGGCTCGGTCTGGGGCCTGTCGGACGAGACGATCGAGAAGGCCGGCGACAACGAGATCCTCTACCAGGACTTCAGCGCCCGCTCCGCGGTCGGCGTCTCGCTCTTCTGGGACTCGGTCCTCGGGCCGCTGCGCCTGAACTTCTCGACCCCTGTGTCGAAGGAAGATCATGACTACGAGCAGAACTTCAGCCTCTCGGTGTCGAGCACGTTCTGAGCGGAGGGCGCGCAGCCTGCTGCGCGCCGCCGCCCTCGCTCTCGGCCTCTGTGCGACCCCCGCGGTCGCACAGGACGGGATGCGTCAGGGCATCGTCCAGAGCCCGATCCTGACCGTCGAGATCGACCGGCTCTACGCCGAGAGCGATTTCGGCAAGCAGGTCTCGCAACTGCTCGAGCAGACCGGCACAGAGATCGCAGCCGAGAACCGCCGCATCGAGGCCGAGCTGACCGCCGAGGAAAAGACCCTCACCGAGAAGCGCAAGACCACGGAGTCCGCGAGCTTCCGCAAGCTGGCCGACGCCTTCGACAAGAAGGTGCAGGAACTGCGCGACGCGCAGGACAGCAAGGCGCGCACGCTCGGCAACCTCTCCGAGGAGCGCCGCCGCGAGTTCATCTCCAAGGCCGAGCCCGTGCTTGCCGAGCTCATGCGCGACGCAGGCGCCAGCGTCATCCTCGACCAGCGCACGGTCTTCCTGTCGTCCAACGTGATCGACATCACCGACACCGCGATCGCGCGCATGAACGAGGTTCTGCCCGAGCCCGAGCCGCTGCCCGACCTGACCGGCACGCCCCCGGCGCAAGTCCCTGATCCCCAGGGCACGCCGGCCCAGCCCTGACCGCCGCCGCTGTTTCAGCCTGTTGCAGCCCGTGACAGGCGCAAGACCACGCCGCTTGCCCCGACGCGCCGGGATTGCTAGGGGAAGGGCGACTTTTTCCTTTTGAAAGGCCCACGATGACCGAGACGCTCCTCAGCGCTGACATCCAGCTGATCCAGCGCATCCTGCCGCATCGCTATCCGTTCCTGCTCGTCGATCGGGTCGAAGAGATCGACGGCAC
This sequence comes from Salipiger sp. H15, assembly GCF_040409955.1. NCBI lineage: Bacteria > Pseudomonadati > Pseudomonadota > Alphaproteobacteria > Rhodobacterales > Roseobacteraceae > Salipiger > Salipiger bruguierae. Next base: position 2,687,773 of record NZ_CP123384.1, read on the forward strand.
CACCTCGGCCGTCGGGATCAAGAACGTCACGATGAACGAGCCGCATTTCCAGGGGCACTTCCCGGGCCTGCCGATCATGCCCGGCGTCACCATCGTCGAGGCCATGGCGCAGACCACCGCGGTCATGGTGGGCACCGCGCTCGACCTCGCGGACAAGGACCTCAAGGTCTATTTCATGGGCATCGACAAGTGCAAGTTCCGCCGCAAGGTGGTGCCGGGCGACGTGCTCAAGATGAAGGTGCGCACCCTGCGCGGCAAGCCGGGCGGCAAGGTCTGGAAGTTCGAGGGCATCGCCGAGGTCGATGGCGAACTGGCCTGCGAGGCCGAGTTCACCGCAATGATGGACCTGCCGGCGTGAGCGCGACCGTCATCCACCCCAGCGCCTATGTCGAAGAGGGCGCGCAGATCGGCGAGGGCTGCAGGATCGGCCCGTTCTGTCATGTCGGACCCGAGGTGGTGCTGGCGGCAAACGTCGAGCTGAAGAGCCACGTGGTGGTCACCGGCCGCACCGAGATCGGCGAGGACACGGTGATCTTCCCCTTCGCGGTGATCGGCGAGATCCCCCAGGACCTGAAGTTCCGCGGCGAGAAGACCGCGCTCATCATCGGCAAGCGCAACCGCATCCGCGAGCACGTGACGATGAACTCGGGCACCGAGGGCGGCGGCGGCGTGACCCGCGTCGGCGACGACGGGCTCTTCATGGCCGGCTGCCACGTGGCGCATGACGCGCAGGTCGGCGACCGGGTGATCCTGGTGAACAACTCGGCGCTGGCCGGGCATTGCGTGATCGAGGACGACGTGATCGTCGGCGGGCTCTCGGGCGTGCACCAGTGGGTGCGCATCGGGCGCGGCGCGATCATCGGCGCGGTCACCATGGTGACCAACGATGTCATTCCGTATGGCCTCGTGCAGGCGCCGCGCGGCAAGCTCGACGGGCTCAACCTCGTCGGCCTCAAGCGCCGCGGCGTGAGCCGTTCGGACATCACCGCGCTGCGCGCCGCCTTCCAGATGCTGGCGCAGGGCGAGGGGGCCTTTGCCGAGCGCGCCAAGCGCCTCGGGGACGAGACCGAAAGCGAGTACGTGCGCGAGATCGTCGACTTCATCCTCGGCGACAGCGACCGTCACTTCCTGACGCCGGGCTGATCCCGTGCTGGCGCTGATCGCAGGGCAGGGCGATCTGCCCCGGGCGGTGACCGGGGCGCTGCCCGAACCGGCGCTGATCTGCGCCATGGAAAGCTCGCCCCCGAACCGGGTCGTGCCGGATCACCTGTTTCGCGTCGAGCAGCTCGGCAGCTTCCTGCGCTGGCTGAAGGCGCAGGGGGTGACGCGCGTGTGCATGTGCGGCGCGGTGGGGCGGCCCGAGATCCGCCTGTCGCGGCTCGACCTGCCGACCATCCTCTTGCTGCCGAAGATCCTGCGCGCGCTGAAGCGCGGCGACGACGGCGCGCTGCGCATCGTCATCGGCCTGCTCGAGGATGCGGGCTTCGAGGTGGTGGGCGCGCACGAGGCCGCGCCGAAGCTGCTGCCCGAGGCGGGCATCCTGACGCGCGCCCGTCCCGGGCCGGACGCCGCGCAGATGGCGACGCTGGCCGATGCCGTCAGCCACCGGCAGGGGCTCGAGGATCTCGGCCAGTGCTGCGTCATCTCGGGGGACGAGGTGGTCGCGCGCGAGGACCAGCGCGGCACCGATGCCATGCTGGGCGAGCTGCCGCCGGTGCCGGGCGGGCTGTTCTACAAGGCGCCGAAACCGGGGCAGGAGCGGCGGGTCGACCTGCCGGTGATCGGCCCCAACACCGCCGTCGGCGCGATCCGCGCCGGGCTCTCGGGGATCGTCATCGAGGCGGGCGGGGTCATGGTGCTGGACCGCGAAGCGGTCATCGAAATGCTGGATGCCGCAGGGCTCTTCCTGTGGGTACGGGAGCGGGACGCATGAAGGTCTTCATCATCGCGGGCGAGCCCTCGGGCGACAAGCTGGGCGCGGCGCTCATGCATGGGCTGAAGGCGCAGGTGCCGGACGTCAGCTTCGAGGGGATCGGCGGCGAGCGCATGATCGAGGAAGGGCTGCAGAGCCTCTTTCCGATGGACGAGATCTCGATCATGGGCATCACCGAGATCCTGCGCAACTACGGCGCGCTGAAGGCCCGCATCAAGCAGACCGCCGAGGCGGTGGTGGCCGCGCGGCCCGACGTGCTGATCACGGTCGACCTGCCCGAGTTCTCGCTGCGCGTCGCCAAGCTGGTCAAGGCCGCATCGGATATCCGCACCGTGCATTACGTCGCCCCCACGGTCTGGGCCTGGCGTCCGGGCCGGGCGGCGAAGATGGCGAAACACATCGACCAGGTGCTGGCGCTGCTGCCCTTCGAGCCGCCCTACATGGAAGCCGCCGGGATGCGCTGCGATTTCGTCGGCCACCCGGTGGTGACCGACCCGCAGGCGAGCCAGGCCGAGGAGGCCGAGTTCCGCCTCCGCCACGGCATCGGCGACGCGCCGCTCTGCCTGATCCTGCCCGGCTCGCGCCGCTCGGAGGTGACACGGCTCGGTCCGGTCTTCGGCGAGGCGCTGGCCCGGCTCAAGGAGGCGCGGCCCGAGCTGCGCTACGTGCTGCCCATGGCCGCGCCCGTGGCCGATCTGGTCCGCGAGACGGTGAAGGGCTGGGAGATCGACCCGATCCTGCTCGACCCGCGCGGACAGGGCGAGGCGGGCAAGGCCGAGAAGCGCGCCGCCTTCGCCGCCGCCGACGTGGCGCTGGCCGCCTCGGGCACGGTGGCGCTGGAGCTCGCCGCCGCGAACACGCCGATGGTCATCGCCTATGACATGGGCTGGCTCTCGCGGCAGATCATCGGGCGGCTCATGCTGGTGGATTCGGTCAACCTCGTGAACCTCGTCGCCGAGAGCCGCACCATCCCCGAATACATCGGCGACGCCTGTCGCCCGGGCCCCATCGCAGACGCGGTGCTGCGCGTGCTCGACGCGCCGCAGGAGCAGGCGCGGGCGATGCAGCTCACCATGGAGCGGCTCGGCCGAGGCGGCCCGCCGCCGGGAGAGCGCGCCGCCGAAGCGGTGCTCGCCGGGCTGCGCGAGGCCTGAGCGGCCCCTCCGGAGCTTCCCTGACCCTGCAGCGGCTGCCGGCGCATCGCCCGGCAGCCGACTCGTTTCATCGGATCACCTTCGACAGCGGAGCCTGCATGCCAATCAACGCCTTCGCAGCCACGCCATCCCCATGAAATCGAAAGACATTCCGCGGAACTGATGTGTCGCGCGCATCCCTGACCCGATATTTCGATCAACCTCCTGATTTCATTGATCCAGATCATCGCACCCGGACATCATTTCAGGCATAGGTTCCGGATATTGATGGACGCAATTCGGCGGCGGCGCGCGAAGCTGACCGGCCGGGAACAAGAAATTTGACCGCAGCACGGGATGCCCGGCTGCTCCCCTCTCATCAAGGCGATGTACCGCACGCACCGCGCCGGGCGCGTCCCGGCCCGCTCGAACGGGAGGGGAGACCACATGCGACGCACGACATTGACAGGAATGTTCCTCGCCGGGGCCGGCCTCGTGGCCGGTGCGCTTCCCGCGGCGGCGCAGGACTGGGAATTCCGCATCACGCCCTACGTGTGGGGCGCGGGCATCGCGGGCGATCTCGGCACGATCCCCGGCTATCCCGCGCAATCGATCGACCTGTCCTTCGGCGACATCTGGGACGACCTCGACTACGGGCTCTTCCTCTTCGGCAGCGCGCGCAACGACCCTTGGGTGATCTATTTCGACGGCTCGGTCGTGCAGACCGACTCCACCGAGAAGATCGGCAGCCCCGACGTCGACAAGGTGAACATCAAGAGCGACACCTCGACGCTGACGCTGGCCTTCGGCGGCACGGTCTCGCAGTCCTACAACCACACCGTCGATCTCTACGGCGGCTTCCGCTACTGGAACCTCGACAACAGCTACCGGGTCTACACCCCGGGCGGGCGGTTCAAGAAGGACACCAACGCCGACTGGACCGACCCGATCATCGGCATGTCGGCGCGCTACGCGATCAACGACCGCTGGCAGGCCTTCGGCGCGGCCGACATCGGCGGCTTCGGCGTGGGGTCGGACTTCCAGTGGTCGCTGATGGCCGGGGCCAGCTACAGCTTTTCCGAGAATTTCTCGCTCGCCATGGGCTGGCGCGTGCTCGACGTCGACTACGACGACAACGGCGTCGTCTTCGACGCGCGGCAGAGCGGCCCGCTCCTCGGCGTGACCTTCAGGTTCTGAGACCCACCGGGACACCGGGCGGGCGCCGTCCGGTGTCGTTCAACCAAGGGAGGATGAAATGGGACGTCTCTTTCTGGCCGGCGTGCTGATCGCCGGGGCCCTGACCGGTGCCTGCACCGACAATCAGGGCATCAACGCCGCCACCGGCGGGCTCGCCGGGGCGGCCATCGCGCACGAGGTGAGCGGCGGCAACAGGACCGCGGCGGCGCTTGGCGGCGCGGCCATCGGCACGGCGATCGGCGGCAGCGTGCCCACCAGCTCCAGCGGCACCAAGCTCTGCAACTTCTACAACCCGCAGACCGGCGCCACCTACAAGGCGGAATGCCCGAGATAACGGGCAGCGCGGCACCATGGAGATCGCCTGCGCGCGGCGCCTTCCGACGTGAAGGGGGCGCCGTCCTCCCTCTCGGCGCGGCAGCAACCGAACCTTCCCGCCGGGCCGGACCCGCCGGGCGGGGGCCATATCAGGGAGAGAACCAGACATGAGACCTGCCTCGCTTTGCACCACCCTGCTGCTCGCCGGATTGCCGGCGGCGGCCTTCGCGCAATTCATCCCCTCGGAGGAGTCCCTCACCGGGCTCTACCACGGCAAGACATACTCGCCCTACGCGCAGCGCTCCTTCCCCAGCCAGGTGTTCTGGGGCGACAGCCACCTGCACACGGCGCTCTCGGCCGATGCCGGGCTCTTCGGCAACACGCTGGGGCTCGAGCCCGCCTACCGCTTCACCCGCGGCGAGGAGGTCACCTCGGCCACCGGCCTGCCGGTGAAGCTGGGACGCCCGCTCGACTGGGTGGTGATCGCCGACCACTCGGACATGATGGGCTTTTCCACCGACCTCGCCGCGGGCGCGCCCAACATCCTCGCGGTGCCGCAGGGCAAGGCGTGGTTCGACGGGCTGCAGGCCGGCGGGCAGGAGGGCGCGTCCGCGGCGCTCGATCTCATCACCACCTTCGCGCAGGCGAAGCTTCCGGAGCAGCTGCTGAAGGATTACGCGCCCGGCTCGAAGATCTACAACAGCGTCTGGCAGGACGTCATCGACGCCGCCGAGCGCTTCAACGATCCAGGCAACTTCACCGCCTTCATCGGCTACGAGTGGACCGCACTCGACAAGGGCAACAACCTACACCGCAACGTGATCTTCCGGGACGGCGGCGAGAAGGCCTCGCAGGTCGTGCCGATGGTCACCCAGCCGCCCTACGGCAGCACCGACCCGCTCGACCTCTACCAGTACCTCGAGGATTACGAGGCCAAGACCGGCGGCTCGGTGCTGGCCATCGCGCACAACGGCAACCTGTCGAACGGCAACATGTTCCCCTTCGAGCAACAGTTCACCGGCAAGGCGATCGACGAGAATTACGTCGAGAAACGCGCGAAGTGGGAGCCGCTCTACGAGGTCACCCAGATCAAGGGCGACGGCGAGGCGCACCCGCTGCTGAGCCCCGACGACAAGTTCGCCGACTACGAGACCTGGGACGTCGGCAATCTCGACCTCACCGAGGCCAAGACCGACGACATGCTGAAATACGAGTACGCCCGCTCGGCGCTGAAGATGGGGCTGCAGCTCGAGGACAAGTTCGGCACCAACCCCTACAAGTTCGGCATGATCGGCTCGACGGACTCGCACACCTCGCTGCCGGCCATCGAGGAGGACAACTTCTTCGGCAAGGCGGCCACCGCCGAGCCGTCTCCGACGCGGATGGCGCACCCCTTCGCCAAGTCCGACAAGGGCGCCTTCGAGGGCTACCAGCTGGTCGCCTCCGGCCTCGCGGCGGTCTGGGCCAAGGAGAACACCCGCGCCGCGCTCTTCGACGCGATGGCGCGCAAGGAGGTCTATGCCACCACCGGCCCGCGCATGACGGTGCGCTTCTTCGGCGGCTGGGACTACACCGACGACGACCTGCGCTCGCGCCAGCCCGCCTTCATCGGCTACGAGAAGGGCGTGCCCATGGGCGGCGACCTGCGCACCGCGCCCGAAGGGACGAGCGCCCCGAGCTTCATGGTCTACGCGCTGCGCGACCCGGTCGGGGCGAACCTCGACCGCATCCAGATCATCAAGGGTTGGATGGACGGAGGCGGCGAGACCCACGAGAAGGTCTATGACGTCGCCTGGTCCGAAGGGCGCGAGATGGGCGCGGACGGCACGCTGCCGGACGTGGGCAACACCGTCGATATCCCCGCTGCCACCTGGTACAACACCATCGGCGCGTCGGAGCTGGCGACGGTCTGGACCGACCCCGAGTTCGACCCGGCGCAGAAGGCCTTCTACTACGCCCGCGTGCTCGAGATCCCGACGCCGCGCTGGGTGGTCTACGACGCGCTGCGCTTCGGGGTGGAGATCCCCGACGGGGCCGAGACCATCGGCCAGGAACGCGCCTATACCTCGCCGATCTGGTACACGCCTTCCTGACCCGGGAAACCCGCAGGTGCGCCCGTTCCCCCGTGCCCCGGCAGGCGGCGCGCCGCGCCTCGGGGCTGGCCGTCTCGCCATTGCTCTGGCGGCCTGCCTCGGCGCGGCGGTGCTTGTCCTCTTCGGATGCGGCCGCGGGGCCGAGACACCGGGGGGCGCAGCGCGGCGGGAATTCACCGGGCGGGTCGACCCCGCCAGCTACGCCGGCGACGTGACCTTCCGCATCGGCGAGCACCTTCCGGCGAAGGGCGAGAGCGTTCCCTTCTCCCTCTACCTCGGGGCCACGCCCGAGTCCGCGACGCGGCTGGGGGTCAGGGCCTTCCTTGACCTGCGCGCGCTGCAGACCCGGCTTCCGGAGCTGCTCTCGGGGCCCATCGACGCGGGCTGTACCCTCGGGCTCGATCTCGATTTCGGCGGGGCGGAGGCAGAGGGCAGCTCGGTGCGGGCCCGCGGGACGGTGCGGGCGGACCTCTACCGCTGCAGGCGCCGGGGCGAGGCGGCCGAGACCCGCGGGCTGCACTACCTTCGCGCCCATGTCGATTTCGATGCCAAGGTCGGCGCCACCGTCGTGAAGGACTGCCTCGTCTTCCGGCTCGAGGCGCTCGGGGTCTCGCCGCGCGGGCTGCTGGGCGGGCTTGCGGATCTCCTCGGCATCACCCAGCGCGCGCGCGGCGCGATCATCGAGGAGGCACGCAAGACGCTGGCCGCGAACCCGGTCTGCCCGGACCTGTCGGAAAGCCTGTCGCTTCTCGATGCGAGCTTCACCGGCGGCGGGCCGCGCGAGATCGGCGACGGCGGGATCGGTGCGGCGCTTGCCGGCTCCATCGGCGTCAGCGCCGAGAAGCTGATCCGCCTCGTCGCGCTCGGCCAGAGCCGCGGCCTCGTGCCGGGCGGCGCAGGGGCGGCGGATGCGACAGCGGCGGCCCCCGAGGTCCGCTTCGCCAGCGAGGACAGCTCCACCGTCCGCGACAGCGCAATCGCCTACGGGCTCGACATCGGGCTCACCCCGACCGCGCCCACCCGCATCGGCATCGACGTGCTGCTGGACCTGCGCGACCTGCAGCGGCAGTTGCCCGGCCTCGTCGCCGGGGACACGCTGCTCGACGCCTGCGGCGCGAAGATCACCCTGAAGACGCTCGACGCGCAGGCAAGGGGGCAGGCGCTGGCCGCGCGCGCGCAGCTCGCCGTGCAGGACTTTGCCTGCGACCGGACGGCGGAGGCCACGTGGAGCCGCGGCGCGCTCGAGAGCGAGGAGACCGTCGATATCCGCGGCGAGATGACCGCCCGCGTCACCGAGCAATGTGTCGTCTTCAGGCTGCTCGACCTTGCCCGCGACCCGCCGTCGCCGATCGCGCAGGTCGAGCTTGGCGGCGGCCGTGTCACCGCGGCGCGCGCGCTGCTGTTCGACGCCTTCAACCTGCTGCTCGAGCGCAACCCGCTGTGCCCGGACCTGCCACCGGGCCTCGACCTCCTCGATCCGCGTCTCGACCGCGGCGAGGTGCGCGAGATCGGAACCGGCGGGCTCGGCGTGACGGTCGGCGGCTCGATCGACCTGCGGGCAAGTACGCTCGTGGCCTTGCTCCGGCACTTGCAGGAGCAGGGCCTCCTGCCGCCGAAACCCGGGTGACGGGGCGGATCGCAGGCACCGTCGCGCATTCATCGCGGCTCAATCGGCCGTCGCGCCATGCCGCGCCATGCTGTCGAGAAGCGCCCCGGTGGCCGAGCGCTCGACCATCAGGCTGTCGGCCGCGGCGATGATGACATCGGCGATGCGGTAGCCCGCGAGGGTGATCTGCGCCTGCGCGATCTGCTGCAGCTGCTCCCAGTAGTCCTGCGGCACCTTCGGAGCCTCCTTGATCGGAGAGACGCCCTCGAGGATGTACTTGACCATGTTGCCGACGAGCCGGTCGGAACTGGCCGTCCTGTCGGGATCGGGCGTGGTCTTTATGCCGGAACCATAGGCGTAATCGATGGCGATCTGGTGGCTCTCGAGCGCCCATGCGCGAAAGTCCGGGCTCTTGGTCGGCGGGCCGAGCTGCGGGAAATCCGCGCGGGGAAATTTCGCGACGAGCTCGGCGGCGGAGCGGTCGATGTCCTCGATCCGGGTCGAGCGCAGCGCATTGCTGTCCCAGAGGATATGCAGCGGCATCGCCGTGTCCTTCAGCGGATCCCAGACGTAGGACATGGTCCCGGCGGCATTGCCGGTCGGGTACTCGGCATTCACGAGGTCGGTCACGTGCAGCGGCTGGTGGATGTCGCCGACGATGTGCATGAACCACGAGAGCGAGAGCGCGCGCTCGTCCGGGTTGGCCTCGGGGTTTGCCATCTCCTTCGCGAAGAGCGTCGCGGCCTCGATCGCGTCCCCCAGCGGCGCGCCGTTGCGCGAGGCGACCAGCGCGCGCGCCTCGGGCGGCGCATCCTCGGCGACGATCGAGAACCTTGCCGAGTGGTAGGTCGGATGATCGTAGATCGTCCACTTGGCGTCGTCCGGCCAGCGCGCCGCCTCGATGAACATGCGCCTCCCGCGCTCCTTGCCCGAGACCTCGGTCGCGGCAACCCAGAACGAGGCAGGGTCCGGGTGCTTGAGAAGCATGAGCGCGATCCTGTCGATCAGCTCGGGGCGGGTGCGGGCGATCTCGTTGTAGGCGATGGCCGCGGTGAGCATGTGGCCGGGATGGTCCCAGGCACGGGCCGCGGGGGCCGGGACAACCAGAGTCGCAAGGGCGGCGGCGAACAGCCGGGTCAGGTTCTCGTGCATTCCAGACACCTCAATGCTCGGCTCGGGCGAGCCGCGAAGGAAAGGCGGAGCGCCCGGCGTCAGGGCGCCGCGAGATAGAGCGCCCGGATCGCGTCCTGCTGCGCGGCGTCGATCCCGAGCCCCTCGGCGAAATAGGCCTCGATGGATCCGTAGCGGCGGGTCATCTCGTCGAAGGCCGCGTCGAGGTAGGATGTCTTCACCCCGAGGATCGCCAGCGGGATCTCCTCGTTGCCGCCAGCCGCGACAAAGGCGTCGATGATCCCCTGGTAGGCGGGGATGATGTAGTCGTTGCTGCGCAGGTAATCCGCGTAGACCGTCTCCTACGGCACGCCGAGAAGCGTCAGGAAGGCCGCGGCAGCCCAGCCCGTGCGGTCCTTACCGGTGGTGCAGTGGAAGACCGCCGGCAGGTGCTCCGCGTCGCCGACGGCGAGGAAGAAATTGCGGAACTCCGCGAGGGCGCTGGGAAGCGTCACGAACTCCCGGTACGAGGCCTCGAACATGGCCTCCACCTTGCCGCCGCCAAGCTCGGCATTCGCGACCTTCGGATCCTGCAGCAGTTTCTCGAGCTGCGCGGGCCCGGCCTGCGGCGAGTCGGCAAGGACGTCGAGCCAGACGTAGGTGGTGCCGGAGGGCAGCTCGTCGGGCCGGGCGCTGCGTTCGTCCCAGGTGCGCAGGTCGAGGCTTTCCCTCAGCCCCAGCCGCGACAGCCGGTCCATGTCGCCCCGGCTGATGCCACTGAGCTGGTTGGAGCGGAAGAGCAGGCCCGTGGCAACCACATCTCCCGCCGCGGTCCGGTAGCCGCCGAGATCGCGCAGGTTGGGAACCGAGGCAATGCCGAGGCTCTGCCCTGGTGCCTCGTCCGCGGCCGCACAAGGCGCGCCGGATCCGCCCGCCAGCGCGGCGAGGACCATCAGGGCGGCGAGGGCCGAGCGGATGCCCGAAGGTCGGAAGATCACTGCGGAGCCCTCCCTATGGAAACGCCGTCACGCCGGATCGCGGCCCGGCCGGAGGTTTTGAATATCTCTTTTGAACAAATACCTTACCGAACCACCTTCTTGCGGAAGGCGCGGGACGAAGAGCGTGCGGACCGGGGCAAGTCCGGGCCGGCGGCGTCTTGCGGAACCCTGCCTGCGCCACGCCGAGCGCGCATTGACAGGCGTCAATTCCGCCCACGCGAGCGTCGCCTGATGCAGGCCGCACGAAGCCAGAGTCTGCGCCGCGAAAGCGAAAGGCCGGAACCCCCGCGGGTCCCGGCCTTCATGTTCGAACTCCCGGACCCGGCCCGCCAGAGAGGCGGCCCGCGGTCCCCGGGACGCGCTTACTGGCGCAGCGCGCTGGTGCCTTCGTAGCCCGCGGTGAAGCCCGAGAGCGACATGTCGAGCGTCACCTTCTGGTCCGGTGCAAGCGCCGGAACGATGGTGACGGTCGCACCCTTGCCGGCCTTGAAGCGGTTCACGTCTTCCTCGGTGAAGCCGACACGGGCGTAGCAGCCGACCGGCGTGCAGAAGGAGTAGTCGTAGCGCTTGGCCTGGCCGCCGTCGACGGCGATGGTCAGCTTCTGGGTCAGCAGCGTCTCGAGCGGAACCACGAAGGTGCCGCCGGCCGCGACCTGGCCGCCGTTGGCGACGCGGAACAGGCTGACCTCGGCGACGTTGTTGCCCTGGTCGTCCTGCAGCAGCTGGTACATCTGGCAGGGGTCCTCGGCATCGCTGCCCTCGGGCGCCTTCAGGCACTGCAGCTCCCAATCGCCATGCGTGGCCTTCACGTAGGTCTCGGGCTGCTTCTGGCCGGGCGCGGCGGGCGCCTCGCTGTTCGCGTCCTCGCCAAGCGAAAGACCGCCTGCTGCGACCGTGCCTTCGGTCTGCTCCTGGGTGGTCGCGTCGCTCGACTGGGCGGCGTCCTGCGCATGGGCCGGCATGGCCGCAAGTGCCACCGCGAACGGCAGCAGGCGCAGGATGTGGAGAGGTCTGGTCATGGTTCCCCCTGAACGTTCATTCTTGCCTCGGTGCCCGCTTATCATGCGCGCGGCGCGGTGTCAGGCCGGAAATGGGAGCCCCCGCAGGAACGGCAAAAAAGCGCGAAAGCTGTTCAAAGAAAAGAGAAAAGGGACCGTGAGGTCCCCTTTCCCTTGCTCCCTGTCGGACCGGCCGACTTTGTCATTGCCGAGACGCTACGAAACTCTTTCCCAACGGTCAACAGGCTTTGCAAGGCCGGGGCTTCACAATTGTGCAAAAGGCCGCGCCCGCAACACGGGCGCGGCAAGTCGGACAGGGAGGAAGTATGCCCAAGGCAGGAGAGGACATGTTGCCCGGGGCAATTTTCATACTGGCGGCAAAGAGTTAAGATAGTATGCTCGGGACCGGACGGCAGCGGAGGCAGGCCATGACGGATGATGTTTTTGTAGGCGGTGGCGGCGAAGCCCATTCGGAAAAACAGTATCTTGGCCTGAAGTACGGCAACCGCCACGGGCTCATCGCGGGGGCCACGGGCACCGGCAAGACGGTGACGCTGCAGATCCTCGCCGAGGGGTTCTCGGCCGCCGGGGTGCCGGTCTTCCTGTCGGACGTGAAGGGCGATCTGTCGGGGCTAGCGCGTCCCGGATCGGAAAGCTCGGACCTGCACGGCCCCTTCACCGAGCGCTGCGCGACGATCGGTTTCGACGATTTCGCCTACCAGGGCTACCCGGCGGTGTTCTGGGATCTCTTCGGCGCCAAGGGCCACCCGGTGCGCACCACCGTCGCCGAGATGGGGCCGCTGCTGCTGGCGCGGCTGCTCGAGCTCACCGAGGCGCAGGAGGGCATCCTCAACATCGCCTTCCGGCTGTCGGACGAGCAGGGCCTGCCGCTGCTCGACCTGAAGGACCTGCAGGCGCTGCTGGTTTGGGTCGGGCAGAACGCCAACAAGGACCTCAGCCTGCGTTACGGCAACATCTCGACCGCCTCGGTGGGCGCCATCCAACGACGGCTGCTGGTGCTCGAGACCCAGGGCGGCGCGCGCTTCTTCGGCGAGCCGGCGCTGGCGCTTGCCGATCTCATGACCTGCGCCCCGGACGGGCGCGGCCATGTGAACATCCTTGCCGCCGACGCGCTGATGGGCGCGCCGCGGCTCTACGCCACCTTCCTGCTCTGGCTGCTGTCCGAGCTCTTCGAGGAACTGCCCGAGGTGGGCGATCCCGACAAGCCGAAGCTGGTGTTCTTCTTCGACGAGGCGCACCTCCTGTTCGACGACGCGCCCAAGGCGCTGGTGGACAAGGTCGAGCAGGTGGCGCGGCTGATCCGCTCGAAGGGCGTCGGCGTCTATTTCGTCACCCAGAACCCCGACGACATCCCCGAGGACATCCTCGGCCAGCTCGGCAACCGGGTGCAGCACGCGCTGCGGGCCTTCACCGCGCGCGACCGCAAGGCGCTGAAACAGGCGGCCGAGACCTACCGCGAGAACCCCGCCTTCGACACCGAGACGGCGATCCGCGAGGTTGGCACGGGCGAGGCGGTGACCTCCTTCCTGCAGAAGAAGGGCGTGCCCGGCATGGTGCAGCGCACGCTGGTGCGGCCGCCCTGTTCGCAGCTGGGGCCGATCACCGATGCCGAGCGGACCGAGCTGATGGATGCCTCGCCGCTGAAGGGCAAGTACGACACGCCGATCGACCGCGAGTCGGCCCACGAGATGCTGCAGGCGCGGGCGGAGGCGGCGGCCCACGCCGCCGAGGCGGCGGAGACGGCCGAACCGAAGAAAGACGTGCAGGCCGCGCTCGACGAGGAGATCCGCGACTACAACCGCGCGCGCCGCTACGATCCGACGCCGCGCGCCGAGCCGCGCAAGACCGGCGCGACCCGCAGCCGCTCGACCGCGCCGGACAGCCTTGGCGAGGCGCTGGGGCAGGCGGTGCTGAAGGAGCTGTCGGGCACCACCGGCAAGCGCCTCGTGCGCGGCATTCTCGGCAGCCTGTTCAAGGCGCGCTAGGGCGCCCGCGCATGGACATGTGGGTGCAAATCCTGCTGGGCACCGGGCTGCTCTTCCTCTGCGCCGCGGTGCAGATCTGGATCGTCGCGCGCAGCGGGCCACGGCTGCTCGGTGCGATCACGCGGATCGAGGGCCACGGCGGGCCGCTGCGGCTCTTCGGGCTGATCTGCACGGCCTTCGGCGCGATGGTGCTGGCGCACACGCTGCAAATCTGGCTCTGGGCCGCGAGCTTCCGCCAGCTCGGCGCGTTCGAGACGCTGCCCGAGGCCTTCTATTTCGCCGTGGTGAGCTACACGACGCTCGGCTACGGCGACATCACGCTGGGCGAGGGGCTGCGCATCTTCGGCGCCTTTGCCGCGATCACCGGGCTGCTGACCTTCGGGGTGAGCACGGCCTTCCTGCTGGCGGTGCTGACGCGGCTGCGCCCGGTGCTCGGGAACGAACCCTGAGCACGGCGACGGAGGCCCGGGGCATTGCGCCCGGACCCCCGGTATCATTCAGCCGGAAGGCGCCCGCCGCGACGGGCTACCCCTCCGCAACCGCGCTCAGAACCAGCTGTCGACGGTGCGCGACGCCCGCGAGACGTCCTGTCCGAAGCCATCGACGGTGCCGCAGGCGGCGAGGGGGGCGGCCAGGAGGGCCAGAAGGAGGATGCGTGTCATGCTGTCTGCTCGTGTTTTCTTGTCGTGTCGGTCTTGAAGGTCGTCAGTTCTTTTCTTCCCACCACCAGGCATTCGGCTGCCAGTCGATCCAGTCGCCGTAGACCGGCGTGGGCTCGGCGTAAGTTAGCTGCTTGGCGTGGGCAATCCAGCTCTGATTCCACTCGTAGGTCGGGATCACGTATCTTCCGGCGGTCAGCACCCGGTCAAGCGCACGGGTCGCGGCGAGAAAATCCTCGCGGCTGGTCGCGGTCAGCAGGTCCTCGATCAGCGCGTCGACCGCCGGGCTCTTGACCCCCATGAGGTTGCGCGAGCCCTCCTGGTCGGCGGCCTCGCTGCCCCAGTAGAGCCGCTGCTCGTTGCCCGGCGACAGCGAGATGCCGCGGCGGAACCAGGTCATGTCGAAATCGAACGAGGCGCTGCGGGCGTTGAACTGCGCGGAGTCGACCGTGTCGACGCGCACCTTGATGCCGAGCCGCTCCAGCGCCTGCACGTAGATGTCGATCATCGAGCCCGCCTCGGTCTCGCCCTGCGGCAGCACGATGTCGAACTGGAATGGCTGGCCCTGCGGGGTCATCATCACCCCGTCCTGCACCGTGTATCCGGCCTCCTGCATCAGCTCCATCGCCTTGCCAAGCCCGGCGCGGTTGCGCGCCGAGCCGTCGCCCTTGGGCATCTGGTAGCCCTCGAGCGTGCCCGGCAGCAGGCTGTCCGCGAAGGGGGTGAGCAGTTCCTTCACCCGGCCCGAGGCCGGCCCCGGCTGCATGGCGAGCTCGGAGTTCGAGAAATACGAGGTGATGCGCGGCTGGCGGCCGCCGGTCAGAGTCTCGTTGATGTATTCGAAGTTGAACAGCTGGATCATCGCCTCGCGCACGCGCCAGTCGTCGAAGCCGGGGCGGCGGGTGTTCATCACGAAGCCTGTCATCCCCGAGGGGCGGCCGTGCGGGATCACCGATTTCACCACGTCGCCGTTCTGCACCGCGGGGAAGTTGTACTGCGTCTCCCACTTTTCGGAGTTGAGCTCGCGGTTCGAGTTCAGCAGCCCGGCCTTGAAGGCCTCGAACATGGCGGTGCCGTCGCCGAAGAACTCCATGCGCACCTCGTCGAGGTTGGCCTGGCCCTTCATGAAGGGCACGTCCTTGCCCCAGTAGTCGGGGTTGCGCTTCAGCGAGACGTAGCGGCCGGCCTCGAACTGATCGACGACGTAGGGCGCGGTGGTGATCGGCACCACGTCGAGCCCGGAGGCGGCGAAATCCTTGCCCTCCCACTGCGCCTTCTTGAGGATCGGGCGCATGCCGACGATCAGCGCCAGCTCGCGGTCCTCGACGTTGAAGGTGAAGCGCAGGCTGTGCTCGCCGGTCTGCTCGATCTTCTCGATGCGGCTGTAGGTGCCCTGGTAGCGCGGGTGGCCCTCGGTGCCGAGGATGTTGAAGCTCCAGATCACGTCCTCGACCGTCACCGGCGTGCCGTCCGAGAACTTCGCCTCGGGGCGCAGGGTGAATTCCACCCAGCTGCGGTCCGGCGGCGTCTCGACCGTCTCGCAGATCAGGCAGTAGAGCGTGAAGGGCTCGTCCCAGCTGCGGCCCATCAGCGATTCATAGGCGAGGAAGCGCAGCTGCCAGGGCACGGTGCCCTTGAGGATATGCGGGTTGAGACTGTCGAAACTGCCCACTTCGCCGGTGACGATGCGGCCGCCCTTGGGTGCCTCGGGGTTCACGTAGGGCAGGTGATCGAAGGTCGCGGGCAGCGCCGGCGCACCATACATGGCAATGCCGTGCATCGGTTCTGCGCTCGCGGCGAATCCCGTGAAGAGGGCCAGCGCGGTCAGCGCGGGCTTCATCGAAGTGGTTCTGAAATATGTCGCGGTCATTGAAGAAACCGTCCTGCTCTGCCCTTGTTTTCTTGGTTTTCGAGCCTAGCGGGGCTTTTACGTCTTTTCAAACTTTTAGGTTGGACTCCGGCAGCAAAGCGCGTATAAAGACATCACTGCTCGATAGGTTTCTTGCCTGTATGAAACCTGCCTCAATGACTGAACGCCGGCCTCGTGCCGGCGTTTTTTTTTCACGCGATCTTCCGGGGCTTTCGCCGACGCCGCCATCCGGCCACGCCACAGGGCCAAGGCCCGCCGGGCGGGGCCTTCGCTGGGCCGGAGTCGCTTCGCCGGCCCGAGAGGATTTGGACGAGTCCGCCGGTGTGCGACGGTGCGCCGAGCCATACAGGGCAGGGCGCGGCTTGCCTAGGGGGGCGGCCCAACTTGTTCCCTACGAATCCGTGATGACGTTGCGAACACGGGCTTGCAGCTTCCGCCCGGATCGCAGAGCAATGACCGGGGGCGGAACCGGGAGGCGTGATCATCCCCGACCCCCGGATCCCCAGGAGGCGGCGAGCCATGTCGGTGCCGCAGAAAACGAGGAGTTTACCCATGTCTCTCAAGGGCAAGACAGCCGTCGTCACCGGCTCCAACTCGGGCATCGGGCTCGGCGTCGCGCGCGAGCTGGCGCGGGCCGGCGCGTCGCTGGTGCTCAATTCCTTCACCGACCGCGACGAGGACCACCAGCTGGCCGCCGATCTCGCGAAGGAATTCGGCGTCGACGTGCGCTACATCAAGGCCGACATGTCCAAGGGCGACGAGTGCCGCGCGCTGATCGAGAAGGCGGGCGTCTGCGACATCCTGGTGAACAACGCGGGTATCCAGCACGTCTCGCCGATCGACGAGTTCCCGGTCGAGAAATGGGACGCGATCATCGCGATCAACCTCAACTCGGCCTTCCACACCACCGCCGCGGCACTGCCGATGATGCGCAAGGCGGGCTGGGGCCGGGTGGTCAACGTCGCCTCGGCGCATGGCCTGACCGCCTCGCCCTTCAAGTCGGCCTATGTCGCCGCCAAGCACGGGATCGTCGGCATGACCAAGGTCGTCGCGCTCGAGACCGCGCGCGAGCACATCACCTGCAACGCGATCTGCCCGGGCTACGTGAAGACCCCGCTGGTCGAGGCGCAGATCCCCGACACCGCGGCCAAGTACAACATGAGCGAGGAAGAGGTGATCGAGAAGGTCATCCTCGAGCGCCAGCCGTCCAAGGAATTCGCCACCACCGAGCAGATCGGCGGCACGGCGGTGTTCCTCTGCTCGGACGCGGCGGCACAGATCACCGGTACGACCATTTCCGTCGACGGCGGCTGGACGGCGCTCTGATCCGCAGGGAAACGAAAAAGGCGAGACAGCCGCGCTGTCTCGCCTGATTTCTTCAAAAGCGCCGGGGCTCAGCCCGCGCGGCGCACCGGCTCGACCTTCGGCTTGTCGCCCGGCCGGTCGGGCGGGTAGACGAGGCCCGCCGAGATGATCAGCTTGGCCGCGTCCTCGAGCGACATCTCCAGCTCGACCACGTCCTCGGCGGGGAAGTAGAGCAGGAAGCCCGAGGTCGGGTTGGGCGTGGTCGGCACGAAGACCGACACCAGATCGCCCATCACGTCCGATTTCTCGCGGATCTCGCCCTTGGCCTGGGTCGAGATGAAGCCGATCGCCCAGATGCCCTTGCGCGGGTACTGCACGAGGCAGGCCTTCTCGAAGCTGCGCTCGGACTGGACGAAGACGGTCTCGGCGATCTGCTTGATGCCCGAGTAGATCGAGCGCACCACCGGGGTGCGGTCCACCAGCGACTCGGCGAAACGGATCAGCGAGCGGCCGATCAGCCCCTTGGCCACCCAGCCGACGACGATGGTGAAGACGAGGAAGAAGATCACGCCGACGCCGCGCAGGTTTATCCCGATGTATTCCTCGGGATTGAACCGCTGCGGCACGAGCGGCAGCACGAAGCCGTCGACCCAGCCGAACAGGGTCCAGATCAGCCAGATCGTCAACCCGACCGGGGCAATGACCACCAGCCCGGTCAGGAAGCTCGCCCGGAGGCTCGCGAAAATGCCGGGGCGGCGGGGCTTGTCGTCGAAGGGCGTGTTCATTCTGGTTCCGGAAAAAGAGGCTCTCCGGAACAACCTAGGCACTCGCGCGCCGCTTCACAATGGGCACGCGAGACTGTGATGGCGCGCCGGGATCAGCCGCGGGGCAGGGCGCTCATTTCCCTAGCGATCGCAGCACCAAGCCGGGCGTTGTTCAGCACCAGCTCGATGTTGCTGTCGAGCGAGCGGCCCTCGGTCAGCTCGAAGATGCGCTGCAGCAGGTAGGGCGTGACGTCCTTGCCGTGGATGCCGTGGGCATTCGCATCCTCCATGGCGCGCTGGATGATCGGCAGCATGGTCTCGCGCGGGATCTCGGCATGGGGCGGGATCGGGTTCGCCACGAGCTGACCGCCGGGCAGGCCGAGCGCGCCGCGCATCCGGTGCGCCTCGGCGATGGCCTTGGGCGTGTCGAGCCGCAGCGGCGCGGCGATCCCGGCCTCGCGCGACCAGAAGGCCGGCAGCTGGTCCTGACCGAAGGCGATGACCGGAACGCCAAGGGTTTCAAGAACTTCCATGGTCTTCGAGAGGTCAAGGATGGCCTTGGCACCGGCCGCGATCACGGTCACGGCGGTCTGCGCCAGCTCCTGCAGGTCGGCGGAAATGTCGAAGCTCTGCTCGGCGCCGCGGTGCACGCCGCCGATGCCGCCGGTGGCAAAGACCTCGATCCCGGCGAGCCGCGCCGCGATCATCGTCGCCGCCACGGTGGTCGCGCCGGTGCCGCCGCGCGCCATGCAGACCGCCATGTCGGCGCGCGACAGCTTCGCCGCGTGTTTGGTCTGGGCCAGCGCCTCGAGCTGGGCATCGTCGAGACCGACGCAGAGCCTGCCCTCGATCACCGCGATGGTCGCCGGGGTCGCGCCGCCGTCGCGGATCGTCTGCTCGACCGTGCGCGCCATCTCGAGGTTCTGCGGCCAGGGCATGCCATGCGTGATGATGGTCGATTCCAGCGCCACAACGGGCGCGCCCTTGGCAAGGGCGTCGGCGACGGGGGCGGACAGGTTCACGAGGGTCATGAGGTAACGTCTCCGGATACGTAGGTTGCGGCGGCGGCCAGGGCCTCGTGCAAGCCGGTGGCACGGTCGGCACCGCGCAGTTCGGCGGCGATATGCGCCGCCATGAAGGTATCGCCCGCGCCGGTCACCCGGGTGACCAGCACCTCGGGCGGGCATTCCGAGATCACCCCCTCGGCCGTGGCGTCCGCGGCGGGCTGGCCGCCGTTGGTCACCAGCGCCCGCAGCGCGCCGCGCGCGACGAGGCCGGCGGCGGCATCGCCGGCGTGCTCGAAGCTCTGCATGCAGAGCAGCCCGGCTTCCTCGAGGTTCACGTAAAGCACGCCGCGGCCCGCGCGCAGGAAGGGCGTCAGCCGCTCGGCCTTGCCCGGGCTCGCCGGGGCGATGCGCAGGTCGGCGGCGGCAAAGGCGGGCAGGCGGACGATTTCCTCGAGCAGGCCCAGCGTCAGGTTGCCGTCGAGCGCGACCGGCCCGGACCAGGGGGTTTCCGAGGTGCCGAGCGGCCCGTCGATCAGCGGCGCGAGGATGCGCGCGCCGGCCTGTTCCAGCGAATGCGCGTCGGCAATCGCCGCGATCAACCCGTTCGCGCCTTCGACCGCCATGTACATGTCGGTCGGCAAGTCCTCGGAACGATAGAGATATTCTGTGATGCAGCCGAGCCGTTCGCAGGCATCCACCAGCTCGTGCCCGTTCGGGTCCTGGCCCACGGCGCTCAGCAGGCCGGGCTTCAGCCCGAAACGGGTCAGGGTCATCGCGATGTTCATCGCGACGCCGCCGGGCAGGCGGGTGATGCGGCCGGGCACGTCGGAGCCCTGGCGCATGTGGCTGGCGGAGCGGCCGATCACGTCCCAGAGGACGGAGCCGATGCAAAGGATATCCGGGGTGCTGCTCATCCTGTTCTTGTGACCGAGGGACAGGGCCGGGGCAAGAGGATTGATGCGTGGACCGGCGGCTGCTACGCCATCGGCGAAAAAGCGCGAAATACAGGGCGATAGAGGGAGGCTGAGGATGATGAACCGCAGGTGGGTGCTCGACCATTACCCGCAGGGCGCGGCGACGGAGGACGTCTGGCGGCTCGAGGAGGCGCCGCTGCCGGACCTGCAGCCGGGGCAGATTCTTGTGAAGACCCAATGGCTTTCGCTCGATCCTTACATGCGCGGCCGGATCAGCCCGGGGGCCAACTACACCGCGGGCGTGGCACCCGGCGGCGTCATGCAGGGCGGCGGCGTCGGCGAGGTGATCGCCTCGGCGCATCCCGGCTGGACCGTCGGCGATCTTGCCGAGAGCATGGAGATGGGCTGGCAGACCCACGCCGTGCTGAGCCCCGATCTTCCCGGCGCGAAGGCCACGAACCGCGTGCCCGAGGGCGTGCCGCCGCAGGCCGCGCTGTCGTGGCTCGGGATGCCCGGGCTGACCGCCTATGTCGGCCTGACCGAGATCGGCCGTCCGCTGCCGGGCGAGACGGTGGTGGTCTCGGCCGCCTCGGGCGCGGTCGGCCAGCTTGTCGGGCAGATCGCCAAGCTGATGGGCGCGCGCGTGATCGCGATCGCAGGCTCCGAGGAAAAGCTGCAATATTGCCGTGACTTGGGCTTCGACGTTGCGATCTCGCACCGCGATCCGCAGATGGCCGAAAAGCTCGCCGAAGCCTGTCCGGAGGGTGTCGACGTGTTCTGGGACAACACCGGTGGCGTGATCCACGACACGGTCCTGGCGCAGCTTGCGACGCGCGCGCGGGTGGTGATCTGCGGCCGGATCGCCGTGGTCGACAAGGCGGCGAGCGAGGACATCGGGCTGCGCTCCAGCGCGCGGCTGATCGTGACGCGCGCGCGGGTCGAGGGCCTGGTGGTCTTCGACTGGTGGCACAAGCGCGCCGAGGCGTTCCGGCACCTGCAGAAATGGCAGGCCGAGGGACATCTGCGCTACCGGGAGGACGTGCTCGAGGGCTTCGAGAAGATGCCCGAAGCTTTCCTTCGCATGATGCGCGGCGCCAACCTCGGCAAGCAGCTGGTGCGCATCTGAGAAGGCGTAAGGTCCGCGCGGCGCGACTAGAGCGCACCGCGCGGGGCTGTGGACACGATGTTTGACGCGCGTCTTGCCTGGAAACCCGGCACGGGGCAGCGCCCATCTTCGATCATCCGCATTTCTCATAATTGGTATTATGTAGTTTAAATGGATTTCCCGGCGGGTGAAGCTGGCGCTTTATCCCTTTGACTGCGCGCCGAAACCTTCGCATTCTTGGCGCATGCGCCGCAGTCCCGCCCATTACATCCTTCTCACCGTTCTCGCTGTCGCGCTGCTGGCCGCGACTGTCGTCGGCGTGCGCACCGTGCGCCACGCGCTCTACTGGGCCGATCCCGCGCACCGCAATGTCGCGCCCGAAGGCTGGATGACGCTCGGCTATCTCGAGCGCTCGCATCATCTGCCGCGCCACAGCCTTGCGCCGGCGCTCGGGCTCGAGCCGCAGCCCGGCGAGCCGCTCAGCCTCGACGAGATCGCCGAGCTGCGCGCCGAGCCGCTGCCGCGGTTGCTGACCGAGGTCACGGAACTGATCGAGGCACAGAAACAATGACCGACGTGACCGGCAGCTTCAGCGACACCGTGCTGGCGCTGCTGCCGGAACTCGGTCTGCCGGTGCTCGGCGGCACGGTCATGCTGGCCTCGTTCGGCGTGCCGATGCTGCCGGCCTCGCTCATGGTCCTCGTCGCCGGCACGCTGGCCGCCGCCGGAGAGCTGCCGGTCCTCGCGACCATGCTGACGGCGCTCTGCGCGGCGCTGGTCGGCGACCAGCTCGGCTATCTCTTCGGGCGGGTCTTCGGCGGCAGGCTTTCGCGGCTCGAGGGTCCGACCACCGAGCGCGCGCTGGCGCTGCTGGCCGCCCGCGGCCCTATGGCGGTCTTCCTGTCGCGCTGGCTGATCGCGCCGCTCGGTCCCGCGATGAACGTCGTGGCCGGCGCCGGCGGCCTGAGCTGGCCGCGCTTCTTCATCGCCGACCTTGCCGGCGAGATCGTCTGGGCCGCAAGCTACATGGCGCTCGGCGCCAGCTTCGCGCCCTTCATTCCGCAGATCGCCGAGCTCACCAGCGACGTCACCACGCTGCTCGCGGCGCTGGCGGTCGCGCTCGCCGCCGCGCTCCTGATGAAACGACACCGCCCGCACGGCCGGCGCTGACCGGGATTTCTGGACAAGTCGTTCACGCGCGCGCTATCTGGGCGCGAACGAGCCGGAGACTTTCCCATGCATTCGCTGCTGATCCTGAACGGACCCAACCTCAACCTGCTTGGCCTGCGCCAGCCCGAGGTCTACGGTCGCACCACGCTTGCCGATGTCGAGGCCATGTGCCGCGCCCATGCCGAGAAGATCGGCGTCGCGCTCGACTTCGCCCAGAGCAACCACGAGGGCACGCTGATCGACGCGATCCACGCCTCGCGCGGCACCCGGGACGGCATCATCCTCAACGCCGGCGCCTACACCCATACCTCGGTCGCGCTGATGGACGCGATCAGTTCCGCCGAGGTGCCGACCATCGAGCTGCACCTGTCCAATGTCCATGCGCGGGAGGAGTTCCGCCACGTGAGCTACATCGCCAAGGTCGCCCTTGGCGTGATCTGCGGCTTCGGGCCGCGCGGCTACACGCTGGCGATGGACGCCCTGGTCTCGCACCTGGAGCGCTAGGAGATGACCCCGGACGATCGGGCCCATCTCCTCGCGCTGACCAACGCCGAAAGCATCGAGACCGCCTGGTCGATGCACGTGGCGCGGATGGCCGGGTACGGGTTCGATCGTCTTCTCTACGGGTTCACCCGCTACCGCACGCCCACCTCGCTGGGCGATCCCAACGACTTTCTCGTGCTGACCAACCACCGCCCCGCCTACACGCGCGAGTTCATCGGCAAGGGGCTCTACCGTCATTCGCCGATGGTTCACTGGGCGCTGGAAAATGACGGCCCGCGGTCCTGGGGCGTGACCGCCGCGGCGCTCGCGCGCGGCGAGCTGTCGAGCGAGGCGCGCCGGGTCGTGGCCTTCAACGCCTCGCAGCAGGTCACCGCCGGCTACACCATCGGCTTCAAGTCGCTCTCGCGCCGCGCCAAGGGTGCCATCGCGCTGACCGCCCGTCCGGGCATGGGCCAGGACGAGGTCGAGCGGATCTGGGCGCGCGACGGCGAGACCATCCTGCTGTGCAACAACGTGCTGCACCTGCGCGTGCTCACCCTGCCCTACATCCCTCCGGACCAGTCCCTGACGCCCCGCCAGCGTGAAGCCCTGGAATGGGTGGGTGACGGCAAGACCATGCAGGACATTGCGCAGATCATGGGGCTCACGCAGGCGACCGTGGAAAAGCACCTGCGTCGCGCCAGGGACACACTCAACGTGGAAACAACCGCGCAAGCTGTCGCAAAGGCGACATTTCTTAATCAAATGTTCATTCTGGGTATATGAGAGTGGTTAAGTTAACTGTGGCTCGCCTTCGAATCGAATGGCGAAACAATTCGCGACCCTGACGCGGAAAGCATCGACAGATGTGGATTTACTTATTTACCGTTTCCAAATTCTGAAAGATGTGACGGAAAACTCACCGGATTTCGGTCTAAATCGAGCCTTCCACCTCACGCCCCCTTCCCCTTCCCGTTACGACGATGCACACTCAGACTGTTCCGTGAGTGGTGGCTTTGGCCATGGAACTCGAGACTGTCACCCCTCGTGATTTCGAGGCCCTGCCAGTCTCCCGGTATCAACCGGAGCTGAGCCGAACCCGGGAAATTTCCGTCCGGGAGCGGTTCGGCACACCTGTCTTGGCACTCCCGCCTCATCCCCAAATGTCTTGGGGTGCCGAGGTCAGCAGGTAGCGGAGCCGTCCTTCGGGGCGGCTCCGTCGCGTTTGGCGCCCCTGTCCGCATTCGGTCACATTTATCAGCCGTGCCTGCCTGCGGTCACATTTGCCGCCTGCAAAATGACCGGCGCCCCCTGCCCTTCACGACGGGACTTCCAGCTCCGGCCAGAGACGGGCGCGCTTTTCACCGCCCGAAAAGAGAAAGGGGCACCCGAAGGCGCCCCCATCCCGATCACGTTGCGAAAGGGCGATCAGCCCTGAGCGGCCTTGGCCACCTCTGCAGCGAAATCCTCTTCCACCTTCTCGATGCCTTCGCCGACCTGCAGGCGGACGAAACCGGTGATGGTGGCGCCGGCCTCTTTCGCGGCCTGCTCGACGGTCACGTCGGGGTTCACGACGAAGGGCTGGCCCAGCAGGGTCACTTCGGCGAGGAACTTGTTCATGCGGCCGACGATCATCTTCTCGATCACGGCGTCCGGCTTGCCGGATTCACGCGCGATGTCGATCTGCACCTGACGCTCTTTCTCGACGATCGCCGGGTCGAGCTCGGCTTCGTTCAGCGAGGCCGGGTTCGAGGCTGCGATGTGCATCGCGACCTGCTTGCCGAACTCGTCGCTGCCGCCGGTCATGGCAACCAGCACGCCGATCTGGCCGAGGCCAGCCGATGCCGCGTTGTGCACGTAGGTCGAGACGACTTCGCCTTCGATCTTGGCCATGCGACGCAGGGTCATGTTCTCGCCGATCTTGGCGATCTTGTCGGTGATGACTTCCGAGACCTTCTTGCCTTCGACGGTCGCGTCGTTCAGCGCCTCGACGGTGTCGACACCCACGGCGGCGCCGGCGATGTCGCTCACCATTGCCTGGAACTCGGCGTTCTTGGCAACGAAGTCGGTCTCTGCGTTCACCTCGACGGCGACGCCGACGCCACCTTCGACGCGAACGGCCACGAGGCCCTCAGCGGCGGTACGGCCCGACTTCTTGGCAGCTTTCGCGAGGCCCTTGGTGCGCAGCCAGTCGATGGCGGCTTCCATGTCACCGTCGGTCTCGGTCAGCGCCTTCTTGGCATCCATCATGCCTGCGCCGGTCATCTCGCGCAGTTCTTTCACCTGTGCAGCAGTGATCGCCATCTCGGCTCTCCTCATCTCAAATGCGGTGGGGCGGCCCTGCCCCGGGCCACCCGCTCCTGTCATGAATACGTGACGCTTTCGCGACAATGCACGTCTGGGCGCGATGGCGCCGGTGCAGTCCCTGCCGCAAGAGCGACGTCTGCGCCCGCCCCGCGATGCGCGGCGGGCGCGATCGGCTTACTTGCCGAGGTTTGCTTCGGCGAGCAGCTCTTCTGCCGGCGCGTCTTCGAGGGCACCGAGGTCGACGCCTGCGGCTTCCATCTGGCCGGTCATGCCGTCCAGGGCAGCGCGTGCGACGAGGTCGCAGTAGAGCGAGATGGCGCGTGCCGCGTCATCGTTGCCGGGGATGATGTAGTCCACGCCTTCGGGCGAGCAGTTGGTGTCGACGATGGCGACAACCGGGATGCCCAGCTTGTTGGCTTCTGCAACGGCCAGCGACTCTTTCTTGACGTCGATGACGAAGAGCATGTCGGGCAGGCCGCCCATTTCGCGGATGCCGCCGAGCGAAGCCTGAAGCTTCGTCTGGTCACGCTCCATGCCGAGGCGCTCTTTCTTGGTGAGGCCTTCGGCACCACCGTCCATGCGCTCGTCGATGGTCTTCAGGCGCTGGATCGACTGCGAAACGGTCTGCCAGTTGGTGAGCGTGCCGCCCAGCCAGCGGTGGTTCATGTAGAACTGTGCGCACTTCTCGGCCGCTTCGGCGATCGGCTGCTGCGCCTGGCGCTTGGTGCCGACGAAGAGCACCGAGCCGCCCTTGGCAACGGTGTCACGGATGGCCTTGAGGGCAGCGTCCAGCATCGGGACGGTCTGCGTCAGGTCCATGATGTGGATGCCGTTGCGCGCACCGTAGATGAACTCGCCCATGCGGGGGTTCCAACGCTGCGTCTGGTGGCCGAAGTGCACGCCTGCTTCAAGCAGCTGGCGCATGGTGAACTCGGGGAGAGCCATGTCCGTTATCCTTTCCGGTTTCATAAATCCTCAGCGGGGGTTCATCCCTTTTGGGACAACCGGTGGACGCCCGGGGATGTCTCCCCCGGAGTGCCCGACCCCGCCTGCGGCGTTCTCGTGGCCGCGCCTATATGCCGTTTCGGGCAGCGGCGCAAGGGCCGAGAGGCGTTTTTGCCCGAAGAGCCCCGGTTTCGCGCCTGCCGGGCCGTCCGCCGCCGGGCTACCCCGCCCGGGCGCGCGGCGCAAACGCAAAAGGCGCGGCCCCGATGGCCGCGCCCTTTCGTGTTCCCCGGGCCCTCTCAGCCGAGCGCGTAACCCGCGCCGCGCACGGTGCGCAGCGGGTCCTCGCCGCCATGCGTGCCAAGCGCCTTGCGCAGCCGGCCGATATGCACGTCGACGGTGCGGGTGTCGACGTAGATGTCGCGCCCCCAGACCCGGTCGAGCAGCTGCTCGCGCGACCAGACGCGGCCGGGCTTTTCCATGAAGGTCGAAAGCAGCCGGAACTCGGTCGGACCCAGCTTCAGCTCGTGGCCGCCACGGGTCACGCGGTGGGTCTCGGCGTCGAGCACGATGTCCTCGAACTCGAGCCGCAGCCCGGCGGCGGCGGGACGGGCGCGGCGCAGCTGCGCCTTCACCCGTGCCATCAGCTCGCGCAGCGAATAGGGTTTCACCACGTAGTCATCCGCCCCGGTGTCGAGCCCGCGGATGCGGTCCACCTCTTCGGAGCGGGCCGAGAGCATGATGACCGGCAGCCCGCGCGTCTCGGAGCGGGTCTTGATCTGCCGGCACACCTCGATGCCCGAGAGGTTCGGCAGCATCCAGTCGAGCACCACCACGTCGGGGTTCTCTTCCTCGAGCAGCACCAGCGCCTCCTCGCCGTTGCCGGCGGCGGCGACGCGGAAGCCCTCGGCCTCGAGGTTGTAGCGCAGCACTTCGCGTTGCGCCGGTTCGTCCTCGACGACCAGGACGGTCGGTTGATCCGCGGCCATGGGCTTACCTCAGCTCCGCGCCGGAGCTGAGCGACGGGTCGGTGGAGGTCCGGTCTTCCTTGATCCGGTCGTCCTTCGGCATCTGCCCCGTGGCGAGGAAGATCACCTGCTCGGCGATGGCGGTCACGTGGTCACCCATGCGCTCGACGTTCTTGGCGATGAAGTGCAGGTGCATGCACGAGGTGATGTTGCGCGGATCCTCGAGCATGAAGGTCAGGAACTCGCGGAAGAGCGTGTTGTACATCTGGTCGACGTCGCGGTCGCGCTCGATCACGTCCTGCGCCAGCGCCTGGTCGCGGCGGATATAGGCGTCGAGCGCGTCCTTGAGCATGTGCTCGACGTCGCGCGCCATGCGCCGGAGCGCCGCGGCCGAGCCGTCGATCGGCGCCAGCTGCGACAGCACCGCGGTGCGCTTGGCCATGTTCTTCGACAGATCGCCGATGCGCTCGAGGTTCGAGGCCATGCGCATCACCGAGAGCACCACGCGCAGGTCGCGCGCGGTGGGCGCGCGCAGGGCGATGACCCGCGCAGCTTCCTCGTTCAGCAGCTCTTCCAGCGCGTCGATCGCCTTGTCACCGGCGCGCACCTTGTCGGCCAGTTCCTCGTCGCGGGTCTCGAGCGAGAGCGCCGCGTCGCGGATCGCCACCTCGACCAGCCCGCCCATCTTGAGGATCTGCGCCTGGATCGCCTCGAGATCGCGATCGAAGGCCGAGGCGATGTGTTTCTTCAGCTCGTCGGTCATGACTTATCCGATCCGTCCGGTGATGTAGGATTCCGTGCGCGGGTCCACGGGGTTGGTGAAGATCTGGCTGGTGTCACCGTATTCCACAAGGTTGCCGAGGTGGAAAAACGCGGTCTTCTGGCTGACGCGGGCCGCCTGCTGCATCGAGTGGGTCACGATCACCACCGAGTAGTTCTCGCGCAGCTCGTCGATCAGTTCCTCGACCTGCGACGTGGCGATCGGGTCGAGCGCCGAGCAGGGCTCGTCCATCAGCAGCACCTCGGGCTCGGTGGCGACGGCGCGGGCGATGCAGAGACGCTGCTGCTGGCCGCCGGAAAGCCCGGTGCCCGGCGAGTCGAGCCGGTCCTTCACCTCGTTCCAGATCGCACCGCGACGCAGCGCCTTCTCGACAATCTCGTCGAGCTCGGCCTTGTTGCGGGCAAGCCCGTGGATGCGCGGCCCGTAGGCGACGTTGTCGTAGATCGACTTGGGGAACGGGTTCGGCTTCTGGAACACCATGCCGACCTTGGCGCGCAACTGCACCGGGTCGACGCGCTTGTCGTAGATATCCTCGCCGTCGAGCTCGATGAGCCCTTCGACGCGGCAGATGTCGATCGTGTCGTTCATCCGGTTCAGCGTGCGCAGGAAGGTGGACTTGCCGCAGCCCGACGGGCCGATGAAGGCGGTCACGGTCTTGTCGAGGATCTCGACGTTGACGTCCTTGATGGCGTGGGTGTCGCCGTAATAGACTTGCACGTCACGGGCGGAGATCTTGCTTGCGTTGGTGTCCACTTCGGTCTTCCTCAATGGCGAGTCGTACATCTTGAGTCTCCTTATACCTTACCAGCGGCGCTCGAATTTGCGGCGCAGCAGGATGGCGAGCAGGTTCATCGCCAGCAGGAAGAGCAGGAGCACGATGATCCCGCCCCAGGCGCGTTCGTAATAGGCGGGGTCCGCCCGCTTGGCCCATTCGTAGATCTGCGCGGGCATCGCCGAGTTCGGCGACAGGAAGCCCGAGAAGACCCCTTCGGGATAGTTGGTCGCGATATAGCCCACCATGCCGATCAGCAGCAGCGGCGCGGTCTCGCCGAGCGCCTGCGCCAGGCCGATGATCGTGCCGGTCAGGATGCCGGGCATGGCCAGCGGCAGCACGTGGTGGAAGGTCGCCTGCATCTTCGAGGCGCCCACCCCCAGCGCGGCGTCGCGGATCGACGGCGGCACCGCCTTGAGCGCGGCGCGGGTCGAGATCACGATGGTCGGCAGGGTCATCAGCGTGAGCGTGAGGCCCCCGACCAGCGGCGCCGACTGCGGCAGGTGCGCGAACTGGATGAAAGCGGCAAGGCCAAGGATGCCGAAGACGATCGACGGCACCGCGGCGAGGTTCGAGATGTTCACCTCGATGAAGTCGGTGAAGCGGTTCGTCGGCGCGAATTCCTCGAGGTAGATCGAGGCGGCGACGCCGATCGGCAGCGCCAGCACCAGCACGGTGATCATCATGAAGAGCGAGCCCAGCATCGACACGCCGAGCCCGGCCTGCTCGGCGCGGCTTTCCGAGGCGTCGGAACCGGTCACGAAGTCCCAGTTGAAACCCTTGTGCACGACACCCTGCGCGTGCAGCGCGTCGACGAGGTCGAGGTGCCCGGCCGAGATGTTCTTGTCCTCGGCGATGCTCTCGCGGCTGACGCGGCCCTTGAGGTAGCCGTCGACCCGGCTCGAGGCGAGGATGCGGAACTCCACGGTCTCGCCGAGGCGGTCAGGGTTGGCCAGCACCCAGTCGCGCACCTTGGCGGCGGCCGAGGCCGAGATCATCTGCTTGACGTCGCCGGCCTTCTCGAAGGGGGTCTCGGCGCCGGAATCCACGACGACCTTCCACAGCGAGTTCTCGATCAGCGGGCCATAGCCGAAGGTCGAGACCTTGGCCATCTCGGCCGGGTCGCGGTTGCCGTTCTTGTCGAGCTTGGCCTCGTCCAGGTAGACCGGCACGTCGATGAAGGTCTGCTGGAAGGCGCCGACACCGTTGCTGATGATCGCGGTCAGCAGCACCACGAGGAAGAACACCCCTGCCCCGATGGCGGCAAGCCCGTAGAGGCGGAAGCGTTTCTCGGCGGCGTTGCGTTTCCGGGTCCGGGGGTCGGCGGTCATGAGACCATGGCGGGCCGGAACGGCCGCGCCGGAATGGGTCGCGTCGGTCATCAGTCGTACTGCTCCCGGTATTTGCGCACGATGTACAGTGCGAAGACATTGAGCCCGAGGGTCATGACAAAGAGCGTCATGCCGAGGGCGAAGGCCACCAGCGCCTCGGGCGAGGCGAAGTCCGCGTCGCCGGTCAGCTGGCTGACGATCTTGGCGGTGACGGTGGTCATGGCGTCGAAGGGGTTGAGCGAGAGCCGTGCGGCGGCCCCCGCCCCCATCACCACGATCATCGTCTCGCCGATGGCGCGCGAGGCGGCGAGCAGGATGGCGCCCACGATGCCCGGCAGGGCGGCGGGCAGGATCACCTGCTTGATGGTCTCGGACTTGGTCGCGCCAAGCCCGTAGGAGCCGTCACGCAGCGATTGCGGCACGGCGTTGATGATGTCGTCCGACAGCGAGCTGACGAAGGGGATCAGCATGATCCCCATGACAAGGCCCGCGGTCATCACGGCGGTGCCCGCCTGCATCCAGTTCAGCCCGTCGCGGCCGAAGACCGACAGCAGCAGCGGGCCGACCGTCAGCAGCGCGAAGAGGCCGTAGACGATGGTCGGGATGCCGGCCAGCAGCTCGAGCGCGGGCTTGGCCAGGGCGCGGAACTTCGGCCCGGCGTATTCCGACAGGTAGACGGCGGCAAAGAGCCCGATCGGCACCGACACCAGCAGCGCGATGACCGAGATGTAGAGCGTGCCCCAGAGCAGCGGCCAGATGCCGAGCTGCGAGCCGCCGCCGAAGCTGGGCGACCAGGTGAAGGAGCCGAAGAATTCCGAGGCCGGGTAGATGCGGAAGAACTCGATCGTGTTGAAGACCAGCGACAGCACGATGCCGATGGTGGTCAGGATGGCGATCGAGGCGGCGCCGACGAGGATCATGCGGATGCCGTGCTCGACGGCGTTGCGGGCGCGGAAGTCGGGTTTCGTCTGCGCCAGCGCCAGCGCGCCGCCGCCAAGGGCGAGGCCCAGCACGACGAGGCTGCGCAGCAGGTTGCCTGTGGCGTTCGAGCCGCGGTAGCTCTGCGCCGCGGCCAGCACCTCGGGGGTGATCTCGGTGCCGACGGCGACACCTGCCGAGCCGAGCGTGGCGCGGATGTCCGAGCCGCCGACGGTCAGCGTCGCGGCGTCGCCCGAGGTCAGCAGCCCCTGCTCGACCGCGAGATCGAGCCCGTCGGCGACGCGGCGCACGTCGGACATCACGAGGCCCAGCGTCGAGCCCTCGGGGATCGCGGCCTCGGAGAGCAGGCTCGTGGCCTTGGTGTTCACGATGAAGGGTTGCGCGACCAGCCAGACGATCAGCGCGAGGAAGGCCGGCGCCATCACCTTCATGGCGACGTTCCAGCCGTAGTAGCTTGGCAGCGAGTGCAATGCGCGGCGGTCGTCTCCGGCGCCGGAGATGGCGCGCATCCGCCCCGCGACGAAGCCGAGGACGGCCAGCGCGAGAACGATCAGGATCAGCCAAAGAACAGGCATCGGGCCCCCAGATTGGTCCGGTGATCACTCACCAAAAAGGAAAACGGAGGGCAGCACGCGGCCGCCCTCCGGATGTCGGACAGGTGTCCGATTACATGCTGTCGCCCATGGTCACTTCGTCGGCGACCTTGGCTTGGGTGTCGGCCAGCTCGGGGTCCGAGACGAGGCCGTAGTTGGCGAGCGGGCCGTCCGGGCCGGCGATCTCGTCCGAGACGAAGAACTCGGCGTATTCCTTCAGGCCGGGGATGACGCCGATGTGGGCCTTCTTGATGTAGAAGAACAGCGGACGCGACACCGGGTAGTCGCCCGAGGCGATGGTCTCGGTCGAGGGCGCGATGCCCGACATGGTCGCGACCTTCAGCTTGTCGGTGTTGTTCTCGTAGAAGGCGAGGCCGAAGACGCCGACGCCGTCCGAGTTGCTGTCGATGCGGGCGAGGGTCTCGGTGTAGTCGCCGTCGATGTCGACCGACTTGCCGTCGGTGCGGACCGAGATGCAGGCGGCCTTGGCGTCGTCCTCGGACATGCCCGAGGCGACCATGGCTTCCAGCGCGCCGGTGGCTTCACAGCCGGCCGCGAGGACCTTCTCCTCGAAGACTTCGCGGGTGCCGTGCTTGGTGCCCGGGATGAAGGCCGCGATCTCGACGTCGGGCAGTTCGGCGTTGAAGTCCGACCACTTGGTGTAGGGGTTGTCGACCACTGCACCGTCCTTCACGACCTTGGCGGCCAGCGCGTTGAACCAGTCGGCCGGCTCGAATGCGGTGAACTCGGGGCCGGTCTTCTGCGAGGCGAAGACGATGCCGTCATAGCCGATGCGCACTTCGATGATGTCGGTCACGCCGGCGTCGGCGCAGGCCTTGATCTCTTTGTCCTTGATCGCGCGGGAGGCGTTCGCGATGTCGATGGTGTTCTCGCCGACGCCTTCGCAGAAGCGCTTGAGGCCGGCCGAGGAGCCGCCCGATTCCACGACGGGGGTCGGGAAATCGAAGTTCTCGCCGAAGGCTTCGGCGACGATCGAGGCGTAGGGCAGCACGGTCGACGAGCCGGCAACCTGCACGTTGTCACGGGCGGCAGCTGCGGAGGCCGACACGGCGGCAAGCGCGAGTGCGGAAACGGCGAGTTTCACGGATTGCATAGGAATGCTCCTGTTTGGTCAGAACAAGCCCCCCGGTCGGGGACCTCGAAGCGCTGCCTAGGCGCGATGAGCAATGCTTTTGTGACATCTACGTAACAGTTTCATGACACCGCCCCATAAGCCTCATTTCAAGCACCGAAGTGCTACTCTTTAATGCGAAATGGATCCGCGCCGCTCTACCGCAGGCGCGGCCAAAGACCGGGCCCGGCGTCTTCGACCGGCGAGGAAACGACAGATATGCCGCTGACACAAAAGGATTTTCTAAGGGACGCCGGAGAGCGGTCGGTGATCTGGGTGGACCCGGCGGCCGTCGACATGACCAGCGGCAGCAAATGGCCGGTCGGAAAGCGGCGCCTGAGAAAACTCTCGCGATTCCTGCCCGGACCCGTCGTCGCGTTGGTCCGGCCGTCGGTGAAACGCCGCGAACCCTTCGTGATTCCCCGCGATGTCTTCAGCCCGCCGAGGCCGATCGCCGAGACCCCGCGCTACCACCGCGTCGCCGATTTTCTGCGGCACCGGGCGGACGTCGCGCAGAGCGCCTGGCACCGTGACCTGCTCGCCGAGCTCGCGCAGGAGGGCGTCGCCCGCCACAAGGAGGTGGAGATGCGCAGCCCGGCCGAGGTGGATGCCTTCTTCGACGGCTACGTGCTGCCGCTGATCGACAGCCTCGAGCGCGACGGCTATCGCGCCGAGGCTGAGGGCTACGCCAGCACCGCGGTGATCGGCCCCGCGGGAGAGATCATCAAGACCGGCTCGGGCAACCACCGCTTCTGCATCGCCAAGGTGCTCGGGCTGGCACGCTTTCCGCTGAAGGTCGTCGGCGCGCACGAGGATTGGGTGGCGCGCGAACTCGGCGCCGACCCCTCGACCGAAGCCGTGCTGCACGCGCTTGCCGCGCTGCCGGGCGCGGCGCCGGGGGCCTAGGCCTCCTCGCCCCGCGCCGGCCAGGCGCGCAGCGGCAGGATCACCCGGAAGGTGCTGCCCTTGCCCGGCGTGCTCTCGATCCTGAGCCGCCCGCGGTGGCGGTTGACGATGTGCTTGACGATCGCCAGCCCCAGCCCGGTGCCCCCCATCTCGCGAGAGCGGTGGCTGTCGACACGGTAGAAGCGTTCGGTCAGGCGCGGGATGTGCAGCGGATCGAAGCCGGGGCCGGTGTCGGCCACCTCGATCTCGACCCCCTCGGCGCGCAGCCGCGGCTGGTAGGCGGGCGCGCTGAGGCGCAAAGTCACCGTCGCGCCGCGGCCCGAGTATTTCACCGCGTTCATCACGAGGTTCACCACCACCTGCCGCAGCTGGTCCGAATCCCCCGCCACCTCGAGCGCCGTCTCGGGCAGTTCGGGGATGAGCGTCACGCCCGCCTCGTCCGCCACCGGCGCGAGCCCGTTCAGCACCGAACGCAGCAGCTCTGGCAGGTTCACCAGCTCGGTCGGGCGCACGCGCTCCTCGGCCTCGAGCCGGCTCAGCGACAGCAGGTCACCGACAAGGCGCTCCATGCGCTCGGCCTCGCCGCCCATGATCTCGAGGAACCGGTCGCGCGCCGCCGCGTCCTCGCGCGCCGGGCCGCGCAGCGTCTCGATGAAGCCCATGAGCGCGGTGAGCGGCGTGCGCAGTTCGTGGCTGACGTTGGCGACGAAGTCGCGGCGCATCTGCCCCGCCTGCTCCATCTGCGTCACGTCCGCGAAGGTCAGCAGCACCCCCGGCCCGCGGTCGAGCGCCACCGCGCGGCAGGCCACGTCGAAGGTGGTGTCCTGCCGCCCGTCCGAGGTCAGGTAGCGCGTCTTGCGCGCCGCGCCGTCGCGCAGCGTGCCCTCGATCGCGTCGAGCAGCGCCGGCTGGCGCAGCACGGTGATGAAATGCCGCTCCTCGAGCCCGTCGCCGAGCAGCGCCGCCGCCTCGGCATTGGCGGCGTCGATCCGTTCGTCCCAGCGGATCAGCAGCGCCGGCAGCGGCATCGCGGCGATGAGATCGCGCGCTTCGGCCCTCATCGCAGCGCTTCCGCGGCCCGCAGACCGTCCGCGAAGACCTCGAGCAGCGCCTCAGGATCCTCGAGCCCGACCGAGACGCGGAAGAAGCCTTCGGAGATCCCCAGCGCCGCCCGCCCCTCGGGGGTCAGCGCGCGGTGCGAGGACGAGGCCGGGTGCGAGAGCGTGGTACCGACATCGCCCAGCGTCGGGGCAAAGGCGATGCCCTTGGCGGCCTCGGCAAAGGCATTGGCCGCGGCCCGCCCGCCCTCGAGCTCGAAGCTCAGCATGTTGCCGGGGTTGCCGCGCAGCACCGATTGCGCGCGCGCGGCGTCGGGGTGGTCGGCACGGCCCGGGTAGAGCACGCGCGCGACGCCGGGCTTGCCGGTCAGGAGCTCCGACAGGCGCTGCGCGGTCTCCTGGCTCTGGCGGAAGCGCAGCGGGAAGGTCATCAGCCCGCGCTCGGCCAGCCAGCAGTCGAAGGGGCTCGCAGTCAGCCCCGCGGTCACGGCAAAGACGCGGATGCGCTGGGTGACCTCGGGATCCTTGGCGGCGACCCAGCCCAGCGTCACGTCGGCATGGCCGGCGAGCAGCTTGGTGACCGAGTGGATCACGATGTCGGCGCCGCGCTCGACCGGCCGGATCGCGGCGGGCGTGGTGAAGGTGTTGTCCACCGCCAGCAGCACGCCCTTCTCGCGGCAGAGCGCGGCGATGCCGTCGAGATCGGCGATGCGCAGCGTCGGGTTGGACACCAGCTCGATCAGCACCAGCTTCGTCTCGGGGCGGAAGCCGGCGGCGAAGGCCTCGACATTGGTGGGATCGGCGAAGGAGCTCGCGATGCCCATGCGCGGCAGGTCGTCGGACATCATCCGCAGCGAGCGGCCGTAAAGCTGGTCCGCGCCCAGCACGTGGTCCCCGGCCCGCAGCAGCCCCAGCAGCACGGCGGCGACCGAGGCCATGCCCGAGCCCATGACCATGCCGCCGCTCATCCCCTCGAGCGCGTCGATGCGCTGCGCCAGCACGTCGGCGTTGGGATGCCCCTCGCGCGCATAGGTGTAGCCGGAGGTGACGCCGTTGTACTGGTCGTCGAGCGCATCCGGGCTGTCCGAGGCGTAGACCACCGCCGGCATGATCGGCGTGACGAGCGCCGACGAGACCGAGCTGGGAACGGGAACCGGGCGGATGAGGGTCTTTCGGGTGTCCATGCGGCCTCCATATTTCGGCCACAGGCTTTGCACAGCGCCCCCTACAGGACAAGAGCGAGATTGTCGGCGGGATTCCGCGCAACCCGGCGGCTCGACAAACATGCGGGATTTGCATGTTTTTCAGACACAAAGCCTCCAGCCACCCACCGTATTCAGCAACAATGACAGGCAATCGGCAGGATTGTTCACTGTCGTCAGATTTACACTCGCGTAAGGAGAACTTTGCAATAATTAAGGTTGCGTTTGGCCCAAATCTTAACACATCCTAAAGAGGTAGGTGGGGGCACCTACAACCCACAGGAGCGTCGATAGAGATGCAGAATGATCCTCTCGATGTACGCTGTAGTGAGTGCGGCAAGGCTGCCCAGTTCTTCGAGCCTTTCCGGTTTACCTGTGTCGTACGGCTCCCTGAAGTGCCGGAGAACTCCCACGTCTGGGGCCGTGTTGTCGTAGAAGAACTCTTTCCCGAGCAATTCCGCTGGGAACAACCCGAGTGCGAAAAGCCGAAATTCCTGCAACCGGGCGAGACCGGCGATGGGTATCGGCTGAACGAGCGCGGGATGGTCTGGTGCAAGGCCTGCAAGACCTTCGAGGCCGCCACGATCTCCTGGCCGGAAGACGCCTTCTGGAAGCTGAACGTCAAGGGTCACGAGTTGGTCGCGCGCAACCGCGAACATGCCGAGCAGATCCTCGGCTTCCTGCAGGAAACGCAGCGCGCACCGAACCGCAAGCCGGCCCTGCGCGGCATTCCGACGGCCCTGCTCACGCGGCGGCTTCAGCAGGAAGTCAGCAGCAGGCTGGAACACGCGCTGGCCACCGCCTGATCGCCAGCGCGCGATCCGTCAGATCGCCACGAGCCCGGCGCGAAAGCGTCGGGCGTTTTTCTGGTAGCCGAGCGCCGACAGGCGCAGCCCCTCGATGGCGGCCTCGTCGAGCTGGCGCACCACCTTGCCGGGCATGCCCATCACCAGCGAGCCGTCGGGGATCTCCTTGCCCTCGGCGATCAGCGCGCCCGCGCCGATCAGGCAGTTGCGGCCGATCTTCGCGCCGTTGAGGATCGTCGCCCCCATGCCCACGAGGGAGTTCTCGCCGATCGTGCAGCCGTGCAGCATCGCCTTGTGGCCGATGGTGCAGCCCGCGCCGATCACCAGCGGGTAGCCCATGTCGGTGTGGCAGACGACATTCTCCTGCACGTTCGAGCCCCGGCCGACGCGGATCTCCTCATTGTCGCCGCGCAGGGTGCAGCCGAACCAGACCGAGCTGTCCTCTTCCATGACGATCCGGCCGATGAGGTTGGCGTCGGGCGCGACCCAGGCGCTTTCGTGCAGCTCGGGCGCGATCCCGTCGAGCGTGTAGAGCGTCATGCGTCTCCCTCCTCGAATTCCGCCTGCAGCGCGCGCACATGGGTCAGCAGCCCGGGCTGCTGGGTGCGGCGCAGGCGCGTTGCGGTGATGATGCTCTTCAGCTGCGCCTCGGTCTGGTCGAGATCCTCGTTCACCAGCACGAAGTCATACGAGCCCCAGTGCGAGATCTCGTCCCAGCTCTTCTGCATGCGGCGGGCGATGACCTCGGCCCCGTCCTGGCCGCGCGCCTCGAGCCGGCGCTTCAGCTCGGCGATCGAGGGCGGCAGAAGGAAGATCGACAGCGTGTGCAGGCCCAGCTCGGAATTGGTGATCTGCTGCGCGCCCTGCCAGTCGATGTCGAAGAGCACGTCCTGCCCGTCGATGATCGCGTCGCGCACCGGCCCCTTGGGCGAGCCGTAGAAATTGCCGAAGACATGCGCGTGCTCGAGCATGTCGCCATGCGACACCGCCTTCTTGAACTCGCTCTCGGTCATGAAGTGGTAGTCCTCGCCGTCCACCTCGCCCGGGCGCGCGTCGCGGGTCGTCGCCGAGACCGAGAAGATGATCGAGGGGTCCCAGGCACGCAGCCGCTTGGCCAGGGTCGATTTGCCTGCGCCCGAGGGCGAGGAAAGGATGATCAGGAGGCCGCGCCGTCCGTTCATGTTGGTCTTACTCCACGTTCTGCACTTGCTCGCGCATCTGGTCGATGACCGTCTTGAGGGTCAGGCCGATCTGCGTCAAGGCGGCGGAGCCCGATTTCGAGCAGA
Source organism: Salipiger sp. H15 (assembly GCF_040409955.1). Lineage (NCBI taxonomy): Bacteria > Pseudomonadati > Pseudomonadota > Alphaproteobacteria > Rhodobacterales > Roseobacteraceae > Salipiger > Salipiger bruguierae. The sequence continues at coordinate 2,725,465 of NZ_CP123384.1, forward strand.
GCGTGTTCGCCTCGCGGTTGAATTCCTGCATCAGGAAGTCCAGCCGGCGGCCCACCGCGCCCTCGCCGCCGAGCAGCTCGCGCGCGGCGCCGATATGGGCGGTCAGCCGGTCGAGTTCCTCGGTCACGTCCGACTTCACCGCGATCAGCGCGAGTTCCTGGGCAAGGCGCGTCTCGTCCACGCCGTGGGACTGGTCCATGACCCGCGCGATCTGGGTGCGCAGCCGGTCGGCCTGCTCGTCCCTGCGCGCCTCGACCGCCTCGCCCGCCTGCGCCACCAGCGCCTCGATCTCGGCCAGCTGCGCCGCGAGGATCTCGGCCAGCGCCGTCCCCTCGTTGCGCCGCATCTCGCAGAACTCGGCCAGCGCCTCGGAGAAGGCCGCCATCAGCTCGGCCCGCAACGGCGGGATCTCGGCGGGCGTGGCATTGGCGCTGAGCACCCCGCGCAGGGCGACGATCTGCGCCGCGCTCGACTGGGCCAGCACCAGCCCCTGCCCGGCCGCCGCGCCCTCGATCCGTGCCATGGCCGCCAGGATGCGCGCAAGCACCGCCTCGTCGAGCTCGGCCGCGACCTCCTCGCCGCCGCCCTGCACGCGGAGCGAGACCTGCACGTTGCCGCGCGCCAGCGCCTTCTGCACCTCGCCGCGCACCAGCGGCTCGAGTCCCTCGATCCAGTCCGGAAGACGGAGCCGCAATTCGAGCCCCTTGCCATTGACCCCGCGCAGTTCCCAGCCCCAGCGAAGCCCTGCCGTCTCACCGCTGCGCGACGCGAATCCGGTCATAGATTGCCGCATTTCGGCCCCTTTCAAAATCAACTCCGGGCTAAATCCCGCGCCCTCTTTTCAACGGCCTACCGTCCCGCCGCCCGACTGTCCAGCCGCAGCACTTCGCGGGCCGTTAACCGTTCAGACACAATTGAGGCGAAAACCGGTCGCATTTGAGGTAACTTCGTCTTCAATGCAAGTCAGACCGGATTTCGGGGGTTGGGCCGGGCGGCGCAGATGTTACGATTGGAGAGCGCGAAATGTTCGGATTGGGTGGCAGCGGCGATGGTGTGGTGTCGATGACGGAGCGTGACCAGGAGCGGCGCCTCGCCCCGCTCCGCCAAATCGAGGCCTATTGGCGCGGTTTGCTCGGCGAGGACGGCAAGGTTCCCCTGCGCAGCCAGATCGACCCCCGCGGCATCGAGACCGCGCTCGAGCACGCCTTTCTCGGCGAGCGCATCGCGCCGATGCTGGCCAAGCTGCGCGTCGCGGGCACACATCTCAACGAACTCATGGGCATGGACATGGCGGGGATGCCGCTCTCGACGCTGATCACCCCCGAGGACCGCGAGCAGCTTGGCGCGGCGGTCAGCAAGCTCTTCTCCGACGGTCTCGAGGTCCGGCTGCGACTGGTCGCCGAGGAAGGTTTCGGCAAGGGACGGATGACCGGCGACATGCTGCTGCTGCCGCTGCGCTCCGACCTTGGCGACATGAGCCGGATGATCGGCGCGCTGGTCACCCATGGCCGCATCGGCCGCACGCCGCGCCGGTTCCGGATCGAGAGCATCTCGATGCGCCCGCCGCTCCGCGGTGCCGGGACCGAGGCGTCGCTGCCGGTCCCGGTGAAGTCCCCGCGCCCGCTGCGCGGCCTCGCCGAAGGGGCAACGCCGTTCCGCGCCGCCCCCGCGAAGGGAACCAAGGGCGCGAAGGGCAAGCGCCCCTCCTACCTGCGCCTCGTCATCTCGAACGACGACTGAGCGCACCCCCGGACATGCAAAGGCGCGCGGACCCTGCGATCCGCGCGCCTTTCTCATTCCCGGGTCAGCTCACTCCGCCGCGATGGGCAGCGGCTGCATCTCTTGCAGTACCGGGTGATATTCCTTCTGCGATCCCGCGTAGGCGAGCGTGGCGCGCAGCATCCCGGCCTTGGAGCCGCAGTCGAAGCGGTTGCCGGTGAAGCGGAAGCCGCAGAGCCCGACCTTGCCGGCGCCGAGCGCGATGGCGTCGGTCAGCTGGATCTCGCCGCCCAGCCCGGCGGGCAGCCCCTCGAGGTCGCCGAAGATCGACCCGTCCAGCACGTAGCGCCCGACCACCGCCTGCAGCGACGGCGCCTTCTCGGCCTCGGGCTTCTCGACCATGCCGGAGGCGCGCAGGATCTGGCCCTCGGCCTCGCCCTCGGGGACGAGCACGCCATAGGCCGAGACCTCGTCGCGCTTCACCTCCATGGTGGCGACCATGTGGCCCTTCGCGCCGGTCTCGTAGGCCGCGATCATCTCCGACAGGCACCCGGGTTCGCCGAGGATCAGGTCATCAGGCAGGATCACCGCGACCGGGCCCGGCAGCGCGTGATCCGCGGCGCAGAGCACCGCATGGCCCAGCCCAAGCGGCTCGGGCTGCATGACGAAGAACACCTCTTCCTGCTCGGGGTCGATCGCCGCCTCGTCCAGCGTGTCGGCGATCTGGTGCTTGCCGCGCGCGCGCAGCGTGGCGCAAAGCTCGTGGTCGGCGTGGACATAGCGCTCGATGGCGCTCTTCGACGGGTGCGAGACGAAGATCATCCGCTCGATCCCCGCGGCGCGCGCCTCGTCGATGGCGAATTGCAGAAGCGGCCTGTCGAGCACCGGCAGAAGCTCCTTCGGCGTCGCCTTGGTGGCAGGCAGGAACCGCGTGCCGAGTCCGGCCACGGGGAAGATCGCGGTTCTGACTTTGGACGTTCCGGTCTTCGTGTCGAGCTTGCTCACGGGGGTGTCTCCTTTCGGCGACCCGGGTCGGGCCGCGTGACTTCGGAATGGGGAGCGCGCGGTGCCGGGCCTGCCGGGTTCCGCTGCGCTGCGGCGTATAGGTAAGAGGGTATGGCCAATTTTCTGCAGGTCAAATCCGCCGGTTGCAGAGATGAGCGGCGGACCGCCAAGACCCTCTTTTTGCGCCTCGAAAGGAAAACACCGAAGGTGGGGCCCGGGTTCCGTGCCTCTTTTCCGGGCATCGCGGGGATGGAAAAACATCCATTGCGCGTCAGGGGCTTGGCCGGAAATCCTCTCGCAGGTGCAGAAAAATATCGCGCCCGGCGGTGGTCATCGCGGAACATTGCCTTATTGTCAGCGTTATCACGCGAACAGAGATGGAGAGAGCCCGACGGGCCGAGAACGATGCCGTTTCCGGCAGCGGCCCCAGATGTGTCATGGACGGTCAGAGCATCCAAACCCCGCCCGCGCCGCCGCGCAGCCTCACCGGCCCGCGCCGCGCCACGCCCTACTCCCGCCTGACGGTGATCGGCATGGGGAGCTGGGGCACCGCCCTTGCCGCCACCGCCGCCCGCGCCGGATGCGAGACCCGCATCTGGGGGCGCCGCGAGGGGCTTGCCCGCGCGCTGTCCGAGACCGGCGAGAACCCCGACCACCTGCCCGGCATCAAGCTGCCCGAAACGCTGCGCCCCAGCTCGGACCTGCGGCAGGCGCTCGACGGCACAGAGGCGGTGCTGCTGGTCACCCCCTCGCACACGCTGCGCGAGATGGCGCGCGCGCTCCGGCCCTACCTGCCCGAGGGCATCCCGCTGGCGCTCTGCTGCAAGGGCATCGAGCGCGGCACCGGCTACCTGCTGAGCCACGTGGTCGAGGAAGAGCTTCCGGGGCACCCGGTCGGCGCGCTCTCGGGCCCGACCTTCGCCACCGAGACCGCGCTTGGCCATCCCACCGCCGCCACCGTCGCCTTCACCTTCAGCCACCAGGACCGGATCGAGCCCGAGAAGGCCCCGGCGGCGCGCCTCGCGGTCACCCTGCAGACCGCGGCCTTCCGCCCCTATGTCTCGGACGACCTCGTCGGCGTCGAAGTGGGCGGCGCGGTGAAGAACGTGATCGCCATCGCCTGCGGCATGATGACCGGCGCGGGCTTTGCCGAAAACACCCGCGCGGCGCTCATCACTCGCGGCATGGACGAGATGAAGTTCCTCGCCGAAGCCCTTGGCGGAAGACGCGAAACCGTCACCGGCCTTTCCGGCGCGGGGGATCTCACGCTGACCTGCTCCTCGACAACCTCGCGCAACATGGCGCTCGGCACGCAGCTCGGGCGCGGCATGGCACGGGCCGAATGTTTCGACGGCAAACCGGTGGTGGTCGAGGGCGAGGTCAACGCCGTCTCGGTGGTCGATCTCGCCCGCCGCCTCGGCGTGCGCATGCCGATCTGCGAGGCGGTGCACGCCGTCCTGCACGAGGGCGCGCCGCTCAGCGCCACCTTCCAGCAGCTCTGGGCCGCGCCGATCGAGGGTGAGCCGCGCGCGCTCGACCTCTTCCTGCATCCCCACGAAGGAGACCCCGCATGAGCCTCGATTCCACGCAGGCCCGAGACATCGCCACCTGCCGCTTCGTGCTGGCGACCGATCTCGACGGCACCTTCCTCGGCGGCTCGGACGAGGATCGCCAGACGCTCTACGACTGGATCGAGGCGAACCGCGAGACCGTCGGGCTGATCTTCGTCACCGGCCGCGACCCCCGCTTCATCCGCGAGCTCTGCGAGGGCGGCGTGCCCTGGCCCGAGTTCGTCGTCGGCGACGTGGGGACCACAATCGCCGAGGTGCTGGAGGGCGATATCCACCCCATCGAGCCGCTCGAGGCGGAGATCGCCGAGGCCTGGGGTGACGCGGGCAACAGCGTGCGCGAGGCGCTTCATGGCCATCCCGGCCTGACGCTCCAGCCGACCGAGTTCCGCTACCGCGTCAGCTACGATCTCAACGCCGAGGACTTCGACCCCTCGGCCCATGACAAGGTGCGCGGGCTGGGCCACGACCCGCTGATGTCGGACAACCGTTATTTCGACGTGCTGCCGCGCGGGGTCTCCAAGGGCCCGTCGCTGCGCCGGCTCGTGTCGCATCTGAACATCGAAGAGCGCCGCGTGCTTGCCGCGGGCGACACGCTCAACGACCTGTCGATGCTGCAATGCGGGCTGCCGGCGGTCGCCGTCGGCGGCGCCGAGACCGCGCTTCTGAGCGAGGTGAAGGACCTGCCCCATGTCCACAAGGCGCGCCGCATCGGCGCCGCGGGCATCCTCGAGGCGATCCGCACCTTCGACATGCACGACCTTCCGGAAGGAGCCTGACCCATGCCCAGCGACCTGGTGATCGTCTACCACCGCCAGCCCTACGAAGAGGTAGAGGTGGATGGAAAGATCGAATACCGCGAGAACAAGAGCCCGAACGGCATCGTCCCGACGCTGAAGAGCTTCTTCGGCTCGGTCGAGAAGGCCGCGTGGGTCGCGTGGAAGGAGGCCGAGGATCCCTCGAACCCCGGGTTCGAGCGCGTGGTCGAGATCGAGGACAGCTTCGGCAGCTACACCGTCTCGCGCCTGCCGCTGACGGCCGGACAGGTGCGCAGCTTCTACCACGTCACCTCGAAGGAGGCGTTCTGGCCAATCCTTCACGGGTTCAAGGAGAAGTACAATTACGACCCCGTCGACTGGCCGACCTTCCGCGAGGTGAACTGGGCCTTCGCCGAGGCCGCCGCCGCCGAGGCGGCCCCCGGCGCCTCGGTCTGGGTGCACGACTACAACCTGTGGCTGGTGCCCGGCTACCTGCGCCAGATGCGGCCCGACCTGCGCATCTCGTTCTACCACCACACGCCCTTCCCGGCGGCCGACATGTTCAACGTGCTGCCCTGGCGCGGCGAGATCATCGACTCGCTGCTCGCCGCCGACGTGGTCGGCTTCCACATCCCGCGCTACGCGTCGAACTTCCTCAGCTGCGTGCGCAGCCTGCGCGATGTCGGCAGCGTGCCGCGCGAGAAGGTGGCCGAGGACATGATGTCGGAGGGCTCGGCACTGTCGGATCGCACCGTGCCGACCGCGATCCACCTCGAGAGCGGCCATGTCGTGCATCTGGGCGTGACGCCGGTGGGCGTGGACGTCGGCTATATCAAGGGCCTCGCCGCGACCGAGGACACCGACCGGCTCGCCGCGCGCTTCCGGGAGGAAATCGGCGACGGCAAGCTGCTGCTCTCGGTCGGGCGCACCGATTACACCAAGGGCGGGGCCGACCAGCTGCTGGCCTTCGAGCGGCTGCTGGAACGCCGCCCCGAATTGCGCGGGCAGATCCGGCTGCTGCACGTCTCGGTGCCCGCCAACCGCAACATGACCGTCTACGAGCCGATCCAGAAGGAACTCGAAGAGATCGCCGGGCGGATCAACGGCCGCTTCGGCAGCTTCACCTTCCAGCCGGTGGCGCTGATCTCTCGCGCCATTCCCTTCGTCGAGCTGGTGGCCTGGTACCAGGTCGCCGACGTCGCCTGGATCACGCCGCTGGCGGACGGGATGAACCTCGTCTGCAAGGAATACGTGGCCTCGCGCAAGGATGGCGACGGCGTGCTGGTGCTGTCGGAATTCGCCGGGGCTGCGGTCGAGCTGGGGGCGGCGGTGCTCACCAACCCCTGGTCCACCCGCGCCATGGATTTCGCCATCGACCTCGCGCTCGACATGCCCGAGGAAGAGCGCCGGGCCCGCATGGCGCTGCTGCGCGCCGCCGTGGCGAAACGCGACACGCGGCACTGGGCGCAGGACCAGCTGTCGCTGCTCTCGCCCGAGGATTTCGGCGGCAAGCCGAAGGAGGCGGGAGAGACCGAGGCGGCCTGACCGCTCACGCGACCTTCCCCGCCGCCGCACCAAGCGGCGGGGTCATTCGGCAAGCTCGCTCCGGCGCATCGGCATCGCGTCGATCAGCGCGAAGAGCCGTTCGGGCGGCAGCACCGCGTCCTCCTCGAGCTTCACGCCGCCATCCTTGCCGACCAGCACCAGCTTGAACCCGCCGGGCGAGAAGGCCTGGCGGATCGGGCTTGGTTTGCGCGGGTCGAGATCGCTCAGAACCACGATGTCGCGGGCGCGCATCCCCTCTTCGGCATCGCGAAACAGGTTGAGCTGCGCGAGATAGGACGCGTCGTCTCCGGACGGGGCGAAGAGCAGCACCGGCCGATGCGACCAGCGCAACTCCGCAAGGTCCGGCGCCTCGGCGGGCAGGCGGCGGTAGAGATCGCCCTCGGCGCCAAGGTCGTCGGCAGCCGCGAGGCTGGCGGCGGCGGCAAGGCCGAAGGCCGTGAGCGGGATCGGGGGGCGGAACATGGGGCTCTCCTCTTGGGTCAGGAGAGATACGCGGCGGCGCGCCCTGCGGTTCGCTCACGTTTTCCCGCACGGCGGCAAATGGCCACCCGCCCGGCGGAACGGCGCGCGGAAAAGCAAAAGGGCGGACCCGAAGGCCCGCCCTTAGAAATGCGTTGAGATCGGATCAGGCCGAGGCGGCGTCCGCCGGGGTCTGGCGCAGCGCGGTCAGCTCCTCGGCGACGAGGAAGGCCAGTTCCAGCGACTGCGAGGCGTTGAGGCGCGGATCGCAGGCGGTGTGGTAGCGGTCCGAGAGGTTCTCGTCGGACACGGCGTAGAGGCCACCAGTGCACTCGGTCACGTCCTGGCCGGTCATTTCGAAATGCACGCCGCCGGGCACGGTGCCCTCGTCGCGGTGCACCGCGAAGAACTCGCGCACCTCGCGCAGGACCGAGTCGAAGGGCCGGGTCTTGTAGCCCGAGGCCGACTTGATCGTGTTGCCGTGCATCGGATCGCAGGTCCAGAGCACGTTGGCGCCCATGTCCTTGACCGTCTTGATGAGCCGCGGCAGGTGGTCGGCCACCTTGCCGGCGCCGAAACGGGCGATCAGCGTCAGGCGGCCCGCCTCGTTCTGCGGGTTCAGCGTCTCGATCAGCACCTTGAGATCCTCGGTGGTCATCGAGGGGCCGCACTTGAGGCCGATCGGGTTCATCACGCCGCGGGCGAACTCGACATGCGCGCCATCCGGCTGGCGGGTGCGGTCGCCGATCCAGATCATGTGACCCGAGCCCGCGAGCCACTTGCCCGAGGTCGAATCGACGCGGGTCAGCGCCTCTTCGTATTCCAGCAGCAGCGATTCATGGCTGGTGTAGAAGTTCACCTGGTGCAGCGCCGCCGAGCGCGAGCTGTCGATGCCCGCCGCGCGGATGAAGTCGAGCGTGTCCGACAGGCGGTTGGCCATCTCGCGGTAGCGCGCGGCCTTCTCGCCCTCGACGAAACCGAGCGTCCAGGAATGCACCTCGTGCACGTCGGCATAGCCGCCGGTCGAGAAGGCGCGGATCAGGTTCAGCGTCGCGGCGGCCTGGGTGTAGGCCTGCAGCATCTTCTGCGGGTTCGGCTTGCGCGCTTCGGGGGTGAAGGCCAGCTCGTTGATGATGTCGCCGCGGAAGCTCGGCAGCTCGATGCCGTCGATCGTCTCGGTCGGGGCCGAGCGCGGCTTGGCGAACTGGCCGGCCATGCGGCCCACCTTCACCACCGGCACCTTGGCGCCGTAGGTCAGCACCATCGCCATCTGCAGCATCACCTTGAAGGTGTCGCGGATGGAGTTGGCGGAGAACTGGTCGAAGGCCTCGGCGCAGTCACCGCCCTGCAGCAGGAAGGCCTCGCCGCGCGATGCCTTGCCCAGCTCCTGGCGCAGACGCCGCGCCTCGCCGGCAAAGACCAGCGGCGGATACTTCGAAAGCTGTGCCTCGACTGCGTTCAGATCTGCCTGGTCCTGATAGTCCGGCATCTGAATCCGCGGCTTGGTTCTCCAGCTCGATTTGCTCCACTCGGTCATGGCTTTCTCCCGACGACACTCCGTTAGCGTAAACGTCTTCGTAAAAACGTCTTGTCGCTATACCGAAGTGAGGGTCTCAAAGCCATAGGTAAAAATGCGGCAAATGCCTTTGCGGCAGGCAGCCGTGAACGCGGCGGAAAATGGCACCCGCCGATGCAGCTTATGTCATGAAAACGACATCTCTTGACGCTGCTGGGCTTTCCTGCCCATCTGGCCTTCGCCTGCCCGTCCGCGCGGCAGGTAACGTCCAAGGATCCGCGCGATGTCCGACCAGCGAGTGCCCGCCGCACCAGCCAGCGCCACGAAGCCGCGCCGCTTCGTCTTCGTCCTGCTGCAGGACTTCACCCTGCTGAGCTTTGCCGCCGCGATCGAGACGCTGCGCATCGCCAACCGCATGGCGGGGCAGAAGCTTTACGAATGGCAGCTGACCGGCTCGGACGGCGACAGCGTGCGCTGCTCGGCCGGGGTCGAGTTCCGGCTCGACTGCGAGTTGCCTGAGCTGACGCGCGACGACACGATCATGGTCTGCGGCGGCATCGACGTGCACGTCGCCACCACCCGCAAGCTGCTCAACTGGCTGCGGCGCGAGGCGCGGCGCTGCCAGGCGGTGGGCGGGCTCTGCACGGCAAGCTGGACGCTGGCCAAGGCCGGGCTGCTCGACGGCAAGCGCGCGACCATCCACTGGGAGAACCACGACGGCTTTGCCGAGGAGTTCGAGGAGGTGGAGCTGTCGAAGCGCATCTACGTGATCGACGGCAACCGGATGACCGCTGCGGGCGGCACCGCCTCGATCGACCTCATGCTGAAGATCATCGCCAACGATCACGGCTCGGAGCTGGCGAATGCCGTGGCCGACCAGCAGATCTACAGCTCGATCCGCACCGACCAGGACACCCAGCGCCTGTCGGTGCCGACGCGCATCGGCGTGCGCCATCCCAAGCTCAGCCAGGTCATCCACCGGATGGAGGCCAATATCGAGGAGCCGATCAGCCCCGCCGTGCTGGCCAAGGAGGTCGGCATGTCGACCCGCCAGCTCGAGCGGCTGTTCCGCCGCTACCTCACCCGCTCGCCCAAGCGCTACTACATGGAGCTGCGCCTGCAGAAGGCGCGCAACCTGCTGATGCAGACCGACATGAGCGTGATCAACGTGGCGCTGGCCTGCGGCTTCGCGAGCCCGTCGCATTTCTCGAAATGCTACCGGGCCCACTACCAGACCACCCCCTACCGCGAGCGCGGCACCTCGGGCGCGCGGGCCGAGGCCTAGTCGCCGCTGCCCGCCGGGACCATGCGGTAGAGCGTGCCCGCGCTCTCGGACAGGAACCAGATCGCCCCGTCCGGCCCCTGATCGACGTCGCGCACCCGCCCCGTCTCGGGCGCCTCGATCCGCTCGACCTCGGCCAGCGGATCGCCCGAGAGGCGCGAGATGAAGTCGAACTTCAGCGAGCCGACCAGCGCGTCGCCGTCCCATTCGGGAAAGGCGCTGCCCTGCAGGAAGACCATGCCCGAGGGCGCGATCGACGGGTCCCAGTAGAAGACCGGCTGCGCCATGCCTTCCTTTTCCGTGCCCTCGCCGATCTTCGCGCCGGAATACTGCGTGCCGTAGGAGATCACCGGCCAGCCGTAATTCGCGCCCTTCTCGATCAGGTTGATCTCGTCGCCGCCCTTGGCGCCGTGCTCGGCCACCCAGAGCCGCCCCGAGGCGTCGAGCGCCGCGCCCTGCGGGTTGCGGTGGCCGTAGCTCCAGATCTCGGGCTGCGCGCCCTCGGTCCCGGTGAAGGGATTGTCCTGCGGGAAGGTGCCGTCGCGGTGGATGCGCAGCACCGAGCCGTTGTGGCGCGAGAGGTCCTGCGCAGCCTCGTCCTCGCCGCGCTCGCCCACGGTGACGAAGAGCGTGTCCTCGGACCCCTCGACGAGGCGCGCGCCGAAATGCCGCCCGCCGGTCGATCCCGGTGTCATCTCGAAGATCGTGCGCACCTCCTCGAGCGCGCCGCCCGCCTCGGGCAGCACCGCGCGCAGCACCGCCGTGCCCGCGCCGCCCTCGGGCTGCGGCTTGGCATAAGTGAGAAAGACCTCGCGGCTGGTGTCGAAGTCCTGCGGCACCAGCACGTCCAGAAGACCACCCTGCCCGGTCACCGCGATCTCGGGCAGACCTTCCAGCGGTGTCGCCTCGCCGTCCCGGACCAGCAGCAGCCGGCCGTCCTTTTCGGTGATCAGCAGCCCGCCGCCCGGCAGGAAGTCGAAGCCCCATGGCATGTCGAGCCCCTGCACCACGGGCTCGATCCGCAGCGCGGCGGCGCCGGTCTCGAGCGCGGCGGCCGGCCCGGAGAGCGTCGCGGCCGCAACGAGGGCAGCGGGTACGGCGGCAAGAAAACCATGGGTCATGCGGGGGTCCTTCCTTTGGGGAACATACCCCTGAAGATGGTCCGCGAAGCGCGTCCGACCACCCCCGGGATATTTCCGCAACGACAGGGCGAGTGACGTTGCTGGAGCGTAATATTGCTTCACTGAACGCTCTTTTCTTTTGCATTTGCCCCGCATAGGCTCGCGGCCTGAATAACAAGTAACCAACTGGGAGATACCACATGAAGAAGTGGCTTCTGGCCTCTGCGCTTCCGCTCGTCACCGCCGGTGCCGCCTTTGCCGATGACGCCAAGATCGGCGTCATCCTCGGCTTCACCGGTCCGATCGAATCCCTGACGCCCTCGATGGCGGGGAGCGCCGAACTGGCGCTGGCGGAAATCAACGAGAGCGGCAACTTCCTCGAGAATGTAACGCTGGTTCCGGTTCGCGCCGATTCCACCTGCATCGACAGCGCCGCCGCCACCGCCGCGGCAGAGCGTCTCGTGACCACCGACGGCATCGTCGCCATCATGGGCGCGGACTGCTCGGGCGTGACCGGCGCGATCCTGTCGAACGTCGCCGTGCCGAACGGCGTGCCGATGATCTCGCCCTCGGCGACCTCGCCGGCACTCTCGACGGTCGAGGACAACGGCCTGTTCTTCCGCACCTCCCCGTCCGACGCCCGCCAGGGTGAAGTTCTCGCCGGCATCCTCGGCGAGCGCGGCATCAGCTCGGTCGCGGTGACCTACACCAACAACGACTACGGCAAGGGCTTCGCCGACGCGTTCGAGGCGGCCTTCAAGGCAACCGGCGGCGCGATCACGCTCGCGGCCCCGCACGAGGACGGCAAGGCCGACTACTCGGCGGAAGTCGGCGCGCTGGCCTCGGCCGGCGGCGACGCACTGGTGGTGCTCGGCTACTCGGACCAGGGCGGCAAGGGCATGATCCAGGCCTCGCTCGACACCGGTGCCTTCGACACCTTCGCGCTGGGTGACGGCATGTACTCGGACGCGCTGCTCGCCGACCTCGGCACCGCGATCGACGGCTCCTTCGGCTCGGTGCCGTGGGCCGAGGGCGAAGGCGCCGAGAAGTTCAAGGCCGTGGCCGAAGCCGGCGGCGTGAACTCGGAAAGCTCCTACACCCGTGAAAGCTACGACGCCGCCGCGCTGATCGCGCTGGCCATGGCCAAGGGTGGCGAGCCCTCCTCGGCCGCGGTTGCCGCGAACATCCTCGACGTCGCCAACGCACCGGGCGAGCCAATCCTGCCGGGCGAACTCGGCAAGGCGCTCGAGATCCTCAAGGCCGGCGGCGACATCGACTACGTCGGTGCCACCAACGTCGAGCTGATCGGACCGGGCGAAGCCGCAGGCACCTACCGCTACTACGAGATCAAGGACGGCAAGTTCGAGACCGTCTCGTTCAAGTAAGCACGACCCGAACCGGGCGCCCGGGACACCTGTCCCGGGCGCACCACAGATCAAGAGCGCGGGAGAACACGCGCCACACAAAAATAACACGGGCAAAAACGGGCCCGCTGGGGAAACAAGATTTGATCCGCGTCGAAAACCTTCACCGCCATTTCGGCGGTTTTCGTGCCGTTGACGGGGCCAGCCTGGAGATCGCCAAGGGCTCGATCACCGGGCTCGTCGGACCGAACGGCGCCGGCAAGACCACGCTGTTCAACGTCGTCGCCGGGGCGCTCGCGCCCACCTCGGGCCGCGTGCTCATGGATGGCGAGGACATCAGCGGGCTGCCGCCGCACGAGCTCTTCCACAAGGGGCTGCTGCGCACCTTCCAGATCGCGCATGAATTCAGTTCGATGAGCTGCCGCGAGAACCTGATGATGGTTCCGGGCAACCAGTCGGGCGAAACGCTCTGGAACGCCATCTTCGGCCGCGGCCGCATCGCGCAGGAAGAGGCCGCTCTGCTCAGGAAGGCGGACGAGGTGCTCGACTTCCTGACCATCTCGCACCTCAAGGACGAGAAGGCCGGCAACCTGTCGGGCGGCCAGAAGAAGCTGCTCGAACTCGGCCGCACGATGATGGTCGACGCCAAGATCGTCTTCCTCGACGAGGTCGGCGCGGGCGTGAACCGCACGCTGCTCAACACCATCGGCGACGCCATCCTGCGGCTCAACCAGGAGCGCGGCTACACCTTCTGCATGATCGAGCACGACATGGATTTCATCGGCCGCCTCTGCGATCCGGTGATCGTCATGGCCGAGGGCAAGGTGCTCGCGGAAGGCACGGTCGAGCAGATCAAGTCGAACGAGGCGGTGATCGAGGCCTATCTCGGCACCGGACTGAAGAACAAGGAGATGATCGGCGGATGAGCGGCGAGATCTACGGCGATCGCGGCAACAAGGACCGCTCGATCACCAATCCCAAGGGCATGGGCGACGCCTGGCCCGTCAAACCCGGCGGCGAGGCCCACGCGGCCCCCGGCGGCCCCTTCCTCATCGGCGAGGCGATGACCGGCGGCTACGGCCGCGGCGCCGACATCCTGCACGGCTGCACCATCGCGGTCGAGCGCGGCGAGATCGCCGTCATCGTCGGCCCCAACGGCGCGGGAAAGTCCACCGCCATGAAGGCGGTCTTCGGCATGCTCGACCTGCGCGAGGGCTCGGTGCGGCTCGACGGCGAGGACATCACCGCGCTCTCGCCGCAGGACCGGGTCCGGCGCGGCATGGGCTTCGTGCCGCAGGTGCGCAACATCTTCCCCTCGATGACGGTGGAAGAGAACCTCGAGATGGGCGCCTTCATCCGCAAGGACGACTTCCGCGAGACCATGGAGCAGGTCTACACCCTGTTCCCGATCCTCAGGGACAAGCGCAAACAGGCGGCGGGCGAGCTGTCCGGCGGCCAGCGTCAGCAGGTGGCCGTGGGCCGCGCGCTGATGACCCGGCCGAAGGTGCTGATGCTCGACGAGCCGACCGCGGGCGTCTCGCCCATCGTGATGGACGAGCTCTTCGACCGCATCCTCGAGGTGGCGCGGACCGGCATCCCGATCCTGATGGTCGAGCAGAACGCGCGCCAGGCGCTCGAGATCGCCGACAAGGGCTACGTGCTCGTGCAGGGCGGCAATGCCTTCACCGGCACCGGCAAGGAGCTTCTTGCCGATCCCGACGTGCGGCGGAGCTTCCTCGGTGGCTGACCTTCGGAGCCGACTGCCAGGCGCGGCGCTTGGCGGGGCCCTCTGCCTCGCGGCGCTGCCCGCGCTGGCCGAAGGCGCGCGCCTGACCCTCGAGTGCACGCTTGCCACCGCCTGTTCCGAGGCGGGGGACTGCGGCGCGGGGCAAGGCCCCGTCGCCTTCGTCCTCGCCCCGGTCGAGACGGACGCGGAGGGTGCCGGCAGCTACGAGGTGAGCGTGGACGGCGGCGAGCCCCTGCCCGCGCAGGCGCTCGGCTTTGCCGGCCCGTTCCTCTGGCAGCCGTCCGAGGGCACGCGCATGGCGCTCAGCCTGACCAGCGAAACCACGGCGCTCTGGACGCGCCAGATCGTCGAGAGCGGCACCGATGCGCCGCCTTCGGCGGAGATCGATTTTCTGACCTGCGGGATCCTGCCCTGATGGACATCCTCAACGCATTCGTGGCCCTGGCCAACTTCGTCATAGTCCCGGCGCTCGCCTATGGCAGCCAGCTGGCGCTCGGCGCGCTCGGCGTGACGCTGATCTACGCAATCCTGCGTTTCTCCAACTTCGCCCACGGCGACACCATGGCCTGGGGCACGATGTGCGCCGTGCTGGCCACCTGGGGCCTGCAGGCCGCGGGCATCTCGCTCGGGCCGCTCCCGACCGCGCTCTTGGCAATCCCCGTCGGCATCGCCGGCGCGGCCGTGCTGGTGCTGGCGACCGACCGCGTCGTCTACCGCTTCTACCGCGAGCAGAAGGCCAAGCCGGTGATCCTGGTGATCGTGTCGATGGGCATCATGTTCGTCTACAACGGCCTCACCCGCTTCATCATCGGCCCCGATGACCAGAACTTCGCCGACGGCGAGCGCTTCCTGGTCTCGGCCCGCGGCTTCAAGGAACTGACCGGGCTCGACGAGGGTCTCGCGATCAAGACCACCCAGGCGCTGACCGTGGTGGTGGCGCTGGTCACCGTCGCCCTGCTCTTCTGGTTCCTCAACCGCACGCGCACCGGCAAGTCGATGCGCGCCTATTCCGACAACGAGGATCTCGCGCTGCTCTCGGGCATCAACCCCGAGCGCGTGGTGACCGTGACCTGGCTGATCGTGGCGGCGCTGGCGACCATCGCGGGCGTGCTCTACGGGCTCGACAAGAGCTTCAAGCCCTTCACCTACTTCCAGCTGCTGCTGCCGATCTTCGCGGCGGCCATCGTGGGCGGCATCGGCAACCCGCTCGGCGCCATCGCCGGCGGATTCGTGATCGCCTTCTCCGAGGTCGGCGTGACCTATGCCTGGAAGAAGTTCCTCACCTATTTCCTGCCGGAGAGCATGGCGCCCGACGGGCTCGTGCAGCTGCTTTCCACCGACTACAAATTCGCGGTCAGCTTCGTGATCCTGGTGATCGTCCTGCTGTTCCGCCCGACCGGACTGTTCAAGGGGCAGACCATATGACCCGCACCCTCGGCCTCTTCGCGCTGGTCGCAGCGCTGATCCTCGGCACCGGCTTCCTGCAGAGCTGGAACTCGGCGCTGATCATCCTCAACATGGGCCTCGTGAGCGCGATCATGGCGCTCGGGGTGAACCTGCAATGGGGCCTTGCCGGGCTCTTCAACGTGGGTGTCGTGGGCTTCGTCGCGGTCGGCGGGCTGGCCGTGGTGCTGGTCTCGATGGCGCCGGTTCCCGATGCCTGGGGCGCCGGCGGGCCGCGCGTCATCGGCGCGATCCTCTTCGGCATCGGCGTCGTCTTCGCCGCCGTGCTCGCCTGGAAGAAGCTCGGCAAGGGCGTCCGCGGCTGGGCCGTGGCGGCGATCACCGTGGCGGGCTTCTTCGCCTACCGCGCCCTGCTCGACCCGGCGGTCGATGCCATCGAGGCGGTGAACCCGGCGGCCACTGGCTATCTCGGCGGGCTCGGCCTGCCGGTGCTGCTGTCCTGGCCGGTCGGCGCGGCGCTGGCGGCGGGCGTCGCCTGGGCGATCGGCAAGACCGCCCTCGGCCTGCGCTCGGACTACCTCGCCATCGCGACGCTCGGCATCGCCGAGATCATCATCGCGGTGCTGAAGAACGAGGACTGGCTGGCGCGCGGCGTGAAGAACGTCATCGGCCTGCCCCGTCCGGTGCCCTACGAGATCGACCTGCAGGCGGATGCCGCCTTCGTCGAGACCGCCAGGGGCCTCGGGCTCGATCCCACCACCGCCTCGACCCTGGCGGTGAAGCTCGGCTACTCGCTGCTCTTCACCGCGGTGCTGGTGGTGCTGCTGATCCTCGCCCAGCTGGCGCTGAAGTCGCCCTGGGGCCGGATGATGCGCGCGATCCGCGACAACGAGACCGCCGCGGAAGCGATGGGCAAGGACGTCACCCGCCGCCACCTGCAGATCTTCGTGCTCGGCTGCGCGCTCTGCGGCATGGCCGGCGCGATGATGACCACGCTCGACGGCCAGCTCACCCCCGGCACCTACCAGCCGCTGCGCTACACCTTCCTGATCTGGGTGATGGTGATCGTCGGCGGCTCTGGCAACAACCTCGGTGCGGTGCTCGGCGGATTCCTGATCTGGTTCCTCTGGGTGCAGGTCGAGCCGATGGGCCAGTTCGCGATGAACCTCGTGACCTCCGGCATGGCCGACGGCTCCTGGCTGAAGGGCCACCTGCAGGACAGCGTGCAGCACATGCGCCTGCTGACCATGGGGGTGATCCTGCTGCTGGTGCTGCGCTTCGCGCCAAGGGGCCTGCTTCCCGAGAAGTGACCCGACGACGCTGACCCCGCCCCGCGGCGGGGTCAGCGGCCTTTGGCCGAGAGGCCGTCACCCCTGCGCGGGCATTGGCCGAGCGGACGAGGTGTCGCAGCCTAACACTATGGTAATTCCCCTGTCTCATCTTAGGTGGGTGTCACCGCCGAAGTTCCTGTCCCGGCCGGTCAGAAAGACCAAAGGGACTGCCCTCCATCCGGGGGCCGGGAACATCGGTCCGGCACAATCGTTCCACCTGGTACGCGTCCACCTGGCACGCCACTGAATCCATCAGGAGTCATGAGAGACATGAATTGGCAAAGCATCACCCGTAACTGGGGCCTCACCGTCGAACACCTGGCCCAGCGTTTTCCGCATGTCGACGCCGACGCATTGCGCGCCGAGCGCGCCGACCATGCCGAGGTCGCCCGCCACATCGCCGAGCGTCACGACCTGACCCAGCTCGAGGCCGAGCGCGAACTCGATGACTGGGTGTTTGCCCAGGGTGCCACGCAGCAGCTCGACCGTCTTGCAGGCTGACGTACCCGCCGCGCCCGTCCGGGAGCGATCCCGGACCCGCCGCTCAGGTCAGCGAGGTGACCCAGAGGATCGTCGCATCCTCGGCACTGACCGAGATCACGTTGTGCCCCATCGACGCGTCGTAATAGGCTGAATCGCCGCGGCGCATCTCGATGGGCTCGTAGAACTCGGTGTAGAGCGTCACGACCCCGGTGAGCACGTAGAGGAATTCCTCGCCGTCGTGCCGGACCCAGCCGTCGAACTCGTCGATCGACCTCGCGCGCACCCGCGCTCGGTAGGGCAGCATCTTCTTGCGGGTCAGGCTCTCGGCCAGCAGTTCGTGCTCGTAGGTCGTGGTGACCTGATGCAGCCCCTCGCCGTCCTTCACATGCACCATCCGGCCCGAGACCTGCTCGCGCTTCGGCGGGGTGAAAAGCTGCGGCACCGAGATGCCAAGGCCGACGGCCAGCTTCTTCAGCGCCTCGTAGGTCGGCGACATCTGCCCGTTCTCGATCTTCGAGAGCGTCGAGCGCGCGAGCCCCGCCTGCTTGGCGGCCTGCTCCAGCGTCCAGTCGCGTTCCTTGCGCAACTCGCGCACGCGCACACCCAGATCGAGCGGCTCGGCGGTCTGTTCCTGGCCGGACTCGCGGGCAATGCGGATGAGGGTACGGGGATCGCGCGACATGAGGTCTGCCATAGCCTTCCGCCGCGGCGCTTGCAATGGCGCTCGCGCAGGCAGCCTGCGGGCTTGTGCGACTCCGGCGCCGCGCCTAAGCCTCTTTCCATGCTGTCCGTTTTCGATGAGGGCCCCTTCGCGCCCTGTCCCGCCCCGTTCAACCTCGCCGCCCATGTGCTGGCCGCCGGCGCCGCCACGCCGGACAAGATCGCGCTGTCGATCCTGCGCCCCACCGGGGCCGAGCGCTGGTCCTACGGCCGGCTCATCACCGCCGTGCGCGGCACCGCCACCGGGCTGCTGAATGCGGGGATCGAACCGGGACAGATCCTGCTCCTGCGGCTCGGCAACACGGTCGATTTTCCCATCGCCTATCTCGGGGCCATCGCCGCCGGGATCGTGCCGGTGCCGACCTCCTCGCAGCTGACCGAGCCCGAGGTGGCGCGGATGATCGCGCAGCTTGCCCCCGCCGCGATCCTGCGCGCCGAGGGTGTCACCTGCCCCGAGACCGGAACCCCGGCCCTCACCGCCGAAACCTTCACCCGCTGGCGCGAGTTGCCGCCCACGGATTACGTGCTCGGCGACCCGGACCGGCTGGCCTATGTCATCTTCACCTCCGGCACCTCGGGTTTCCCGCGCGCGGTCGGCCATGCCCATCGCGCGATCTGGGCGCGGCAGATGATGCTGGATGGCTGGTGCGACCTGCGGGCCGAGGACCGGCTGCTGCACGCCGGGGCCTTCAACTGGACCTACACGCTGGGCACCGGGTTGATGGATCCCTGGACCCGCGGCGCGACCGCGCTCATCCCCAAGGCAGGGACCGACCCGGCGCAGCTTGCGCTCCTGATGAAGCGCAACGACGCCAGCCTCTTTGCCGCCGCGCCGGGGGTGTTTCGCCAAATCCTGAAATACCCCGTGCCGCCCCTGCCGAAGTTGCGCCACGCGCTCTCGGCGGGTGAGAAGCTGCCCGAGGCGCTGCGCGAGCGCTGGCGCGAGGCGACGGGCGGCGAAATCTACGAGGCCTTCGGCATGTCAGAAGTCTCGACCTTCGTTTCGGGATCTCCCGAAAGGCCCGCAGCTCCCGGCACGCTGGGCCGTCCGCAGGCCGGACGCCGCATCGCCGTGCTCGGGCCCGATCACGCGCCGATGCCTTTGGGCGAGCCTGGAACGCTGGCGGTGCACCGGGACGATCCCGGCATGATGATCGGCTATCTCGGTGCCCCCGAGGAGACCGCCGCCCGCTTCGCCGGAGACTGGTTCCTCACCGGCGACCAGGTGAGCATGGCGTCCGACCACTCGGTCACCTATCTCGGTCGCGGCGACGACATGATGAACGCCGGCGGCTACCGTGTCTCGCCGCTCGAGGTCGAGGCGGCGCTGGCGGACCTGCCGGGGATCGCCGAACTTGCGGTCACCGATGTCGCGGTCAAGGACGGCGTGCGGGTCATCGCCGCCTTCTACGTCGCACCCGAGGAGCTTGACGCCGACGCGCTCGGACATGCGGCCGCCGAGCGGCTCGCCCGCTACAAGCAGCCGCGCGCCTGGGTCCGGGTCGAGGACCTGCCGCGCAACGCCAATGGCAAGCTGAACCGCAAGGCGCTGCACGGGTACGCGATCGACTGAGCGCCATTTCGGGAAAACCCGAAACGGCCGTGCTCCCTCCGGTGCCGCGCCGGGCGCGATGTCGCCATCGTCCCGGCGCGATATCCGCTCAGCTGCAGCCCGAGGTTCCGCCGCAGGTGTTGCACTTCATGCAGGTGCCGTTGCGCACCAGCGTGTAGTTGCCGCACTCGCCACAGGCCTCGCCCTCGTAGCCCTGCATCCGCGCCTTGGTGCGCGCGTCCATCGCCAGCGCCGAGGTGGCGGTCGTCATCGCCGTCATCGTGGGCCGCTCGTCCGAGATCAGCGTGCCGAGCGCCGAAAGCTCCTGCGGCAGGCGCTTGCGCAGGTAGCCCGACGAGGAGATGTGCTTGAGCACCTCCAGCGACCGGGTCGCGGCGCGCTCGCTCAGTTCCTCGACATTGCCGAGCCCGTCCTCCTCGCCCCGGCCGAGATCGTCGAAGCTGGCCCCCGAGGGTTTCACATGCGCCAGATCGGTGCGGTCGAGGTAGCTGACGGCCAGCTCGCGGAACACGTAGTCGAGGATCGAGGTCGCGTTCTTGATGCTGTCGTTGCCCTGCACCATTCCCGCCGGTTCGAACTTGGTGAAAGTGAAAGCGTCGACGAATTCCTCCAGCGGCACGCCGTATTGCAGGCCGACCGAGACCGCGATGGCGAAGTTGTTCATCATCGCCCGGAAACCGGCACCTTCCTTGTGCATGTCGATGAAGATCTCGCCCAGCGAGCCGTCGGCATATTCGCCGGTGCGCAGGTAGACCTTGTGCCCGCCGACAACCGCCTTCTGGGTGTAGCCCTTGCGGCGGTCGGGCATCTTCTCGCGGTGCGAGCGGACCAGTTCCTTGACCACCACCTTCTCGATGACCTTCTCGGCCAGCACCTGCGCCTTGGCGGCGGGGGTGCCGGTCTCCAGCACCTCCTGCGCCTCCTCGTCATCCTCGACCAGCGCCGCGGCCAGCGGCTGGCTCAGCTTCGAGCCGTCGCGGTAGAGCGCGTTGGCCTTCACCCCGAGCGACCAGGAAAGCTCGTAGGCCTGCTGGCACTCCTCGATCGTGGCCGAGTTCGGCATGTTGATGGTCTTCGAGATCGCGCCCGAGATGAAGCTCTGCGCCGCGGCCATCATGAGGATGTGGCTGTCGACGCTGAGATAGCGCTTGCCCTTCTTGCCGCAGGGGTTGGCGCAGTCGAAGACGCCGAGATGCTCGTCCTTGAGGAAGGGCGCGCCCTCGAGCGTCATCGTCCCGCAGACATGATCGTTCGCGGCATCGATCTCGGCCTTGCTGAAGCCGAGGTGGCGCAGCAGGTCAAAGCTCGGGTCCGAAAGCTTTTCGGCCGGGATGCCCAGCGTGCCGCGGCAGAACTCCTCGCCTAGCGTGAACTGGTTGAACACGAAGCGGATGTCGAAGGCGGTGCCGAGCGCGCGCTCGATCTTCTCGAGCTGCGCCTTGCCGAAGCCATGGCCGATCAGCGCCGTGTGGTTGACCCCCGGCGCATTGCCGAGCGAGCCGTGGCCCACCGCGTAGGAGACGATCTCCTCGATCTGGCTGGGGCTGTAGCCGAGCCCCGCCAGCGCCGCGGGCACCGAGCGGTTGATGATCTTGAAGTAGCCGCCGCCCGCGAGCTTCTTGAACTTCACCAGCGCGAAGTCCGGCTCGATGCCGGTGGTGTCGCAATCCATGACGAGGCCGATCGTCCCCGTGGGCGCGATGACCGTGGTCTGGGCGTTGCGGTAGCCGTGTTTCTGGCCCAGGGAAAGCGCCTCGTCCCAAGCGGATTTCGCAAGCGCGACAAGGGATTGGTCGGGGCAGTTCGCGTGATCGAGCGGCACGGGTTTCACCGCCAGCGCCTCGTAGCCCTCGGCTTTGCCATGGGCCGCCGCGCGGTGGTTGCGGATCACCCGCAGCATGTGCTCGCGGTTGCGCTCGTAGCCCGCGAAGGTGCCGAGCTCGCCCGCGATCTCGGCCGAGGTCGCATAGGCGGTGCCGGTCATGATGGCGGTCAGCGCGCCACAAAGCGCCCGGCCCGCGGCGCTGTCATAGCTCAGCCCCATGGTCATCAGCAGCCCGCCGATATTTGCATAGCCAAGGCCAAGCGTTCGGAAATCATAGGAAAGCTGGGCGATCTCCTTGCTGGGGAACTGCGCCATCAGCACCGAGATCTCGAGCGTCAGCGTCCAGAGCCGGGTGGCGTGCACGTAGCTGTCCGCGTCGAACCTGCCGCCCTTGAGGAAGGTCAGCAGGTTCATCGATGCAAGGTTGCAGGCCGTGTCGTCGAGGAACATGTACTCCGAGCACGGGTTCGAGCCGCGGATCGCCCCGTCCTCGGGACAGGTGTGCCAGGCGTTGACCGTGTCGTGGAACTGGATGCCCGGATCGGCGCAGGCCCAGGCGGCGTGGCCGACCTGCTCCCAGAGGTCGCGCGCCTTGATTGTCTTGGCGACCTTGCCGTCGGTGCGGCGGATCAGCTCCCAGTCGGCATCCTCGCGCACCGCCTTCAGGAAGGCGTCGGTGACGCGGATCGAGTTGTTCGAGTTCTGCCCCGAGACGCTGGCGTAGGCCTCGCTGTCCCAGTCGGTGTTGTAGGTCGGGAACTCGATGCTGGCGTAGCCCTGCCGGGCATAGTCGAGCACGCGCTTGATGTAGGTCTCTGGGATGGCGAGCTTCTTGGCCTCGCGCACGGCGGTCTTCAGCGCCGTGTTGACCGCCGGGTCATAGGCACCGGCCTCGGCCCCGTCCCAGGCGCGGATCGCGTCGAAGATGGCGTTGAGCATCTTCTCGTGCATCTTCGAGCCGGCGACGATGCTGGCGACCTTCTGCTCTTCCTTGACCTTCCAGTTGATGAAGTCCTCGATGTCCGGGTGGTCGGCGTCGACGATGACCATCTTGGCGGCGCGGCGCGTGGTGCCGCCCGACTTGATCGCCCCGGCGGCGCGGTCGCCGATCTTGAGGAAGCCCATGAGGCCAGAGGACTTGCCGCCGCCCGAGAGCCGCTCGTTCTCGGCGCGCAGGCTCGAGAAGTTGGTGCCGGTGCCCGAGCCGTACTTGAAAAGCCGCGCCTCGCGGACCCAGAGGTCCATGATGCCGCCCTCGTTCACCAGGTCGTCGCTGACCGACTGGATGAAGCAGGCGTGCGGCTGCGGGTGCTCGTAGGCGGACTTGGACCTGGTCAGCTTGCCGGTCTTGTGGTCGACGTAGAAATGCCCCTGACCGGGGCCGTCGATGCCATAGGCCCAGTGCAGGCCGGTGTTGAACCATTGAGGCGAATTCGGGGCGGCGGTCTGCGTCGCGAGCATGTGGCGCATCTCGTCATAGTAGGCCTGCGCATCCGCCTCGGTGCTGAAATAGCCGCCCTTCCAGCCCCAGTAGGTCCAGGCCCCGGCGAGCCGGTCGAAGACCTGCTTGGCCGAGGTCTCGCCGCCGCGCGGCGTGTCCTCCTCGGCGGGCACCGAGCGCCAGAGGAACTCGGGCACCCCGGCCTCCTTCACCTTCCTCAGCGCCGCCGGCACCCCCGCCTTGCGGAAGTACTTCTGCGCGATCACGTCCGAGGCGACCTGGCTCCAGCCCGCGGGAACCTCCATGTTTTCAAGCTTGAAGACCGAACTTCCGTCGGGGTTCCGGATCTCGGAACTGGTGGTGACGAAGTCGATGCCCGCGTAGGCGTCCGCTCCCGCCGAGGTGTACCGTCTTTCGATCTTCATGGTCTCTGCCCTTGCCTGCTGGCCCCGATAAAATCCGGACTGCAAGGCACAGCGGGACCGCCGACAGGCGCGCGATCTGCGTGCCCGCCCTCTATCTCTGGCGCACCCCTATGAACTGTCCCTGCGGAAGGCCACTACATATTGTGGCTCTCGGTCCGTCACCAACAAACTGTCTCACAACATCGTCATTGGTCAACGAAAAATTCCGGGGCATCCCATATATTTGGTGATGCGCGGCCGGGCGAACACCATGGGTATGTGATTTGTCGGGGTCAGGAATTTTGATCAAACCACGCCGCGCCCCATGGCCAAAGGCCGGCACGCGGCTCCGGGCGGCAAATTCCACCGGGCTGACACAAGATGTGGCCAATTGTCTTTGATACCGCCACAGTCATATTTCGCTGATGTCGGCGGTGTGGTGCTCAAAAATCACGCGGTTTGGAAGCTGACGCGCAAGGAACGCCACGTCAACGTCGCGCGGATGCGCGATGCGCCCGTCACGGGCCGGAGCGGCGGAGAATCCTGTGGGGGAGCGTTCCTGATGGTCGGGGCGAGAGGATTCGAACCTCCGACCTACGGTACCCAAAACCGTCGCGCTACCAGGCTGCGCTACGCCCCGACGGGACAGCCAATACTAGGCTCTCCCGGGATTGAAAAGCCGAAAATCCTACTCGCAGCTCCAGGCCGCATCGGTGATCGCGGGGTGCTGCATCTGGCTTCCCGCGTCGATGCCGAGACGCGCCGCCATGCCGCCGTTGATCTCGAGCACGTATTGCGCGGGCCCGCCGCTGGGGATGCTGGTCTCGTCCCCCGGGATCGCGTTCGCGTGCACCGAAATCACCACGCCCTGCGCATCCGCGAAGACCATGTCGAGCGGAATCAACGTGTTCTTCATCCAGAAGCTGACGTCATGGGGCTCGTCGTAGACGAAGAGCATCCCGGCGCTCGAGGGCATGCTCTCGACGAACATCAGCCCCTTGGCCCGCAGCGGTACGGAATCGGCGACAACGACGCCGAAGCGCGCGCTGCCCCAGTCCCCGCGAAGCTGCAACTCGCCGGGATCGCAAGCGGCCTGAGCCGCCTGCGCTCCCAGCAAGGTCAGCGCCAGAAGGCTCAGTGCACGACCGCGGTTTCCCATGCGCAGACCTCCGTGGCCATCTGGCCCCTCTTGCCCTGGATCACCCGGATGGCGAGCGCCTCCCCGGGCTGCAGATCCGCAAGCCCCGAGCGCCGCAGCACCTCGATATGGATGAACACGTCCTGGTCGCGGCCGAACACGTTGGCAAAGCCGAAGCCTTTTGCCTTGTCGAACCACTTCACCCGGGCAGGTTCAAGCGGAGCCGCCTTGATGATCTCGGGATCGATCTCCTCGAAATCTGCAAGGGGCACCCCTGCGGGTGCCTCCGGCGGTTCAATCCGGAACACTTCCGTCGCCTGAATCCCGCGCTCGGTGCTCTGGATGCTCACTTCGATGCGCGCGGCGTCGGCCACGGAGCTCTGCCCGAAATTGCGCAGCACGTTCGCATGCAGCAATATGTCGGGTCCTCCCTCGTCCGAGATGACGAAGCCGAACCCCTTCACGGGATCGAACCACTTCACCCGGCCAAGCACGCGCCGCGTTTCACTCTCTTCTTGTGTCAAATGCGTTTCCACTGGTCGTCTTGCGTATCCCGCCACCCTCTTGCGTTAGGGTGACGCGAAATTGCAAGTCATTGAAACCTGTATTTTATACCAATCTGCATTTCGTGTAACATGAAATTCAAGGGTTTAGCCGTGTCACTGTCCACTCTTCCGAAACACTTGTGCGCCGCCAGACGAACCGGTCATGCAACCTGAACGCGCCATCGGCCCAAAATTCAATTTCTACGGGAGTGATGCGAAATCCCCCCCAAAATTCAGGCCGCGGCGGGTTCGGCCCCTTTGTCGCCGTAATCTTGGCGACTTCCGCCATCAGTGATGCCCGCGACGCGAGAGGCCTGGACTGTTTGGAAGCCCACGCCCCGAGACGTGATTTCAGCGAGCGAGACGCGTAATATGCGTCGGCCTGCGGGCCATCCTCCTTCAAAACAAGTCCACGAACTCGGACCTGACGCCGCAGTGTTTTCCAGTGTAACACAAAGGCTGCCTTACCGCTGCCCAAAATTTCACGCGCCTTAACACTTTCGTAATTGGTGTAGAAAACGAAGGCATCTGCCTCGATTTCCTTCAGCAGCACCATGCGCGCGTTGGGCATCCCGGTCTCGTCCACGGTCGAGAGCGCGATCGCGTTGGGATCGTTGGGCTCGACCGCCTCGGCCTCGGCCAGCCAGCTGCGCGCGATCGCGAAGGGATCGTCACCTGCAAAAATTCCACCGCGATCGCTCATCCGCCGTCTCCTTTTCCCGCCTGCCACTGCCCGCGACACGCGTCCAAACTCTTGATGCCCTCAAGCCAATCGCCTAAAGGACACGGACAAAATCAATGCCGGGTAGAGGTGAGAGATGTCAAATACTCTGATGGCCGGGAAGCGCGGCCTGATCATGGGTCTCGCCAACGACAAGTCGATTGCCTGGGGCATCGCGAAGAAACTGCACGAGGCAGGGGCGGAACTCGCCTTCTCCTACCAGGGCGATGCGCTGAAGAAACGCGTCGATCCGCTGGCCGAGCAACTGGGCTCGGACATCGTGCTGCCCTGCGACGTCTCGGACGAGGGCTCGATCGACGCGCTGTTCGACGGGCTGAAAGAGCGCTGGGACAACCTCGATTTCGTGGTCCACGCCATCGGCTTCTCGGACAAGAACGAGCTGCGGGGCCGCTATGTCGACACCAGCCGCGCCAACTTCAACCTCACCATGGACATCTCGGTCTACAGCTTCACCGCGGTGATGCAGCGCGCCGAGAAGATGATGAACAACGGTGGCTCGGCGCTCACCCTCACCTATTACGGTGCCGAGCGGATCATGCCCCATTACAACGTGATGGGCGTGGCCAAGGCGGCGCTCGAGGCGTCGGTGCGCTATCTCGCCGAGGATCTCGGCAAGGACGGCATCCGGGTCAACGCCATCTCGGCCGGCCCGATCAAGACGCTGGCCGCCTCGGGCATCGGCGACTTCCGCTACATCATGAAGTGGAACGAGTACAACTCGCCGCTGCGCCGCAACGTGACCATTGACGACGTCGGCGGATCGGCGCTCTACCTGCTCTCCGATCTGGGCGCAGGCGTGACCGGCGAGACGCACCACGTCGACGCGGGCTACCATGTCGTCGGCATGAAGGCCGTCGACGCGCCCGACATCTCGAAGGGCTGAGCCCTTCACGCATCGAGGGCCTCGCCCTTCCGACCGACGACAGACATCCGACAGGGAGAGCCCCATGCCCGAGATGACCGACCGCCTGCCCCATGAAAAGGGCTTCCACGTCAGCTGGGACCAGCTACACCGCGACAGCCGTGCGCTGGCCTGGCGCCTGCAGGGCCACGGCCCCGAGTCCGATGACGGCAACTGGCGCGCCGTCGTCGCGATCACCCGCGGCGGCATGGCCCCGGCGATGATCGTCGCACGCGAGCTCAACATCCGCATGGTCGATACGATCTCGGTCAAGAGCTACAACCACCAGGAGCAGTCCGAGCCCAAGGTCATCAAGTTCCCCGACATGGACGTGATGGGCGACGGCACCGGCGTGCTGATCATCGACGACCTCGTCGACACCGGCCGCACGCTCGAAGTGGTGCGCCGTCACCTGCCCAAGGCGCATGTGGCCACCGTCTACGCCAAGCCGATGGGCCGCGCGCAGGTCGACAGCTTCATCACCGAGGTTAGCCAGGACACGTGGATCTTCTTCCCCTGGGACATGGCGCTGCAATACGTCAAGCCGTTCCACGGCACCGCGGACTGATCCCGCTCGGGTTTCGAACAAGGGGGGCGCGGCCATGACGGCCGCGCCCCTTTTCGATTCCGCGCTGGCGGTCGGTCCGGCTCAGGCCGCGACCGCGACCCCGGCTTCGAGCGTGTGCTTCCACGGCGTCGTCGGGCGCCCGATGAGCCGCGAGAGCGTGTGATCCGCGCTGTAGAGCCCGCCCTTCGATGCGCCGGTGTCGCTGTCGGCCAGCATCTGCGCCACCGGGCCCGGCAGGCCCGCGCCCTCGAGCGCCCCGGCGTAGTCGGCCTCGCTCATGTTCACGTAGGGTATCTGCTTGCCCGCGATCTCTGACAGCGCCGCCGCGAATTCCGCCAGCGTGTAGCTCTCGTCCCCCGCCAGTTCGTAGACGGTGCCGCGCGCCGGGGTCTCGCCGGTCAGCACGGCCACCGCCGCCGCGGCATAATCCTCGCGCGAGGCCGAGGCGATGCGCCCCTCGCCCGCGGCGCCGATCAGCGCGCCATGCGCCAGCGCGGCGCCCGCGCCCAGCACGTAGTTCTCGGTGTACCAGCCGTTGCGCAGCAGCGCGTAGTCGAGGCCCGAGGCGGCCAGCGCCTCTTCGGTCGCCACGTGCTCGCCCGGCAGCACGGTCAGCGGCGAGGCGGCGGCGTTCAGGATCGAGGTATAGGCCACGAAGCCGACGCCCGCGGCCTTTGCCGCCGCGATCACATTGCCATGCTGCGCCGCGCGCTGGCCGACCTCGCTCGACGAGACGAGCAGCAGTTTCGCCACGCCCCGAAGCGCGGCTTCCAGCGCCGCCGGATCGTCGTAGGAGGCGATGCGCACGGTGAAGCCCTGCGCTTCCAGCGCCGGTGCCGCCTCGGCCCGGCGCACCAGCGCGCCGATGCGCGCGCCCGGCACGGCGGCCTTCAGCTGCGTGAGGACAAGCGCGCCAAGCTGGCCCGAGGCGCCGGTGATCAGGTAGTCGAGAGTGTCGGACATGGTCTTTCCTTTCCGTGGCCCCCTGCTCTGGCGCAGAGTTCCGATTCGAGATATGGTCTCATAAATAGACCGACTATTCCGACCTCGTAAGGAGGCACTTTCACATGACAAGGTTACACGCAGGGAACCTCGACCTGAGCGATCCGGTCCGCGCCATGCTCGACAGCATGGCCGCCTGGACCGGCGCGCCCGAGGACGAGGCGCAATGCCCGGTGCGCGACGTGCTCGACCGGGTGGGCCAGAAGTGGACGCTGCTGATCCTCGTCGCCCTCGAACGCTCGCCAAAGCGATTTTCCCAGCTGCAACGGCATGTTGGAGACATTTCCAAACGCATGCTCACGCAGACGCTGCGGCAGCTGGAACGCGACGGGCTGGTGTCGCGGCAGGTGTTCCCGACCAAGCCGCCCTCGGTGGAATACGCCCTGACCGACCTTGGCCGCTCCTCGCTCGCGCCGATCGGCGCGCTGCTGGTCTGGGCCGATGCCAACCACGACGCGATCCGTGCCGCGCGCGAGAGTTTTGACGCGGAGGAAGCTGCCTGAGGGCTCTTCCCCCTGATCGTGCCCGCTGCTAGCGTCCGCCCAACATTCAGGGAGAGACGTGAAATGACCAGCAAGAGCCGCACCCAGACCACCTTCGCCCCGCCGGTGATGGAGGCGCGGCGCTGGCTCGACGGCGTCGAGTTCTCTGCCGATCGCCCTCTGATCAACGTCAGCCAGGCCGCCCCCATCGACCCGCCGCCCGCGCCGCTGATCGCCGCCATGGGTGAGGCGCTGTCCGATCCCGCGACGCATCTCTACGGCCCGGTGCTGGGCATGCCCGAGCTGCGCGAGGAGCTGGCGCGCCATTGGTCGGCCCATTACGGCGCAAATGTGGCGGCGGAAAACATCGCGATTACATCTGGTTGCAACCAGGCCTTCGCAGCCTGCATCAGCGCGCTCTGCGGTGAGGGCGACGAGGTCCTGCTGCCGACGCCCTGGTATTTCAACCACAAAATGTGGCTCGACATGTCCGGCGTCACCACCGTACCGCTGCCGACCGACGCCGAACTGCTGCCTCAGATCGCCACGGCCGCTTCGCTCATCACCTCAAGAACCCGCGCCATCGTGCTGGTCTCGCCGAACAATCCCGGCGGCAAGGAATACCCGGCCGAAACGCTGCGCGGCTTCTTCGAGCTTGCGCGCCGGCACAATCTCAAGCTGATCGTCGACGAGACCTACAAGGATTTCGACAGCCGCTCCGGCGCGCCGCACGACCTGCTGAACGCCGCCGAGGGCCGCGACACGCTGATCCAGCTCTACAGCTTCTCCAAGGCCTACCGCCTGACCGGCCACCGCGTCGGCGCGATCATCGCGGATGAGAGCCTGCTGCCCGAGGTCGAGAAATTCCTCGATACCGTAACCATTTGCGCGACACAGCTCGGGCAACGCGCGGCGCTCTGGGGGCTGCAGAACCTCGGGCAGTGGGTGGCGAGCGAGCGCGACGAGATCCTCGACCGCCGCGCCGCCATCGAGGACAACATGCCGCGGCTCGAGCGCAAGGGCTGGAAGCTGCTCGGGCTCGGCGCCTATTTCGCCTATCTCGAGCATCCGTTCGAGGGCAGCTCGGCGCAGCTGGCGCAGAAACTGGTGCAGGAAGCCGGGGTGCTGACCCTGCCCGGCACCATGTTCATGCCCGAGTCCGACCCGCGCGGCGCGCGGCAGTTCCGCCTCGCCTTCGCCAACGTGAACCGGGCCGAGATCGGCGTGCTCTTCGACCGGCTCGAGGCGCTCGACTGGCCGCTCGAGTCTGCCCTTGCGACCGCGAGCCTCGCCCAGTAAACCCGGGCGCATAAAACAGACGCCAATAACGGACGATCGGGAGGCAGCGCATGGCACGCGGCAAGAGCAGCTTCGGCAAGACCCTGGTATGGGGCCTGCTGATCCTCGTGGTGATGGGCTTCGGCGCCTTCGGCACGGTGAATTTCAGCGGCGGCATGCGCGGCATCGGCAAGGTCGGCGACACCGAGATCTCGGTGAACGACTACACCCGCGCCCTGCAGACCGAGATGCGCGCCTTCGAGGCGCAGACCGGCCAGCCGATGACGCTGGACCAGGCGCAGCAGTTCGGTCTCGACCGGCAGGTGCTGGCGCAGGTGGTGACCAATGCCGCGCTCGACGACGAGGCGGCGCGGATCGGCCTTTCGGCCGGTGACGACCAGGTCGCCGAGGCGCTGAGCGAGGTGAAGGCCTTCCAGGGTCCCGACGGCAAGTTCAGCCGCGAGAGCTATGCCTACGCGCTGCGCAACGCCGGGCTCACCGAGGCCGAGTTCGAGGCCGGGCTGCGCAGCGAAAGCGCCCGCAACCTGCTGAACTCCGCCGTCTATTCCGGCACCACCCTGCCCGACACCTATGTCGACACGCTGCTCGGCTGGGCTGGCGAGACCCGTGATTTCACCTGGGCGCGCCTCGACGGCGCCGCGCTGCAGACCGGCCTTCCGGAAGCGACCGATGCAGAGCTGCAGGCCTGGTACGAGGCGCATGTGGACCAGTTCACCCTGCCCGAGACCAAGGTCATCACCTACGCCTGGATCACCCCCGGCATGATCGTCGACAGCGTCGAGCTGGACGAGGCCACCCTGCGCGCCGCCTATGAAGAGCGCAGCGCCGAGTTCAACCTGCCCGAGCGCCGCCTCGTCGAGCGCCTGGTCTTCGGCAACGAGGCCGAGGCGCAGGACGCCAAGGAACGGCTCGACGCGGGCAAGATCGACTTCGAGGGGCTGGTCGAGGAACGCGGGCTGCAGCTTGCCGACACCGACATGGGCGACATGACCAAGCAGGCGCTCGGCGAGGCCGGCGACGGCGTCTTCTCGATCGACACCGGCGAGGTTGCGGGCCCGCTGCCCTCGAACTTCGGCCCGGCGCTCTACCGCGTCAACGCCATCCTGCACGCCCAGCAGACCCCCTTCGAGGAGGCCGTGCCGATGATGCGCGACGAGCTGGCGCTGGACCGCGCCCGCCGCGTGATCGAGGGCATGGCGCAGAGCCTCGATGACGAGCTCGCCGGCGGCGCGACGCTGGAAGAGCTGGCCAAGGACACCGAGATGGAACTCGGCAAGATCGACTGGACCGAGCAGAGCGACGAGGCCATCGCCGGCTACGACGCCTTCCGCGAGGCGGCCGAGAAGGTCGCCGAGGACGATTACCCGGCGATCACCGAGCTTGGCGACGGCGGCCTCTTCGCGCTGCGCCTCGACGAGATCCGCGCCCCGGCCCCGCGTCCCTTCGACGAGGTGAAGGCCGAGGTTGCCGCCGGCTGGGACAAGGACAAGACCACCGAGCTGCTGGTCGCGCAGGCCGACGGCCTTGCGCAGCAGCTGGCGGGCGGCACGGGCTTTGCCGACCTCGGCCTCGAGCCCATGCAGGAACAGGGCCTGACCCGCGACGCACAGATCCCGGACCTGCCCGCCGGGCTGCTCGAGGCGGCCTTCGAGATGAAGTCCGGCGAGGCGCGCGCGCTTCCGGGCGACGGTTCGGCGCTGGTGATCCATCTCGACGCGGTGACCCCGGTCGACCGCGAGAGCGATGCCTCGAAGCAGCTCGAGGGCCTGCTCAA
This sequence comes from Salipiger sp. H15, assembly GCF_040409955.1. Classification (NCBI taxonomy): domain Bacteria; kingdom Pseudomonadati; phylum Pseudomonadota; class Alphaproteobacteria; order Rhodobacterales; family Roseobacteraceae; genus Salipiger; species Salipiger bruguierae. The sequence goes on from NZ_CP123384.1 coordinate 2,757,202, forward strand.
GGACCGCGCCGCAAGCAGCGTCGCGCAGGATCTCTTCCGCGCCTTCGTCACCGACATTCAGGAGCGCGCCGGGGTCAGCATCGACCAGCAGGCGGTGAACGCCGTCCACACCAACTTCCGGTAAGACCATGGCCTCTCTGACCCCCACCTACGAGGATTTCGCCCGCGCCTACGAGGCGGGCGAGAACCAGGTCGTCTACACAAGGCTTGCCGCCGACCTCGACACGCCGGTGTCGCTGATGCTGAAGCTGACCGGCGCGGCCAAGGACGCCTTCATGCTGGAATCGGTCACCGGCGGCGAGGTGCGCGGGCGCTACTCGATCATCGGCATGAAGCCCGACCTCGTCTGGAAGTGCCACGGCACCGAGGCACGGCTGAACCGCCAGGCGCGCTTCGATCCCGAGGCCTTCGAGGAGGAAACGCTCGATCCGCTCGCCTCGCTGCGCGCGCTGATCGCCGAGAGCAGGATCGACCTGCCCGAGGACCTGCCGCAGGCCGCGGCGGGTCTTTTCGGCTATCTCGGCTATGACATGATCCGTCTGGTCGAGCGCCTGCCCAACGTGAACCCCGATCCGCTCGGCCTGCCCGACGCTGTGATGCTGCGCCCCTCGGTGGTCGCGGTGCTGGACGGGGTGAAGGGCGAGGTGACGGTCGTCGCCCCCGCCTGGGTGCAGTCGGGCCTTTCCGCCCGCGCCGCCTATGCGCAGGCCGCCGAGCGGGTGATGGATGCCGTCCGCGACCTCGAGCGCGCCCTGCCGCAGGCGGGCCGCGAGCTGGGCGAGGCCCGCGAGATCGGCGAGCCGGTCTCGAACTTCACGCGCGAGAGCTACAAGGCCGCGGTCGAGAAGGCCAAGGACTACATCCGCGCGGGCGACATCTTCCAGGTGGTGCCGGCGCAGCGCTGGACGCAGGACTTCCCGCTGCCGCCCTTCTCGCTCTACCGCAGCTTGCGCCGGACCAACCCGTCGCCCTTCATGTTCTACTTCAACTTCGGCGGCTTCCAGGTGATCGGCGCATCGCCCGAGATCCTCGTGCGGGTCTTCGGCCGCGAGGTCACCATCCGCCCGATCGCCGGCACCCGCCCGCGCGGCGCGACCCCCGAGGAGGATCGGGCGCTCGAGGCCGACCTGCTGGCGGACAAGAAGGAACTGGCCGAGCACCTTATGCTGCTCGACCTCGGCCGCAACGACACCGGCAAGGTCTCGAAGATCGGCACCGTGCGCCCGACCGAGCAGTTCACCATCGAGCGCTACAGCCACGTGATGCACATCGTGTCGAACGTGGTGGGCGAGCTGGCCGAGGACCAGGACGCGCTCTCGGCCTTCTTCGCCGGCATGCCCGCGGGCACCGTCTCGGGTGCCCCCAAGGTGCGCGCGATGGAAATCATCGACGAGCTGGAACCCGAGAAGCGCGGCGTCTACGCCGGCGGCGTCGGCTATTTCAGCGCCGGCGGCGACATGGACATGTGCATCGCCCTGCGCACCGCCATCGTGAAGGACGAGAAGCTCTACATCCAGGCGGGCGGCGGGGTGGTCTACGACAGCGACCCCGAGGCCGAGTACATGGAGACCGTCCACAAGTCGAACGCCATCCGGCGCGCGGCGGCGGACGCGGCGCGCTTCACCGGCTCGGGCAATGCCTGACCGCTCGGCGGTGACGATCCGCGCGGCCACCCGCGCGGACGTGCCGGGCCTTTCGGTCATGCTGCAGGAGCTTGTCGCCGCCGGAAAGCGCACGCGCCCGGCGGACGAGGATTTCGTGCTGGCGACCTACGTGGCGCATCCGGACGGGATCAGCTGTTTTGTCGCCGAGGCCGGGGACGGGCAGCTTCTCGGCTTGCAGGCGCTGTCGCTGGCCGGGGCGGTCAATCCCTACGGCACGCCCGAGGGCTGGGGCATCATCGGCACCCATGTCTCGCCCGACGCCGCCCGCCGCGGCGTCGGCAAGGGGCTTTTCGCCGCCACCCGCGCGGCGGCGCAGGCGGCGGGTCTTCCCGCCATAGAGGCCTATATCGGCGCGGCCAATGCCGAGGGCCTCGGCTATTACGACGCCATGGGCTTCCGCACCTGGCGCACGCCCGAGGGCGTCGTCTGCAAGCGCCACGACCTGCCCGCCTGAAGCTGCACCAAGATTTCCCCGCCCCGGTCTGCTAAGCTTGCCGCGAGGGGGGAACGGGCATGGCCGCCATAGATTTCTGGTATTCCATCGGCAGCACCTACAGCTACCTCACCGTGATGCGCCTGCCCGCCGTGGCCGAGGCCGAGGGCCTCGAGTTCCGCTGGCGGCCCTTCAACGTGCGGCACGTCATGCTCAGCCAGAACAACGTGCCCTTCCGCGACAAGCCGGTGAAGACCGCCTACATGTGGCGCGACATCGCCCGCCGGGCCGAGCGCTACGGACGCTCGCCGATCCTGCCCGCGCCCTATCCGCTGGCGGGGCTGGTCTTTGCCAACGAGATCGCTCACCTCGGGATGACCGAGGGCTGGGGCATCGACTACACCCGCGCCACCTACCGGCGCTGGTTCGAGAAGGGCGAGCCCGCGGGCGAGGAGCCGAACCTCTCGGAATCCCTGCGCGAGATCGGCCAGGACCCGGAGCGGGTGATCGAGCGCGCCGGGTCGGAGGAGATCGTCCACGCCCTCGCCAGCGCCACCGCCGATGCGATGACGCTGGGGATCTTCGGCTCGCCCACCTTTGCCGTCGGGCGCGAGATCTTCTGGGGCGATGACCGGCTCGACGACGCCATCGCCTGGGCGCGGCGCAAGCGCTGAGCGCGCCTTACTGCGGCTGGAACACCCCGCAGGCCAAGCGGCTGCCGGACTCGCCCGAGGGCTGGCTCTGGTAGTCGTCGGGGCCGGAATGCACGATGAAGGCCGAGCCGTCGTTGTCGAGCAGCGCCTCGCCCACCTTGAGCCCGGGCAGGAAGGCTTCGACCGTCACCGCGCCGTCGGGTCCGATATGGGCGTTGGGCAGGTCGCCCGGATGCGGTCCGTGCGCGGCCATGACGCCATGCTCGGCCTCGCCCGCGAGGTGGCCTCCCGCCGAGCTGAAATCGCTCGCAGAGCAATCGCCGGTCTCGTGGATGTGGATGCCGTGCACGCCCTCCGGCAGACCCTGCAGCTCGGCGGTGACATGGGCCATGCCCGAGGGCGTGTCGGTGACGGTGACGGTTCCGATGTCGCTGCCATCGGTGCCCGCGAGCCGGGCCGTGGCGGTGGCGGCGATCGCCGGCGCGGCGGCAAGCCCGAGAAGAGCGGTGGCCAGGGCTAGTGTCTTCATGACGTCCTCCTGTGGCGAATGGCAGGCGGCGGGGGCGCCCATGCCCCTGCGCCTTGCCGTGCAGTCCCAACGCCGGGTGAGCGCGTCGGTTGCGCCGTCACGCAGAAAAGACCCGTTGCGAGCCACCGTGTCGCGGAGATGCACCGCTGACAGGGCGCCGGGAAAAGTCTATTTCTTTCCTTGAGGGCTGCACAGTTTCGAAAATCCCGCCGGCAAGGAGTCGCCTCATGCACTGGTCCTTTCCCATCGGCCGCCTCTTCGGATCGGAGTTGCGCGTGCACGCGACCTTCTTCCTGCTGCTGCTCTGGATCGGCGTCGCCGCCTGGTCCACCGGCGGCGCGGCGGCGGCGGTGCAGAACGTGCTCTTCGTCATCGCGCTCTTCGCCTGCGTCGTTGCCCACGAGTTCGGCCACGCGCTGACCGCTCGGCGCTTCGGCATCAAGACCCCCGACATCACCCTGCTGCCGATCGGCGGGCTGGCGCGGCTCGAGCGCATGCCCGAGAAGCCCGCGCAGGAGATCGCCGTGGCCATCGCGGGACCGCTGGTCAACATCGCGATCTGGCTGGTGCTGCTGCTGCTCGGCGCGACCTCCGACATGGGCGCGTTGGCGCGGCTCGGCGAGGGCACCGGCGCCTTCCTCAGCCAGCTCGCCTCGATCAACCTCGCGCTGGCGCTCTTCAACATGATCCCGGCCTTCCCGATGGACGGCGGCCGGGTGCTGCGCGCGGTTCTGGCGCTGCGCACCGACCGGGTGAGCGCGACGCGCGCGGCGGCGGTGACCGGGCAGATCCTCGCCTTCGGCCTTGCCTTCTGGGGGCTGAGCTCGGGCAATTTCATCCTCATCCTCATCGCCATCTTCGTCTTCTTCGCCGGGCAGGCCGAAAGCCAGGAGGTCTCGGCCCGGGCGGTGGCGCATGACCTGCTGGCGCGCGACGCGATGATCACCAGCTTCGAGTCGCTGCGCCCCGAGGATGCGCTCTCGACCGCCGGGCAGACGCTGATCCGCACGACGCAGCACGAGTTCCCGGTGCTCTCGCCCGACGGGAGGCTGGCGGGCTTTCTCACCCGCGACGCGCTCTTCCGCGGCATCGCCGGCGACCACGCCATGCGCCGGGTCGAGGAAGTCATGACCGACGTGCCGCAGCTGCCGCTCTCGGCGCCGCTGCAATCGGTGCTCGACGCGCTGGCGCAGGCGCCCGCCGTGGCGGTGATCGACGCGCAGAGCCGGGTGCTCGGCTACGTCACGCGCGAGAACGTCGGCGAGCTGATGGTGCTGCGCGGACCGGCCATGACCGGCTGAGACCCGCCCGCGACGAGCGATCCGCCGCTGCCGCGGCAGGAGGGATTGCAGCCTGCGCCGGGATGTGGAATTCCCCTCCCCGGGGGAGAATTTTCCAAGAGGCATTTCATGACCGACGCGCTTTCCAAGCTGCTCTCGGAGCGGGACTGGCTGCTCGCCGACGGGGCCACGGGCACCACGCTTTTCGACATGGGTCTGGCCGCGGGCGAGGCCCCGGAGACCTGGAACGAGACCCATCCGGACCGCATCCGCGCGCTCTACCAAGGCGCGGTGGAGGCCGGGTCCGACATGTTTCTGACCAATTCCTTCGGCGCCAATGCCGCGCGGCTGAAGCTGCACGGCGCCGAGCGGCGCGCGCGCGAGCTTGCCCGGCGCGCCGCCGAGCTCGGGCGCGAGGTGGCCGATGCCGCGGGCCGTCCCGTGGTGGTCGCGGGCTCGGTCGGACCGACCGGCGAGATCCTCGAGCCGGTGGGCTCCCTGGCCCATGCGCTGGCGGTCGAGATGTTCGAGGAGGCCGCCACCGGGCTCAGGGAGGGCGGGGCCGACGTGCTCTGGCTCGAGACCATCTCGGCCCCCGAGGAGTTCCGCGCCGCCGCCGAGGCCTTCGAGCGGGTCGGCATGCCCTGGTGCGGCACGATGAGCTTCGACACCGCCGGGCGGACGATGATGGGCCTCACCTCGGCCGGGCTCGGCCGACTGGTTGAGACCCTGCCCAACCCGCCGATCGCCTTCGGAGCGAACTGCGGCACCGGCGCCTCGGACCTGCTGCGCACCCTTCTCGGCTTTGCCGCCAGCGGCACCGAGCGGCCGATCGTCGCCAAGGCCAACGCCGGGATCCCGCGCTTCGTGGACGGGCACATCCACTACGACGGCACGCCCGAACTGATGGCGGATTACGCGGTGATGGCGCGCGACGCCGGGGCGCGGATCATCGGCGGCTGCTGCGGCACCACCCCGGCGCACCTGCGCGCCATGCGCGCGGCGCTGGAGACCCGCCCGGCCGCCCAGCGCCCGACGCTCGAGCAGATTGCCGACCGGCTCGGCGGGTTCAGCTCCGAAAGCGACGGGCTCGGCGAGGACGGTGCCGCGCGCCTGCGCCGCGGCGGGCGGCGGCGGAGCTGAGGCGCTTCACCGCGCATTAACCACGGCGGCGGCAGGCTTCGGGCATGACCGAGCTGCCGCTTCCGATTCGACCCGAGGACTGGCTGGCCCATGTCTTCCTCAGCCGCGCCGCGGCAGAGCGCGGCGTGGTCCGCCGCAAGACCCGCGACATCGAGCGGATCGCCGGGCGCGCACGCTTTCTGGCAGAGCTTGAGCGGCGCGGCTTCCGGGCGGTCGAGAACGCCGGCAGACGATCATCTTCTGCAACCGCGATCCCGTGCGGATCATCAGGTAGGCAACTTCCTTCGAAGGAAGTTGCAAATCTCTTCGAAGAGATTTGCCCCTCAGAACAGCGACAGCTGGTCCCCGGCCCGCGGCGGCGCCCGGAAAAGATCGCACCGCAGCGGCGGCTGCTCGGCGTCCAGCCCCAGCCGCCGCACCGCCTTGTCGAAGCGCTGCGCGATGAGCTGGGCATAGGTGCCCTCGCCCCGCATCCGCCTGTGCCATTCGGCCGAGTAGTCCTGCCCGCCGTGCATCTCACGCAGCCGCGCCATGACCCGCCCAGCGCGGCCCGGGTAATGTTCCTCGAGCCAGGCGCGCCAGAGCGGCGCGACCTCGAGCGGCAGGCGCAGCATGATCCAGCTGGCCGAGCAGGCGCCCGCCTCCGCCCCCGCCTCGAGGATCTTCTCGAGCTCGGGGTCTGTGAGCGCGGGCACCATGGGCGAGGCCATGACACGCACCGGGATGCCCGCGGCGCTCAGCCGTCGGATCGTCTCGAGCCGCCGCGCCGGGGACGGCACGCGCGGCTCCATCCGCCGCGCGAGATCGGCGTCGAGCGTGGTGACCGAGATGCCCACGCGCGCCAGCCCCTCGGCCGCCATATCCGACAGGATGTCGATGTCGCGCTCGATGAGCGTGCCCTTGGTGACGATGGCGACCGGGTGGCGGAAGTCGCGCAGCACCTCGAGGCAGGCGCGCATGATGCCCCTGTCCCGCTCGATCGGCTGGTAGGGATCGGTGTTGGTGCCGATGGCCAGCGGCGCGGGCGCGTAGCGCTTCGCGCGCAACTCGCGCTCCAGCACGGCGGGCGCCTCGGGCCGGGCAATGAGCTTCGTCTCGAAATCGAGCCCGGGCGACAGGCCGAGATAGGCGTGGCTCGACCGGGCGAAACAGTAGATGCAGCCGTGCTCGCAGCCGCGATAGGGGTTGATCGTCCGGTCGAAGGGCAGATCGGGCGAGCGCACGTAGTTGATCAGGCTGCGCGGACGCTCCTCGCTGACCTCGGTGCGCAGGACTGGCAGCTCCTCGGGGATCTCCCAGCCGTCATGGGCATCCTCGTAGGCATAGCGCTCGAACCGCCCGCTGTCGCGGGAGGCGGCGCCGCGCCCCTTGCGGCGCTCTTTCTCGACGGATCGGGACGCTGCGCACATGCCTCAGGTATGGAACATATCAAGAACATCCGCAAGCCCCCTCCCGCCCGCGTCGCCTCCGGCCCCGGCCATGTCGCAATCGGCCATGTGGCGGGGCGGCACGAGGCGCAGGCTGAGGGCAGCGCAAGGGAGATCGCCATGGCCGAGGACACGCCCGAAGACGAGATCATCCTGTCCGAGCTTGATGACGCGGAGCTTGTCGAGCAGATGTTCGACGACCTCTACGACGGGATGCGCGAGGAGATCGAGGAAGGCGTGCGGATCCTGCTCGATCGCGGCTGGCCGCCTTACCGGGTGCTCACCGAGGCGCTGGTCGGTGGCATGAAGATCGTCGGCGAGGATTTCCGCGATGGCATCCTCTTCGTGCCCGAGGTGCTGCTGGCGGCGGGCGCGATGAAGGGCGGCATGGCCATCCTCAAGCCGCTGCTGGCCGAGACCGGCGCGCCGATGATCGGCAAGATGGTGATCGGCACGGTCAAGGGCGACATCCACGACATCGGCAAGAACCTCGTGTCGATGATGATGGAGGGCGCCGGCTTCGAGGTGATCGACCTCGGGATCAACAATTCCGTCGAGTCCTACCTCGCGGCGATGGAAGCGGAAAAGCCCGATATTCTCGGCATGTCGGCCCTGCTGACGACGACCATGCCCTACATGAAGGTGGTGATCGACACGCTGGTCGCGCGCGGCCTGCGCGACGATTACCTCGTGCTGGTCGGGGGGGCGCCGCTCAACGAGGAATTCGGCCGCGCCATCGGGGCGGATGCCTATTGCCGCGATGCCGCCGTGGCGGTGGAGACCGCCAAGACCCTGCTGGCGCGGCGCCACAATCGGCAGGCGGCGGGATGAGACGCTCTCCGCTCCGGGCCCCGCCCGACCGGGTCCGGCGGAAATTTGCGGGCCTTTCCCGGGGCGTTTCCGGAGACATGCGGATTTCTCTTTGCTTTCCCGACCTCTGGTCCCTATCTTCAAGGCAAGGGAAAGGAGAAGCCGATGCCAGTGACCACTCTTGTTGCTCTTCTGATCGCGGTTCTTGCCTCTGCTGGTTTCACCGTCTGGGCGTTCTTGGCCTGGGGGGCAAGCAAGGTCATCCCGCTGTTGCTCGGCCTTGCCTTGCTGATCCGCTGGGGCATGGCCTCGGTGCCGGCGGATGACACCCACGCCTGACACGGGCCCACCCCCTTCGATCCATCCCCCGACGGACGACGCGCTGACCGAGGCTTGCCAGCCCCCGGATGCCGCGCAAACCCCCTCCACCCGCATCCTGCTCATCGCCTGCGGCGCGCTTGCGCGCGAGGTGCTTGCCCTGCGCGCGCAGGAGGGGCTCACCCATCTCGACCTCGTCTGCCTGCCCGCCGGGCTGCACAACCACCCGGACCGCATTCCCGGCGCCGTGCGCGGGGCCGTCGCGCGGCATGGCGCGGGCTATAGCGCGATCAAGCTGCTCTACGCCGATTGCGGCACCGGCGGGCGGCTCGCCACGCTCTGCGACGCGCTCGGCATCGAGATGCTGCCCGGCCCGCATTGCTACGCCTTCTACGACGGGGTCGCGCGCTTCGCGGCGCGCGGCGAGATGACGAGCTTCTACCTCACCGATTTCCTCGTGCGCCAGTTCGACGCCTTCGTCTGGCGCCCGCTGGGGCTCGACCGGCACCCCGGGCTGCGGGATGCCTATTTCGGGAATTACCGAAAGCTCGTCCACCTCGCCCAGACCGACGATCCCGAGATCACCGCACTGGCCGCGCACTGTGCCGCCCGGCTTGGCCTCGGGTTCGAGCGGCGGGTCACCGGCTATGGCGAGCTTGGCACGGCCATGGCCGGCTGGGCGCGGGCCGGGGCCTGAGCCGGGGCCACGCTCCCCTAGGATATCTTACTTGGAAGACCGCGAGTGGATCAGTTCCCGCCCGCCTGGCGCAGCAGCAGGGCCGAGACCGGCACGAGCTCGACGCTGCTGGCGCGGTCCTGCAGCCCCCAGAGCAGCAGCGCCGAGACCGTGTCGGCGCGCAGGCGGCCCAGCATCACCACGTTCTCGTCCTGGCGCGCCCGGAAGGCCGCCTGGTCGAGGAAGCGGCGCATCACCCGTGGGTCCTGCCCGTTGCCGTCGAAATCGCGGAACACCGTCAGGCTCGGAACCCCGGCGCGGCGCGCCAGCGCCTCGGCGGTGTTGAGACCGTTCGGCATCATCACCAGCCCGTGGCCCGAGGCGGCGAGGAAGCCCGCGGCCTGCTCGGAGATGGCGCGGTTGTGCTGCAGCGCGAGATCCGCGCCCTCGAGCACGGCGATAGCCTCGGGCACGCTGGCGAGCGCCCCCTCGAGCGCCACCTCGGCATCGGCGGGCGTCGCGTTCTCGGGCAGCGCCGCCTCGGCGAGCACTTCGAAGCCGCGCGCACGATAGGCGGCGGCGGCACCGGCAGGATCGGGATGGCCCGGGGCGATGGCGAAGCTCACCGGGAAGGGGAAGGCCTCGACCGTCTCAGGGCCGAGCGGGCCGGCGCCGTCGTCGATCAGCAGGATCGACATGGCCGGCGCGCCGGGCGCGAGGTCGTAGCTGGCGGCGAAGCGCTGCAGCGGCGTCTCGCCGCGCGCGGCGGCGGGCGGCGGCGGCGCGGGTGCGGGAGAGATCGACGGCAGGCCGCTCTCGGGCGCGGTGCCGATGCGCGGCGCGGCGGCGGGGCTGTCGCCCTCGGGGGCCTCGTCCTGCTCCGGCGCGCGGTCGATCAGCGAGGTGGCGGGCGTGCCGATGGCGGGGCGCTCTGCCTCGGGCGCCGCCGCCGGGCGGTCGGGGACCAGCGCGGTGACACGGGGCGCCGGCGGCTCCTGCGGGGCGGGAACGGGTTGAGGCGTCTCCTCCGACATTTCGGGGTCTTCCGAAACGGGCGCTTCGGTACCGGCTTCCGCGGCTTCGGGTCCCGGTTGGGGGTCCGGCTCGCTGGCGAGGCCGCTGTCCTCGGCCGGTTGCGGCGGCTGCGCGGGATCGGTGGAAAGCGCGGGTCGCGCCTCGACCAGCGGCGCCTCGGGCGGCAGGGCCGGCAGCCCGGGCTGCACCGGCGCATCGCCGCCCACCGCGAAACGGGCCGCCTCGGAGGTGCCGGGCGCATCGGGCGCGAGCGGCGCGGGGATCGCCTCGGGCCGGCGCGAGGGCTGGGTGTCGGGCGCGCTGCCCTCGGCGAGCGGCGGTGCCGAAAGCGCCGGGCCCGCGGCGGCAGTGTCGACGCCCTGCTCTTCGCTCGGACGGCGGGCGGGCGGCGGCGGCGGCGTTTCGGGAGTTCCCGAAACGGCGGCGGTCTCGGAGGCCTCGGGGGTCTCCTCCGGCGCGGCTTCGGTGGCGGTCGTTTCGGGCGGGGTCGTTTCGGAAGGCGTTGCTTCGGAGGGAGTTGCCTCTGGTGTCTCGCCCGGGGGCACCGCCGGCACCGCCGCCTCGCCGGATCCCTCAGGCGGGACGGCGCCGGGCACGGGGGTCGCGCGTTCGCTCAGGCTGTTCACCGCCTCGGCCACCGGGTCGGTGGCGATCCGCGGCTCGGGCGCTGCGGGAAGGTTCGCGGGCGGCCCCATGGCCACCGAAAGCGCCCCCGCACCGATCCCCGAGACCACGAGCCCCCAGATCGCCCCTGCCAAGAAACCGCGTGCCATGTCCCTGCCCGTCCTTCCGTTGTCCCCCGGGTCCCGTTGCCGGACCCTTTGTCGCCGTGGTACGGCGCATGTGCCGGTCCCGTTCAGATGTTCGGGACATGGCCTTGACGCTGCACCACCTGCGGGCGCATGTATACCCCCACCGCGGCTCCGCCCGCCAGCCTGAAGAGTCTACCATGCTGCTTCTCATCGACAATTACGACAGTTTCACCTGGAACCTCGTGCATTACGTGGGCGAGCTCGGCGTGGAGACCAAGGTCGTCCGAAACGACCAGATCGACGTGCAGGAGGCGATGGCGCTGAAACCCGCCGGCATCCTGCTCTCGCCCGGGCCCTGCACGCCGACCGAGGCGGGCATCTGCCTTGCGCTGACCGCCGCCGCCGCCGAGACCCGCACGCCGCTCTTCGGCGTCTGCCTCGGCCACCAGACCATCGGCCAGGCCTTTGGCGGCACGGTGAAACGCCATGACGAGATCGTGCATGGCAAGATCGGGCTCATGCACCACGACGACACCGGCGTCTTTGCCGGGCTGCCCTCGCCCTTCGAGGCGACGCGCTACCACAGCCTTGTCGTGGCGCGCGACGACCTGCCCGAGGAGTTGATCGCCAACGCCTGGCTCGAGGACGGCACGATCATGGGTCTGCGCCACCGCGAGCTGCCCATCCACGGCGTGCAGTTCCACCCCGAGAGCATCGCTTCGCAGCACGGCCATGCGCTCATCGAGAATTTCCTGAAGACCATGAAAGTCCCTGCATGAGCGATCGACTGAAGCCGCTGATCGGCGCCGCCTGTACCCGTCCGCTGAGCCGGGAGGAGGCCGAGACGGCCTTCGAGATCCTCTTTGCCGGCGAGGCCACGCCCGCCCAGATCGGCGGGTTCCTGATGAGCCTGCGCACCCGCGGCGAGACGGTCGAGGAATACGCCGCCGCCGCCGCGGTGATGCGCGCCCGGTGCAACAAGGTGATCGCCCCGGCGGGCGCAATCGACATCGTCGGCACCGGCGGCGACGGCAAGGGCACGCTGAACATCTCGACCGCCACCGCCTTCGTCGTCGCGGGCGCGGGGGTCACCGTGGCCAAGCACGGCAACCGGAACCTCTCGTCCAAGTCGGGCTCGGCGGACGCGCTCGGACAGCTCGGCATCAACGTGATGCTGCCCGCCTCGGCGATCGCCCCCATCCTCAATTCGGTCGGCATCTGCTTCATGATGGCGACCATGCACCACCCCGCGATGAAACACGTCGGCCCGCCGCGCATGGAGCTCGGCACGCGCACGATCTTCAACATCCTCGGGCCGATGACCAACCCCGCGGGCGTCAAGCGCCAGCTGACCGGCGCCTTCTCGCGCGATCTCATCCGGCCGATGGCCGAGACTCTGGGCCAGCTCGGCTCGGAACGCGCCTGGCTGGTGCACGGCTCGGACGGCACCGACGAGCTGGCGATCTCCGGCGTGAGCTGGGTCGCGGCGCTGGAAGAGGACGGCTCCATCCGCGAGGTCGAGCTGCACCCCGAGGATGCGGGTCTTCCCGAACACCCGTTCGAAGAGATCATCGGCGGTGATCCGGCCGAGAACGCCGCCGCCATGCGCGCGCTTCTGGACGGCGCCAAGACCGCCTACCGCGACGCGGTGCTGCTGAACTCGGCCGCCGCGCTGGTTGTGGCGGGCAAGGCGGGCGATCTCCGCGAAGGCGTCGCCATGGCGCGCGAGAGCATCGACAGCGGCGCGGCCAAGGCCAAGGTCGAGGCGCTCGCCAAGGCCACGCAAGCCGCCGCATGAGCCTGCCTGCCAGCTGGGGCCACCTGCCCTTCTTCGCCGAGGATTTCCCGCGCATCGCCGCCACGCTGGCCGCCGAGACGCGGGACATCCTGCCGCCCGAACCGCAGCGCTTCGCCGCACTCGACGCCTGCGCGCCGGAGAAGGTGCGGGTGGTGATCCTCGGGCAGGATCCCTACCCGACGCCCGGCCACGCCCACGGGCTTGCCTTTTCGGTAGAACCCGAAGTGCGCCCGCTGCCGCGCTCGCTGACCAACATCTACAAGGAACTGCAGGAGGAATTCGGCGCCGTGCCGCCGGATGGCGACCTGCGCTTCTGGGCAAGGCAAGGCGTGCTGCTGCTCAACACCGCGCTCTCGGTGCCCGCCGGCAACGCCGGGGCGCATGCCAAGCTCGGCTGGTCGAAGCTGACCGCGCAGGTGCTCGAGGCGCTTTCGGACCAGCCCCGCGCCTTCATCCTCTGGGGCGGCCATGCGCAGAAATTCGCGCCGCATATCCACGGCGACGGGCACCTGATCCTCGCCTCGGCGCATCCGTCGCCGCTCTCGGCCCGGCGCGGCTTTTTCGGCTCGCGCCCCTTTTCCCGCGTCAACGACTGGCTTAAAGCCAGAGGGGAGACGCCGATCAACTGGACCACGCCCGGCGCGGCCTGACGGACCGGCGCGAGAACGATACGGAGCCCGCCATGACCCAGACGATCCTCGACAAGATCAAGGCCTACAAGCTCGAAGAGGTCGCCGCCGACAAGGCCGCCAAGCCGATGAGCGAGGTCGAGGCCGAGGCCCGCGCCGCAGGCCCCGTGCGCCCCTTCGCGCAGGCGCTCTTCGATGCGGCAAAGACCGGGTACGGCCTCATCTCCGAGGTGAAGAAGGCCTCGCCCTCGAAGGGGCTGATCCGCGCCGACTTCGACCCCGCGACGCTGGCGCAGGCCTACGAGCGCGGCGGCGCGACCTGCCTCTCGGTGCTGACCGACACGCCCTCCTTCCAGGGCGCGAAATCCTTCCTCACCGAGGCACGCGCGGCCACCAACATGCCCGCGCTGCGCAAGGATTTCATGTACGACCCCTACCAGGTCGCCGAGGCCCGCGCGCTTGGAGCCGACTGCATCCTGATCATCATCGCCTCGGTCTCCGATGCTCTGGCCGCCGAGCTCGAGGACGCCGCCTTCCACTGGGGCATGGACGCGCTGATCGAGGTGCATGACGCAGAGGAACTGGAGCGCGCGCTCGAACTGAAATCGCCGCTGATCGGGGTCAACAACCGCAACCTCAAGACCTTCGAGACCTCGCTCGACACCACCCGCGTGCTGTCGCAGGGCGTGCCCGAGGGCCGCTTCCTGATCTCCGAGTCCGGGCTCAACACCCCCGCCGACCTTGCGGGTATGGCGCAGTTCGGCGCCCGCGCCTTCCTCATCGGCGAGAGCCTGATGCGGCAGGAGAATGTTGAACAAGCGACCCGCACCCTTCTCGCCGACCCGGTGCCCGCATGAGCGGCCTCACCCATTTCGACGCCAAGGGTGACGCCCATATGGTCGACGTTTCGGATAAACCCGTAACGTCGCGCATCGCCACCGCCGGGGCGTGGATCCGCATGGAGCGGGCGACCTTTGACCTCGTCACCGAGGGCAAGGCCAAGAAGGGCGACGTCATCGGTGTCGCGCGCCTCGCGGGGATCATGGGGGCCAAGAAGACCTCCGAGCTGATCCCGCTCTGCCACCCGCTGCCGATCACCAAGGTCACCGTCGAGATCACCCCCGACGCCGAGCTGCCGGGTCTTCAGATCGAGGCCACGGTCAAGACCACCGGCCAGACCGGCGTCGAGATGGAGGCGCTGACCGCCGCCTCGACCGCCGCGCTCACCGTCTATGACATGGTCAAGGCCGTGGACCGCGCGATGGAGATCGGCGGTCTGCGCGTGCTGCTGAAGGATGGCGGCAAGTCCGGGCGCTACGAGGCGAAATGATCCCCGTCTCCGAAGCGCTCGACCATCTCTTCGCCCTCGCCGGACCGCTCGAGGTCGAGGAAGTGCCGCTGCGCGAAGCCGGGGGCCGCGTGCTCGCCCGCCCGGTCGCGGCGCGGCGCGACCAGCCGCCCTTCGCCGCCTCGGCCATGGACGGCTACGGCGTGGCGACCGCCGCGCCCGGCCTCTCCTTCACGGTGATCGGCGAGGCAGCCGCGGGGCGCGCCTTCTCCGGCAGCGTCGGCCTCGGCCAAGCGGTCCGCATCTTCACCGGCGCCCCGGTGCCGGATGGCGTGAAAACCGTTGTCATTCAGGAAGATGTCACGCGCGACGGCGACGTGATCACCATCACCGACCGGCTGGGCACCGGGGACAACATCCGCCCCCACGGCAATGACTTCCGCGCCGGGATGACCATCGAGGCGCCGCGTCTGCTCGGCCCGCAGGAGATCGCGCTGCTGGCGGCGATGAACATCGCCCGCGTGCCGGTCACTCGCCGCCCGAAGGTCGCGCTGATCTCGACCGGGGACGAGCTGGTGATGCCCGGCGAGGAGCCCGGGCCCGACCAGATCATCGCCTCGAACACCTTCGGCCTTCACGTGCTGCTGCAGCAACTCGGCGCCGAGCCGCGCCTGCTGCCCATCGCCCGCGACAACGAAGCCTCGCTGCGCACGATCTTCTCGATGGTCGGCGACGCCGATCTCGTGGTGACCATCGGCGGCGCCTCGGTCGGCGATCATGACCTCGTGGCGCGCGTCGCCGAGGGCATGGGCCTCGAGCGCGCCTTCCACAAGGTCGCCATGCGCCCGGGCAAGCCCTTGATGTCAGGCCGTTTCGGCGAGGCGATGATGGTCGGCCTGCCGGGCAACCCGGTCTCGGCCATGGTCTGCGGCCATGTCTTCCTCGCCCCGGTGATCCGCGCCATGCTGGGGCTCGGCGCCGCCCCCGCGCCGCGCGAGACGCTGCACCTCGCGGCCCCCGTGGGCGAGAATGGCCCGCGCGAGCATTACATGCGCGCGGAGCTCACGCCCGAGGGCGTGCGAGTGTTCGAGCGCCAGGACAGCGCCCTGCTGAGCGTGCTCGGCGCGGCCGACCTGCTGGCCGTGCGCCCGCCGCGCGATCCCGCCCGCGCCGCCGGGGACGCGATCGAGGTCATCCGCCTCTGAGCCATTTCGGGTTCATCCGAAATGCAAGGTTTGCCGCCGAAAACCCTTGTGTCGCCGCAAGAATTACCAGCGCGTTAACCTTGCATTAAGGTTTTCGGGGATTGACACAAAACGGGAACATGGCTAGAACAAAGTCGAACATCTCATCAGTCAAAGACCCGGGAAAAGGCGCATGCTGACCAAGAAACAGCTCGATCTGCTGGACTTCATCAACAAGCGCATGGCGCGCGATGGCGTCCCGCCCAGCTTTGACGAGATGAAGGATGCGCTCGACCTGCGCTCCAAGTCCGGCATCCACCGGCTGATCACCGCGCTGGAAGAGCGCGGCTTCATCCGCCGCCTTGCCCACCGCGCCCGCGCCATCGAGATCGTGAAGCTTCCCGACAGCCTCGCGGGCCGGCCCACCGGCTTCGTGCCGCAGGTGATCCAGGGCGCGCGCGGCGCCGCACCGAAGGCCCCGGCGAACGACGCGCTCGAGGCGGTCGGCGCGATGGAACTGCCGCTGATGGGCCGGATCGCCGCCGGTGTGCCGATCGAATCCATCTCGGACATCCCGCCCAACGTCGCGGTGCCCTCCTCCATGCTCTCGAATAGCGGCCGCCACTACGCGCTCGAGGTGAAAGGCGACTCGATGATCGAGGCAGGGATCAACGACGGTGACGTGGTGATCATTCGCGAGACGAGCTCGGCCGAGAACGGCCAGATCGTCGTCGCCCAGGTCGAAGGCTACGAGTCGACCCTCAAGCGTTTCCGGCGCAAGGGCAGCAGCATCGTGCTCGAGGCGGCGAACCCGGCCTATGAGCCGCGCGTCCTGCCCGCCGGGTCGGTGTCGGTGCAGGGCCGCCTCGTCGGGCTCATCCGCTCCTACTGATCGGCGGCCTGATCGGCGGCGGCGCCGTCCCACAGGCGCGGCGTCGCGCTCCGGACGGTCTTCATGCGCAGACCCTCGGGCGTCGGCCAGAAAGCTACGGCACCGGTGCGGGCAAGCCGCTCCGGGTCGAATATCTCGCAGCCCTTGTCGGGCGGCATGGGGGCGTTCGACACAAGGATCGCGGCGCCATCGCAGCCGCTGACGCCCGCCGCGGCGCGGCTGCCCGAGACGTGCAGCACCTCATCCGTCCCGACGACTGCGCGCCGGACACGGCCTTCGGGACCCGGCCAGAGCGCGGCGGCGCGCGCCTGGTCCCCGGCCTGACCATCATTCTCCAGCCAGAGCCCGGCCACGAAACCCTCTCCCGCGGGTTGCGACAGCGCGCGCCCCTTTGCGGTCATCACCCCGACGAGGGCGCCGCTCTCGGAAATCAGCAGCGCCGGCCGCTCGGCCTGCACCCAGAGCCCAATGCCAAGGAAGAGCGGCGCCGCCCCGGCCCAGCGGCCGCTGCCCTGCCAAAGCAGCAGGACAAGCCCGCCGAGCGTGACGAGGGGCAGAACCGCCGGTCCCGGCGCCACGACCTGGCCGACCGCGCCCTCCCAGCCCGCGATCTCCTGCGCCACGCCCAGGATCCAGCGCAGCCCGAGCGCCATGCCCTGCAGCGCCGGCCCGTCCAGGCCCAGCGGCAGGAGCAGCGCCGCGAGCACCGCCATCGGCACCGCGACGAGCCCCATCGCCGGGACTGCGAGCAGGTTCGCCAACAGCCCGTAATGCGACACGAGGTTGAAATGGGCCATCGAGAAGGGCGCCGTGGCGAGCGAGGCGACGGAGGACGAGACGAGCAGCGCCAGTCCCGGCCGCGCCCAGCCCGGCAGCGCCCGCGCGCCCCAAGCGGTGCCGAACACGCTGACCAGCGCCGTGGTCGCGGCGAAGGACATCTGGAAGCCGGGGCCGAGCAGCGCCTCGGGCCTGAGGCCGAGCACCAGCAGCGCCGCGAGCGCCACGGCCCTGAGCGACAGCGCCCGCAGGTCCGCGAGGACCGCGCCCAGCATGACCGCGACCATGATGAAGGCGCGCTGTGTCGCGACATTGCCCCCAGAAAGCGCGAGGTAGCCCGCCGCCGCCGCGAGAGCGGCAAGCGCGGCGATCTTCTTGCCCGGCCAGCGGTGGCGGCTCCGCGGAGGCAGCAGGAGCAGCAGCCGCACCGCCCCGAAGACGAAGCCGGTGAGCAGCCCCATGTGCAGCCCGGAGATGGCCAGCAGATGCGCGAGGTTGGTGCGGCGCAGCGCCTCGACCGTCATCTGACCCATGCCGCTGCGGTCGCCGGTCATCAGCGCCGCGGCGAAGGCACCCACCTCTCCCGGCAGGCGCTGCTGGACGTGGAGCGAGAGCGCGAGCCGCGCGCGCGGCAGCCATTGCCCGCCGCCGGCCTCCGCGCTCAGCAGCACGGGGGTGCGGCTGTAGCCCACCGCGCCGATCCGCTCGAACCAGGCGTGGCGACGGAAGTCGAAACCGCCGGGCTCGACCGGCCCGCCGGGCGGCGCGAGATGGCCGGTGAGCATCACCCTCTGGCCAAGCTCCGGCACCAGCGCCCGCGCCTGCAGCGCGCCATCGCCATGCAGCGCAACGCGGATCCGCTCGGGCGTTCGCTCCGGCGCAACGCGCTGCAGCGCAACCCGGTCGAGCGTCAGGCGCGGCGCGTCCGAGCCCGAGCGGTCGATCGCGACGACCCGCCCCTCGATCGCGCCGTAGTAGCGGAACGCCAGCTGCGGCGCGGCGACGAGATGCGCGCGGCCACCGGCCAGAGCCAGCCCGGCCAGCAGCAGCGCCGCGCCGATGCAGGGGGGCGCCCAGTCCTCCGGCAGCCATGGGCCTAGCGCCAGCAGCGCCGCGCCGAGGAGCCCGCAGCCCAGCAAGACGAGCGGCCCCGGCTCCAGCGGCAGGGCGAAATAGCCGCCGATCCCGGCGCCGAGGCAGACCGGCACCCAGGCGAAGAGATGCCCGCGCTGGCCGCGCAGCGCCGCGCCCGCCCGCAGCGGCCCGCGTGTCAGCAGCAAGGTCAGCAGCCGGCCCATGCTTGCCCCCGCCCCCAGTGCTGTTTAAGGAACCTGCAAAACCCTAGGCCCACCACGGTTACCGCGAGGTTAATTCCCATGACGAGCGCTCAGGCAGTCGTTACCCGTTTCGCCCCTTCCCCCACCGGCTACCTCCACATCGGCGGCGCCCGCACCGCGCTCTTCAACTGGCTCTACGCCCGCGGCCGCGGCGGCAAGTTCCTGCTGCGCATCGAGGACACGGACCGTGCCCGCTCGACCCCCGAGGCGACCGCGGCGATCCTCAAGGGCCTCGACTGGCTCGGGCTCGACCATGACGGCGAGGTGATCAGCCAGTTCGACCGCGCGCCCCGTCACGCCGAGGTGGCGCACGAGCTCCTCGCGAAGGGCGCGGCCTACAAGTGCTTTGCCAGCCAAGAGGAAATCGAGGCATTTCGGGAAAAGGCGAAGGAAGAGGGCCGCTCGACCCTGTTCCGCAGCCCCTGGCGTGACGCCGATCCGGCGACCCACCCCGACGCGCCCTTCGTGATCCGCCTGCGCACCCCCGAAGAGGGCGAGACGGTGATCGAGGATCAGGTGCAGGGCACGGTGCGCATCCGCAACGACCAGCTCGACGACATGGTGCTGCTGCGCTCGGACGGCACGCCGGTCTACATGCTGGCCGTGGTCGTGGACGACTACGACATGGGCGTGACCCACGTGATCCGCGGCGACGACCACCTCAACAACGCGGCGCGGCAGATGGGCATCTACACCGCCATGGGCTGGCCGCTGCCGGTCTACGCGCATATCCCGCTGATCCACGGACCGGACGGCAAGAAGCTCAGCAAGCGCCACGGCGCGCTCGGCGTGGACGAGTACCAGAAGCTCGGCTACCCTGCCGCGGGCATGCGCAACTATCTTGCGCGACTGGGCTGGAGTCATGGCGATGACGAATTCTTTACCGATGCTCAGGCAAAGGAATGGTTCGATCTGACGGGAATCGGGAAATCGCCGGCGCGTCTCGATTTCAAGAAACTGGAAAATATCTGCGGCCAGCACATCGCTGTCGGGGACGATGCCGCGCTGCTGCATGAAATCGAGGCATATCTCGAGGCCAGCGGCTTGCCTGCCCTGACGGAAGCGCAACGGTCCGGGATGGAAAGGGGCATGTACTGCCTGAAAGATCGCTCGAAAACCTTCCCGGAACTGCTTGAAAAGGCACATTTCATCCTGACGGATACGCCCATTGTCCCGGATGAGAAGGCGGCCGGAAACCTCGATGCTGTATCCCGTGGTATACTGGCCTCGTTGACGCCGCAGTTGCAAAGTGCTAGCTGGGCGCGTGAAGAGCTCGAGGGGGTAACGGCGCGTTTCGCCGAGGAGCATGACACGAAATTCGGCAAGCTTGCCGGGCCGCTGCGCGCGGCTCTCGCGGGCCGGTCCGTGACCCCGAGCGTGTTCGACATGATGCTGGTTCTCGGCCGCGAGGAGACGCTTCTCCGGCTCGAACAGGCAGCGGCTTCCGAGGCGGCGTGACGGGCCTTTCCGACCCCGCCCCGGGCCATGTGTGACAGATACCGACCGGGCGCGCCCGACGCGCCTGGCCTTTTCCAGATGAAGGGACAAGCAAGCATGGCTGACACAGCGAAAAGCGCGAAACTGACCATCGGCGAGCAAACCTACGACCTGCCGATCTATTCGCCCACCGTGGGCCCCGACGTGCTCGACATCCGCAAGCTCTACGGCCAGGCCGGGGTGTTCACCTACGATCCGGGCTTCACCTCGACCGCCAGCTGCGACAGCACCATCACCTTCATCGACGGCGACGAGGGTATCCTGCTGCACCGCGGCTACCCGATCGACCAGCTCGCGTCGAAGTCGCACTACCTCGAAGTCTGCTACCTGCTGATGTACGGCGAGCTGCCGACCGCGGCCGAGCTCGAGGACTTCGAGAACACGATCACCCGTCACACGATGATCCATGAGCAGATGCACAACTTCTTCCGCGGCTTCCGCCGCGATGCGCATCCCATGGCAACCATGGTGGGCGTGGTCGGCGCCATGTCGGCCTTCTACCACGACAGCACCGACATCTCGGACCCGCGCCAGCGCGAGATCGCCTCGCACCGCCTGATCGCCAAGATGCCGACCATCGCGGCCATGGCCTACAAGTACTCGATCGGCCAGCCCTTCGTGTACCCGCGCAACGATCTCGACTACGCGGCGAACTTCCTGCACATGTGCTTCTCGGTCCCGGCCGAGAAATACGAGGTGAACCCGATCCTCGCCCGCGCGATGGACCGGATCTTCACCCTGCACGCCGACCACGAGCAGAACGCCTCGACCTCGACCGTGCGCCTCGCCTCCTCCTCGGGCGCGAACCCGTTCGCCTGCATCGCGGCCGGCATCGCCTGCCTCTGGGGCCCGGCCCACGGCGGCGCCAACCAGGCCTGCCTCGAGATGCTGAAGGAGATCGGCTCGGTCGACCGCATCCCCGAATTCATTGCCCGCGCCAAGGACAAGAACGATCCGTTCCGCCTGATGGGCTTCGGTCACCGCGTCTACAAGAACCGCGACCCGCGCGCGACGGTGATGAAGCAGTCCGCGGACGAGGTGCTCGACCTGCTCGGCGTCGAGAACAACCCGATCCTGCAGGTGGCGAAGGAACTCGAGAAGCAGGCGCTGGAGGATCCGTACTTCATCGACAAGAAGCTCTTCCCGAACGTCGACTTCTACTCGGGGATCATCCTCGAGGCGATGGGCTTCCCGACCTCGATGTTCACCCCGATCTTCGCGCTGTCGCGCACCGTGGGCTGGGTCTCGCAGTGGAAAGAGCAGCTTGCCGATCCGCAGCACAAGATCGGCCGTCCGCGCCAGCTCTACCTCGGCTCGACCCTGCGCGACTACACCGACATCGAAAGCCGCTGATCCGGTTTTCTGCCAGACGAAAGGCCCCGCTCGCGCGGGGCCTTTTCTCGTTTCGGCGGGATGGGTGTCAGCCCGGGACCCGGTAGCGCGCGCGGGGGCGGATCAGCTCGGCGCTCCGCGCCTGTTCGGCCGCATGGGCGATCCAGCCCGCGAGCCGCCCGGCGGCGAAGATGGTGAAGGGCGCCTCCTCCGGCAGTCCGCGCGCCAGCGCGAGGGCCGCGAGCCCGGTGTCGACGTTCGGCGCCAGCCCCAGCCGCTCCGAGAGGCACAGCGCCGCGCGGCGGGCCGGCGCTTCGGGGTCGATGCGCCCGAGCAGCAGCCGGGCGCGCGGGTCCCCCTCCGGGTAGAGCGGATGGCCATAGCCGAAGCCGTAGGGCGCTGTGCCCGCCTGTGCCGACAGGAACGCCTCTGCGCGCCCCGCCATCGCGGCGACGAGCGCCTGCCGCGCAAGCACCGAGGCGCCGCCATGGCGCGGTCCGCTGAGCGTCGAGAGACCGCAGAGCAGCGCCGCGGGCAGGCTCGCGCCGGTCGAGGCGGCGATGCGCACGGCGAAGGTCGAGGGGTTGAGCTCGTGGTCGCCCAGCAGCACCAGCGCCCGGCGCAGGTCTTCCGCCCCCTGCGCGTCCTGTCCCCAGGCCCGCGCGAGGCGCAGGTGGATCAGCCCGCCGCCGGCCTGCCCGAGCAGCGCGTTGGTCACGCCCGAGATCAGCCTGCCGGCCTCCTCCGCGATCTTTCCCGCGTTCATCCCGGTCAGCGGAGGGGCCGCCTCGACCGCGCCGGCCAAGTGGCTCAGTGCGCGCCCCAGCGGCGTGGCAGGGCCCTGCGGCGCGCCCGCCTCCGGGCAGGTCACGCTGCTGACCGCGCAGAGATGCGCCGCCATCTCCTCGAGCGTCATCGCCCCGGCGCAGTGCTCGACCGAACGGCCGCGCAGCCAGAGCATGCCGTCCCGCACCTCCGAGATTTCCGTCTCCAGCACCGGATCGCCCCAGCGGATCGCCTGCTCGGCCACCTCGGCCCGCGCGCGCGGGCGGCGGTTCTGCCGCAGCAGCGCCTCGACATCGGCGCGGGCGTAGAGGCTGCGCCGCGCGTCCCCGGCATCCGCCTCGGCGCGCACCTGCCCGCGGCTGACATAGGCACAGAGCGTCTGGGGCTTCACCCCGAGCACCGCGCAGGCCGTTCCGGCGTCGATCCAGTCCGATGAATTCATATTGATTATATTGATCAAGATTTACAGGTGGTCAATCCGGGCGCCAGATACCGGCCAGACACGCATGGAGGCCGCGATGACACCCAGTTTCGACCAGCAGATCGCCGAGGCGATTGGACGTGACCCGGCCCCCGGCCCCGAGGTGCGCGAACGCGCGCAGGCGGAGCTGCCGTCCTGCTTCCACGTCTCCGCCTTGGCCACGGCGTCGATCAAGGCGGCGGCGGGCGAGCTTGCGGCGCTGCTCGGCGCGCCGGAGGCGGCGGTCGACCGGCGCCTCGCCTCGCTCTGGTTCGACAGGACACTGCGCCCCGAAGGCTGGGATCTGCCCTCGGCATGGGACCCGATCGCCGGGGACTATGCGGCCTCGGACGGCTGGATCCGCCTGCACACCAACGCGCCGCATCACCGCGCCGCGGCGCTCTCGGTGCTCGGCTGCGCGGCCGAAAAGGCGCAGGTCGCCGAGGCCGTGGCAGCATGGGCGAAATCCGAGCTCGAGGCGGCGGTGGTCGCGGCCGGGGGCGCCGCCGCGGCGATGCATTCGCTCGCGAATTGGGCCGGGCATCCGCAGGGCATGGCGGTGGCTGCCGAGCCGCTGATCGACTGGCGCGAGAGCGGCGAGGGCACCGGCACCGCCCGGCTACAGGGCCTGCGCGTGCTCGACCTGACGCGGGTGCTCGCGGGGCCGGTGGCGACGCGCTTCCTTGCCGGGTTCGGCGCCGAGGTGCTGCGCATCGACCCGCCGTGGTGGAGCGAGCCGGGTGTCGAGCCCGAGGTCACGCTGGGCAAGCGCCGGGCGGGGCTGGACCTGACGCACGCCGCCGACCGGCAGACCTTCGAGGACCTGCTCAGAGAGGCCGACGCGCTGGTGCACGGCTACCGTCCCGGCGCGCTCGACGCGCTCGGTTACGGCGCGGAGGCGCGGCGCCTGCTCGCACCCGGGCTCATCGACGTGAGCCTCTGCGCCTATGGCTGGAGCGGGCCATGGGCTGGGCGGCGCGGCTTCGACAGCCTCGTGCAGATGAGCTGCGGCATCGCGGACGAGGGGATGCGGCGCAGCGGGGCCGTCCGCCCCGTGCCGCTGCCGGTGCAGGCGCTCGATCACGCCACGGGCTACCTGATGGCCGCCGCCGTGCTGCGCGCGCTGCGGCTGCGGCTGGCGGAGGGGCGTGTACTGTCGGCGCGGCTGTCGCTGGCGCGCACCGGCGCGCTGCTGGTCTCGGCCGGGGCAAGGGCCTTCACCGGCGCGCGCATCGAGGCGACGCCCGGCGACCTTGCCCCCGGGCACGAGCAGACCGGATGGGGCCCGGCGCGGCGGCTCGACTTCCCGGTGACGCTGGACGGCACGCCGCCGCGCTGGGATATCCCGGCCGGGCCGCTGCGGGTCGACGCGCCGCGCTGGCAGGTCGCGACCCCGGCCGCCGGCTGAGGCTCAGCGCCCCTCGAACTTCGCGGGGCGCTTTTCGTGGAAGGCGACGACGCCCTCCTTGAAGTCCCGCGTCATGCCGCATTCGCCCTGCAGCTGCGCCTCGAGCACGAGCTGGCTGTCGAAATCCTTCTCGAAGGCGCCGCGGATGGCGCGTTTGATGCGGGCATAGGCCTCGGACGGGCCCTGCGCCAGATGCGCGGCGCGGGACTTCCAGACCGCCTCGAACTCGGCATCGGGAACGGCCTCCCAGATCATCCCCCAGCGCTCAGCCTGCGCCGCGCTGATGCGGTCGGCGAAGAGCGCCGCGCCCATGGCCTTGGCGATGCCCATCTGCCGCGGCAGCAGCCATGTCCCGCCCGCGTCGGGCATGAGGCCGATGCGGGTGAAGGCCTGCATGAAGAAGGCGCTCTCGGCGGCGATCACCACGTCGGCGGCCAGCGCGAGGTTCGCGCCCGCGCCTGCGGCGGCACCGTTCACCGCGGCGATGGTCGGCCGTGGGCAATCGACGATGGCGTTGAGCATCGGCATGTACTCGTCGCGCAGCACCCGCTCGAGGTCGATGCTGGCGGCGGTCTCGCGGTCGCCGAGATCCTGCCCCGAGCAGAAGGCGCGCCCTTCGCCCGTCAGCACGACCACGCGCGCCTCCTTGCCCCCTGCCTGGATCGCATGGGTCAGCTCGGCGCGCATCGGGGCCGAGAGGGCGTTCATCACGTCGGGCCGCGCGAGGGTGATCAGCGCGATGTCGCCTTCGATCTCGTAGCGGATGGTCTCGTAGTGCATGGGCTCCTCCGGGCTGCGGTCTGCGCGCGGGAACTCTCTCCCGCGCGCGCCCGGGGTGCAAGCCCCGGCCCCGGTTTCAGCGCCGCGCCAGCGCCGCGATCAGCGCCAGCGCCTCGGCGGGCGGGCGGGTCTCGACGCGGGTGTAGACCGCGCCGTCGGCGGTGCGGTCCAGCATCCGGTTCTCGACCATGCTGCGGCGGATCTGCGCGGCGTCGCGAAAGGCGCTGAGCGCGTCGATGCGGGCGCTGATCCCGCGCTCGGTGAAGCTCTGGCGCGGCGGGATGCGGGCCCAGAGCGGCCAGAGGCAGAGCGCCTGCATCGCCGTGCGGCCGGGAAAGCGCAGCAAGAGCCCCTGCCCGTCGAAATGGCGCAGCGCCCGGGCAACGTGCTTCGGGTCCGCCTTGGGCGCAGGCGCCACCACGGCGCGCAGGTGCTGGTAGTTGCGATAGCCCGCGGCCTTGGCGATCAGCCCCAGCATCTCTTGGTGCGAGGGCGGCGCGTCGAGCTCGGCGCGCAGCGCACGGGCAAAACCCGACAGGTCGTCGATGGCAAGCGGGATATATTCCCGTTTCAGGGAATCACTCATCGGATCCTCCAGATCCTCCGGCGCTGCTGCCCGACCCCTGCGGGGCTGGAGATCCGCCCTTGTCCGTCGGGCATCGCCGGAACGTCCGGTGAGATCCACGATCCGAGAGGCAGGTTCAGCGTGCCCGGAAGACCCGGACGGCGGAGACTGGGTGGACTGCCGACCCTCCGCCCGAGGCTATCAGGAGGAGCTGCCCTCGTCCAGAATCCGCTTGAGCCGCGCCGCTTCCTCTGCCGAGAGCCCGGCCTCGGTGCTGGCCTCGGCGCGCGAGCGGCCGCGCAGGTAGACCGCCGCGAGGATCAGCGCCAGCACGAAGAGGATCGGCCCCGCGGCCCAGAGCAGCCAGTTCCAGCCGCGCGTGGTGGGCTGGAGCAGCACGAACTCGCCGTAGCGGTCGACGAGGTAGGCCACCGCCTCGTCGTCCGTATCGCCGGCCACCAGCCGCTCGCGCACGAGAAGGCGCAGGTCGCGGGCGAGCGCGGCGTTGGAATCGTCGATGTTCTCGTTCTGGCAGACGAGGCAGCGCAGGTGCTTCGAGAGGTCCCGCGCCCGCGCCTCGAGCGCGGGATCCGAGAGCATCTCGTCGGGTTGCACGGCGAAGACCGGCAGGGCCTGCGCCAGCGGCAGCGCGAGCAGCGCCAGCAGCAGCAGCGCGCGGAAGGGCTTCAGCAGGGTCATTCCGCCGGCACTCCGCGCGCCGGGGCCTGTTTCCGCGCGCCGGCGGCAACACGGAAGCGACGGTCCGACAGGCTCAGCGCGCCGCCGATCGCCATGAGGATCGCCCCACCCCAGATCCAGTTGGCCAACGGCTTGACGTAGACCCGCATGGTCCAGCCGCCGCCCGCCTGTGCGTCGCCGAGTACGACGTAGACATCGCGCAGGAAGCCGCCGTCGATGGCCGCCTCGGTCGTCGGCATCCCGGCAACCGGATAGGTGCGCTTCTCGGGGTAGAGATGCGCGATCTCGGCGCCGTTCTTCCGCAGCGAGACCTCGCCCATGTCCGAGAAGTAGTTCGGCCCCTGCACGCGCCTGACGCCGAGCAGCTCGAGCTCGTAGGCGCCGACGGTGTAGGGCTCGTTCAGCTGGGTGACGCGGATGTCCTCCTCCTGCCAGGCCATGAGCCCGGCAACGCCCAGCATGGTGATGCCAAGCCCGCCATGCGCCACCGCCTTGCCCCAGTCGGCGCGTGGCAGCCGCGCGAGACGGCGCCAGTCGCGGCTCTGGCCGATGCGGGTGAGCAGGTCGGTAATCGCGCCCGCCACCAGCCAGGTGCCGAGGAAGACGCCGATCGGCCCCATCAGGCTGCGGCCGGTCTGCATCGCCCAGACCAGCCCCGCGAGCGCCAGCGCCAGACCCAGAGCGGGCAGCAGCTGCTGCACGGCGCGGCCGATCTTGCCGCGCTTCCAGCTGATCATCCCGCCGATCGGCAGGATCAGCCCCAGGAGCACCATAAAGGGGGTGAAGGCCATGTTGAAGAAGGGTGCCCCGACCGAGAGCTTGCGGCCGAACAGCATCTCGGCGACGAGCGGCCAGAGCGTGCCGGTGAAGACGACGAAGCAGGCGACGGCGAGCAGGATGTTGTTCACCACCAGCGCCGACTCGCGACTGACGAGACCGAAGACCCCCTTGGCCTGCATCACCCCGGCGCGCGCGGCGTAGAGCGTCAGCGCGCCGCCGGTGAAGAAGACGAGGATGCCGAGGATGAAGACGCCGCGCTGCGGGTCGGAGGCGAAGGCGTGGACCGAAGTGAGCACGCCCGAGCGCACGATGAAGGTGCCGATCAGCGAGAAGCCGAAGGCGAGGATCGCCAGCAGGATCGTCCAGCTCTTCAGCGCCTCGCGCTTTTCGACCACGATGGCGGAATGCAGCAGCGCCGCGGCCAGCAGCCAGGGCATGAACGAGGCGTTCTCGACCGGGTCCCAGAACCAGAAGCCGCCCCAGCCCAGCTCGTAATAGGCCCACCAGGAGCCGAGCGCGATGCCGATGGTCAGGAACACCCAGCTGAGCAGCGTCCAGGGCCGCACCCAGCGGCCCCAGGCGGCGTCGACCCGGCCCTCGATCAGCGCGGCGACCGCGAAGCTGAAGCAGATCGAGAGGCCGACGTAACCGAGGTAGAGGAAGGGCGGATGGAAGGCGAGCCCCGGGTCCTGCAGCAGCGGGTTCAGGTCCTGCCCGTCGAAGGGCGGCACGGCGAGGCGCAGGAAGGGGTTCGACGTGAAGAGGATGAAGGCGAAGAAGGCCACGCCCACCGCCGCCTGTACCGCGAGGACGCGCGCGCGCAGGGTCGGCGGCAGGTTGCCCCCGAACCAGGCGGCCATCGCGCCGAAGAGCGACAGGATCAGCACCCAGAGCAGCATCGAGCCCTCGTGGTTCCCCCAGACGCCGCTGATCTTGTAGAGCATCGGCTTGGCGGAATGCGAGTTCATCACCACCAGGCGCAGCGAGAAGTCCGAGGTGATGAAGGCGTGCATCAGCGCGCCGAAGGACAGCGCGACAAGCAGGAACTGCGCCGTGGCGGCGGGCTCGGCGACGGCCATCCAGCCGGGCCAGCGTTTCTGCGCCCCGATCATCGGCACCACCGCCTGCACGCAGGCGACGAGGAAGGCGAGGATGAGCGCGAAATGTCCGAATTCGGTGATCATGTGTCCGCTTATACGAGGCAAGCGAACGCCCGGCCAACGGAATTCGTCGGCCGGGCGGGATCACTTTGTCGCGGGCGGAGCCGGGCTCAGTCCATGCGGCGCAGGTAGGTCCATGTGGGCACTGCGGAATTGCGCGCCACCGAGAAGGCCTCGGCGTCGCCGATGTACTCGAAACCGCAGTTGGTCAGCACCCGCGCCGAGGCGGCGTTGTCCTGGAAGACCGAGGCGAACATCGTGTCGCTGCCGAAGGGGTTGGCCTGCACCAGCGCGCGCACCGCTTCCGAGGCATGGCCGGTGTTCCAGAACGGCGGCGCGACCCAGTAGCCGATCTCGGCCTGGTTGCCGTCGGTGAGACGCTCGAGCGAGATCAGCCCCATCACCTCGGCGCCGCCCTGCTCGGAGGCGTCCATCGCCCAGACGTCCTCGACCCGCTTGGGATCGGTGGCGCGGCTGATGAAGGCCTCGGTCGCGCCCGGCGGAAGCGGGTGCGGAATCGAGGTGGTCATGCGCGCGAGGCGCACCTCCGAGGTGTAGTGTGCGATCATGCCCGCATCCGAGCGGCGCAGCGGCCGCAGCAGGAAGCGGGGTGTCTCGATGACCGGTTGCGCGGTCAGCTGGTCGTCTTCGGCCAGACTCATCGTCTTTCTCCTCTTGTCGCGAGAATTCCCGCGGGCCGCTTCGTCTCCTCCCCGAAACGGAGAAGGGGACCGGCCCGTGCCGATCCCCCCCAATTTTTTCGATCCGGGATCGGCTTACTCAGCAGCCTCCGCCACCGGCAGGACGGATACGAAGGTGCGGCCCTTCAGGCCCTTGTGGAACTTGACCGAACCTTCGGCCACGGCAAAGATCGTGTGATCCCGGCCCATGTCCACGCCTTCGCCCGGCCAGAACTTGGTGCCGCGCTGACGGATGATGATGTTGCCCGGAATGGCCGCCTGGCCACCGTAGAGTTTCACGCCGAGACGGCGGCCGATCGAGTCGCGGCCGTTACGGGAGCTACCGCCTGCTTTTTTATGTGCCATGGGTTTGTCTCCTTAATGTCTATCAGGCCAGGGTCTTGGCCTGCTCGACCCACTCGGGCTTCACCTTCACGGCGTCGAAGCTCTCGGGGTCAACGGCTGCGAGCTGTGCGAAGGTGGTGATGCCAGCTTCGTTCAGCTTCTTGGCGGCGGCGGGGCCGACACCGGTGATCTGGGTCAGATCGTCGCCTGCGGCGGCTGCAGCTGCCTTCGGAGCAGCGGCTTTCGGTGCGGAGGCGGCGCCAGCGGCGGCCTTCACGCCGGTGCCTTCGGCGCCGGATGCGAGGATCTCGGTCACGCGCAGCAGGGTGAGCTGCTGGCGGTGGCCGCGGGTACGCTGCGAGCCGTGCTTACGGCGGCGCTTGATGAAGCTGATGACCTTGTCGCCCTTGATCTGGTCGATCACGGTCGCCTGGACGGCTGCACCGGACACCAGCGGAGCACCGACGGTGACCTTGTCGCCGCCGAGGATCAGGATTTCGTTGAACTGAACGGTTTCACCCGCATCTGCAGCCAGCTTTTCCACGCGGAGCACGTCGCCCGCCTGGACCTTGTATTGCTTGCCGCCGGTTTTCATCACCGCGAACATCTGCGTCTTCCTTTGTCTACCGCGTCCTGAGGCGCCCCGGTATGTCGGGGACTTCGTGGTGCGGGTCGGCCCGCTCCGCCGTCGAACAGCGCGCCCTTTCGGGCTGTATGGATGTAAGAATCGAAAGCGGGGCGCGCAATGGCCCCGTCACGAGGCCCGGCTTATCGGGGCAAATTGCCCATGTGTCAACCCGCGCAGGGCGGTTTTTCCACCGGTTTGCACCGGTTTTCGCGCCCCGTGCGCCTGCGCCCTGCCCGGCGCGCCGCGCTCAGAGATCCTGCGCCATCATCTCGCGCGCCGCGGCGAGCCCCAGCCCGTAGGAGATTTCCTCGTACATGTGGTTGAACCCGGCAAAGAGCGCGCGGTTCAGCGCCATGCCTTCGGGAGTCGCCGAGATGTCGGTATAGGCGTCGAGCTCCGCGTCCGAAAGCGGCTCGTAGGCCTTCAGCAGGTAGGCATAGAGCCATTCACGCGTGTCGCTGCGCGTGGCCTCCTCCTGCATCCAGACCTCCTCGACGATTTCCGGCTCGGTCATCTCGAGCCCGCCGCCATCCACCAGCCCGAGGTAGAACTGGAAGCTGGAGTTGAGCGCGCCGACCACGTTGGTCTCGAGCAGGTCGTTGGCCGCGACGAAGCGGTCGAGCCGGTCGAGTCGCGAATCCTGCCCGACCTCGCGCCTGCGCAGCGCGTCGCGCGCCTCGGCCTCGACCGCCTCGTCGATCATCTCGCGCCGCGCGCCGAGCTCGAGATCGACCACCTTCTGCCCCTCGTCGCTGGTGAAATAGGCCAGCAGGGGCGTCACGTCGGTGTCGCCGAGGCTCTGCGCGAATCCGGTCCGCACCACCTCCTCCATCGCCTCGGGCGCATAGAGCCGGTCGATCGACTGGCGCCAGTTCGCGCTCTCGCCGGCCGGAAGCATGTCCTTGGCGAGGTCGGCGGCATAGCCGCGCCCCTCCTCGCGCATGATCTCGACCAGATCGTGGATCTTCATCGCGTCCAGCAACGCATCGACGGGATCGGCGTGAACGGGCATGGCGCAAAGGAAGACGGCGGCGCAGGCGGCAAGGCGCGAGAACATGGGCAGGGGGTACTCCGGGTCTGACAGGCCTGAAGCCTAGGGCGCGTCCCGGCCAATTGAAAGGTGACCAAAACCGCCGGTGGCGGAGCTTCGCCGGAAAAGATTTTCGTCCGGATGAAGAAAGTTGAATTTTCCCTGTTGCACCCCCCCGAGCTTGTCGTTAAACGGCCCCCCACGACCCCCGCGGAGAGGTGCCGGAGCGGTCGAACGGGGCGGTCTCGAAAACCGTTGACCCTGCAAGGGGTCCCAGGGTTCGAATCCCTGTCTCTCCGCCACTTTCCCTTCAACGCCCTGAAAGCGTTGGGAAAGTGACGACCCCGGCGAAAGCCGGAACAGTCTTCCGAACATCGGTGACAAAGCAAGGCTCCCCTTCCGGGGAGCTCTTTGCTTTTGTGCATCCGGCATCTGCCTCGCCCCGCGAAACCCCTGCCCCGAAATGACAAGGCGGCGCGCGGTTTCTTCCGCGCGCCGCCTGGGCCGGGCATGGTCCGCCTAGCCGGGGATGTCCGCGGATCAGGCCACCACGTCGGCTTTCGACCCTTCGCTTCCAGATTCCGTCGCGGCACGCGTGGCCGCGTAGGATTCGGCGCCGCGACGCAGGCGCAGGGCGAGGTCATCCTCCTCGGGCGCCGCCCCCATCTGCGCGATGACCAGCGATTTGACGAAGCTTTCCTGGGTCGAGATCGCCTTGGCGCGGGCCTCGGCCAGCGTGTCCGCCGCGGCGGGCTCCGCCTCGGCCTCGGGCGCGGTGATGGTGATCGAGCCGCCCGCCGCGGACGTGCCACCCCCGGCAGCCTCCGCATCCTGCACCTTCGCGGGCGCGAGGGCCGCGGGCTCGCCGGCCTCGGGCTCGGACCCGGAGTCGGGCGCCGCAGCGAGCGGCGCGATGTCCCCGGCGCCGGAGACCCCGGTCTCCTCGAGTGCCGTTTCCTCTTCAACGGCGGTCGTGCCACCCTGCCCCGAACCCGTGGCGCCCGCGCTCGCGAGCCCGCCGAACAGACCCGAATAGCTGCCCGAACCGAGCCCCGAAATCAAACCGAACATTACATGGACCTTTCTAGTCGATACCCGGCCCTTCTGGGTGCGAAAGAAGGAAGAAATGCGGCGCGGGCGCGGACTCAACACGGCGAGGCCGGGGAGTTTTGACGACAGGTCAACACCTTGGCGCATCCGTACGATGCCTCTGGGCAGCGCGCGTGACGTTTCGGGTCGTCATGTTGAGTGTAGCCCCAGGCCGATCCCGACGCGGCATGACCTCACCACCCCGAGCCGCGCGCGGCAGAGATCGTTTCGGGCGGTTTCGCCTCGTATCAACGCTGCTGGAACGTGCCGAAAATGACCTGAGGAAATCCCCGCAAGTCATTGGTACCCAAGGCCGGACTCGAACCGGCACGCCTCGCGGCGGGGGATTTTGAATTGGGCCAAAAGTGATTTCTTACAATGACATATCTGTGACCCGCTCACTGCAACAAAGCATGAACGAAACTGAAAACCGTGAGCCACATCGGGAAGGTTTGGCGGTAGGAGTTCGACATCCACGCGGACTGACCGAAACCCGAAATCTCAGAATAAAATCAACGCTCATGGGTCCCATTGAGGATGTTACGCGCGCCTAGGAAAATCAATGAGTTACGGAGAAGGTGTCCCACGCCCCTGTGAACCGTAGAGAACTTCGGCGTAAATGAGAGGACATACAACCTAACACTCTGAAGGTATGTGATAACCTCTTCCCACAGGCACCGCGGAACGTCCCAGACAAAACCATAACAAAACACGAACTTTGGAAAAGCTAGAAGACAACCTATAAGCACCTTGAACCACCCACACGCTTTCGTCATTTACTCGTTTCACAAAAGGTGTTTGGTGGAGGGTTCAGAGCGCAAATGGAGTATTTGGAAGATGTTTTCGTAACCGAAGGCGTTCCTCAGTTCACGTTCGTGAAGCCGCCGAACTACACCGCGCTGCTTGTTGACCTGCGCCGCAAGGGCAAGCCTGTCGTCGTCGAAGGGCAATCGGGCACAGGCAAGACCACGACCGTCAAGAAGGCGCTCGCCGAGATTTTCCCCGACAACACTCCCACGCTTCTTACTCCCCGCGAGCCCGCCCACCTTCCGATCATCCAGAGCATCGACGAAAGCTCCGGGGACAAGACTTTCGTCGTCGATGATTTCCATCGGCTCGACAAAGCAACGAAAGGGCGCCTAGCCGACCTCGCAAAGGTGATCGCCGAGCGGGACAACCGCGACGGCCTGCCTAAATTGGTCATTATCGGAATCAACAAT
Organism: Salipiger sp. H15; assembly: GCF_040409955.1. Classification (NCBI taxonomy): domain Bacteria; kingdom Pseudomonadati; phylum Pseudomonadota; class Alphaproteobacteria; order Rhodobacterales; family Roseobacteraceae; genus Salipiger; species Salipiger bruguierae. The sequence goes on from NZ_CP123384.1 coordinate 2,790,286, forward strand.
GTCGGCTCTGACTTAATCCAAATGGTCCCGGACATCGCGAAGCGTATGGCCATTCACCGCATCGCCCCTGGCACGCCCGATGTGATCACCGAGATGATCACGCTGGGCAGCGGACTGCTGAACATCGAATTCTCTGCGCCCGAAGCGATCATCGAAGATAGCCGGGGCGACTACTGGCTCACCCAGCAGATCTGCCGCACTATCTGCATTGCTTCCGGCGTAGACAAAACTCAACCTGAGAAGCTCGGTATCGAATGGGATCCGGACGAGATCAAGAAGCAGGTCGTAGATACGCTGCATCACAACTACGATCCGGCAGTCCGAGAGTTTTGCCGCGGCCGACGCTTCCGCCCGACGAACGATCCGTACTACAAGCTCCTTAGAGCCGTCTCCGAGCAAGAGCGGTCGAACGTCGATCTGAACGAACTCGCGAATGCTCGACAGGACATCAAGGGCAGCATTAACAACGTCAAAGACCACAGGCTTCGCGTTCTACTTGAACAGAAGGAGGCCTGCGCCCGACTGTTCTACTATGACGCCGACACCAAGAACTTCGCGATCGAAGACCCCGCGCTTTTCTACTACATCCAGAACCTGAACTGGGAAGGGCTGCGCCAGCGTTGCGGCTTCCGCGATGACCCGCGGGATTTTGAGTGGGACGTTGCCATCTCCTTTGCCGGCGAGAACCGCCCACTTGCTGACTTCATCGGCCAGCAACTCCGAGAACTCGACATCTCGGTGTTTTACGACCGCAACTACGAGGACAACTATCTGGGTGGCGTATGGTCACAGCAGTTCAATGAAATTTTTGTAGAGAAATCGCGTATGATCGTCGCCATTCTAGACAATCATCACAAGGAAAAGGTCTGGCCCACCTTCGAGCGCGACTGTTTCACAGTGCGAGTTCCTGCGAAAGAGGTGATCCCCGTGTTCCTTGATAAAACGATCTTCCCAGGCATCCCGACGGACCTCGTGTCTATCCATTTTCAGTATGACGGGGACGTTGACGCACAGAAGGATGCGATCATTGACGACGTCGTCTTGCGCATCGCGGGCAAACTCGACGGCCTTTGAAGCCTAGCAGGCTGCTAAAGAAGTCACGGATACCACCGCCGGAGCCGCATCGAGACAAAGATGCACTGTGTGAAGTTTCTGGGGCAGCGCCTTATGGCGCGGGCCTTCGCCCGTCAGGTCGTTGAACTCCAGGTCCGCATCGCCGTCCTGAACGGATACACCGCGCTCGGCATACCCGTCACGGAAGCTGCGGGATAAGTCCCTCCGGGGAAAGGGGAACCTCGGCCAACACCCGATTTGTCAAACAGAGTCGCCTTTACATACGGACGACCGCGACCTCGACACTACTTGAAAAAGTAGCTTGCCAGAATCGAGCGTGAGACGCAGGCTCGAATGGATACAAAACATTCAGCTGTGTCCAACCTCCCGTGGATTGCAAGGCGATTACCAATCACGGTCAGCACTTGTTAGAACGCCGGGCAAGGAGCGAACACCCTCTCGGACTAAAGGCAATGAGCCCTTCATCGTGGCGCGTAACCTTTGTCAACCGAGAATGGCGTGAAAGTTCCTATATTGAGGAAAGCGCTGGGTGCGGCGAGAGAAATTCCAGTTCATGACGCCAAGATACTATCAAGTCAGTTAATTCCGAAAAAATTACGTAAAAATCTCCAAATCTCTCCAATCTTGAGTTTCACAATAGAGAATTCATCAGGGAAAACCATGGGTGATCACGTTACGCCGATCGATATGAAAATGCCAAACGGCCGTCCGGTTTTGGAGATTCCGTTTGGCACCACTGTAACTGAGATCGAATCAGTTCGCTTTGAAATTGACTCATTGCGGGCCAACGACAGTAGTGAAACCTTTGAGCGCGATCTGCTTGCGCTCGAGACCAAGCTCCGGGACGCATATGCGAAACTCGCCGCCAAAGCAGCAACGAAGGTGGCAATGTGGAAGCCCGGACCTAAGCTTAAATAATGCCACCGACCGCCGAACTAAGGGACGTAGAATTCGTCCGCGCCTTGCGAAAAGAGCTTTGGTTGCCAGCTCTCTCGTTGCGCTTGCCAGAAATTAATGTGCTGCACGTACCACTCATTTATGCGTCGCGCAGCGATCATATATTAAGAGCCTATGTGCTTGCCGTACGCAGTTTTCTCAAACAGGAGTGGGATCAATCTGATCCCACGCTAGTGGTAGATGATCTGGTGCTGCACTTTACACATGCAGCCCTTGAAATCGCGATAACTGCGCGACGAGGAAAAATATATCGCAACGCCGCTCTCATTTCCAAGTTATTGAAGGCTATAGCTGATGCAACACCGCTTCCAGAACACGTTCTGACATTTGAGGCAATGCTTTCAGAAGGAAAAGTCATTAGCGAGACAGACATAAATCAAGCCATCTTCGTTCTCTCGCGCGCGATCGAAGTCAATCTCGCTAATCCTTTCATAGCTGAAGATGCGGCGGACGCCGCAGATCAAGGCTGCCCGCTAAACTTGCCGAAATTTAATCACCTCAGTCTCTACTTGAAGGCCAGAGGACTTCTCCTCGACTCGCCCGATAGCAGCCGAGAGACAAGAGATTTATTCACTGAGCACTTCGGATTTCTAGACCGCGAAACTAGGCATCGAACTAGCTTAGCCGAGGTCGCAACCTATCGAGGAATCCCATCAATCGATACAAGCTCTACGCGGCATGGGGTACTTGATGACGTTTTGATGTTGATGCAGCCTGTAATTTCAGAACTTGACCCATTGGTTTGGATCGACAAACCCGGAGCATTGCTGGAACTCCTCCAATATCAAGAGGAATGGCGCCACTACTGGCAGACCCGCCTCGAGAGAGTTCTCCTAATTACTTTTCGGCAACACGACGAGCGCGTTTCTTGAATACACTCGAGGAATCACCTAAGGCGACCGGCCTGGCGCGGATGGCGGAACTAGGGCTGGACGTACCAACCTTCACCGTTATTAAGTGGCAAGATTTGTGCGATATTGCCGGCGGGAGCAATCCAATTAATACCTTGTCAGCGAGAATAGATTCCGCCTTACCTCCGCTGAGGCCTTCTGAGAATTACCCAGTGAGCATTCGATCCGCATCGCTCCGCGAAGGCGGTGAAAAGTCATCTGCTACCGGCCACTTTAAATCGTTTAATGGCATCACAAATTCAGTGATTGCCGCTCGAGCGGCACTAGAAATTTGGCTCGATCACCAAGAGATTACGGGTGGCGACCCGCGTTGCAGCGTAATTATACAGGAGACAGTGTGCGCCGCTATTTCTGGATTATTACGGATTGATGGAGGCAATGACTTCTATGCTGAGGCTTTCCCTGGCAGCTGTCGCAACATCACAGCCGGAAATGTTAATCCATTCGTATTGAATTTCGTCGGAAAGCGCTGGTCTGTAAACTTACCACAAATCGGAAGCAGGGAAATTTTCTTCGCTGACTGGCGTTTATTTAAAGAAGATGGTCGCTACCTTCCGCCAGGAAGCTCTCTAATTCCCACGACGTGGTTCCCTGTTAGTCGAGTGCGCCTCTACCATAACACAAGAGATGGTGAACTGGTTGTCTACGGCGAGCCGAGAGCAACACATAGGGAAATTCTGGAATTTATTGGGGAAAGACTGACAGTTCTGGGCGCCCAAATCTCATCAGCCCACACCGCTGTCGGATTGGAGTTGGAATGGGCATTTGATCCAAATGGCCGACTGCGCATTCTTCAATTAAAGAAAATCTCTAGAACCACCAAGGGTCACAATAAGGATGGCCCAGTGCAAATCTTGCAGCCGACAGCGTCGGCGGTGAGTAGCAAAGAGAAATGCCTGCTCCAAGGCTTGGCCGGCTCACCCGGGAAATTAAGGGGCGTAATATTCCACGATGACGCGCCAATCGGTGCCGGTGACGTTCTATTCCTGTATGAAGCCAGCACTGCCAATCTCGAGAGAATTCTCTCTAGCAGCGCTATTGTTTCTGCGAAAGGCGGGAGATTGTCACATGTAGCTAGCCTCTGCCGCGAACTCGGAAAGCCCTGCGTGACGGGCATCATTCACGAGTTCATTACCGGAGACGAAGTGGAGGTAGATGGAACGGCGGGCACCGTCCGAATTCTGCGGCGTTGATTAGCGTCGCGCTCTTGGCCTGTGTGTCATAGAATTTTCCAGATGCTCGAACTCAGGTATCAAACTGAGTATCATGAGAAAAAAATCATAACGACGGCTTTTGACTGATTTCTGCCGGCGCAATGTTGCAGTATTGCAGGTAGCTCTTTGCGCCGCGTGTCCCGTCCAAGTGTTATGCTGGGCATATGCTTCTAGCCAATTAGTAGGCCACTGAAAAAGTCAGCTGGGAGCAACGATGTCCCTTGAGCTGGAGCTCGATGCACCCAGGTGTGCGAGGAGGCAGTCCGAGTAGCCGCTTTCCGGCTCAGGTGGCGAGCAGTTTCGGCAGCCTCGCGAGGTTGCGGGCCGCCATGGCCAAGGTGAAGCGGGCCCGCACACGTTCGATGCCGCGATACAGGGTCTGCGCCATGCCGCCCACGGTTTCGACCCAGCCGAAAGGTTCCTCGATCTTCTTCCGGCGCCGCTGCGATTGGGCGTAGCCGGGGTGCTGGGCGGTTCTGCCGTCGATGGCGGAGTGTCGGGACTTCTGGGCGACATGCGGCGTGACCACCATTTGGCGCAGCTCGGCGACGAAGTCCGCGCTGTCGTAACCGCGGTCCGCTGCCAGGGTTAGGCGCCGGGTCGATCCCGGCGAGTGGCGGTGAAGCATGTCGATGGCAGCACGCCGCGCGGCGTGGCCGTCCGCCCGCGTCAGGTCGGACTGCACGATCAGGCCGGAGCGGTTCTCCATCAGGCGGCCTTCGCCCGTTCAGTGCTGCGAAAGCGGTGCTTTCGCGGACGCATCTCACCCATGAAGCACAGCATGGCGCTGGCGCCGGGGGACTTCTTGAACAGGCGGGCCTCCGGATTGGTTATCGAAGCATGGGTCGCGTTCGACCGTCGTTCGCCACGGAGGTCGACTTCGGCGTTGCGGTTACGGCGTGTGGGGCGGGTCATCGGGTCGGGCTCGGCGTTGGACTGGTCAGAGGAGGATGCGGGCGGCGCCGCTGCCATCTGGTGGATCGCCGGGACCCTCGCCCTGCCCGACGTCGCTTCTTCCTTCGGCTGGAAACTCTTCATAGACGCCCAGGCCTTCACCAGGGTTCCGTCGACCGCGAAAAGATCGTCCAAGAGCAGCGGCGCCACCTCGCGATGCGCCAGGATGGCGGCCATGATCTTGCGCAGCGGGTGTCGCGCCAGAACGCGCTCCTCGAGATCGACGCAGCTGAATAGCGAGCCCGTCGCCTGATCTGATCCACGCATCCCACACTCCGACTCATCGTAGTGGCGACGGTGAATCATGTACCACGTCAGACGTCGAGGAAGGAGTTTTTCAGCGGCCTGTTAGGCCTGGCTGAAGGATTCACTGCGCTAGCCACGAAAAGTAGCCCAGAACTGCAAGCGTTTGAACGGTCCTAGTCCAGAAGTTCCGGATCACTCATCCCGCCGCCGTACTTCGTACAGCGCCGCCTCCATTCACTCAGCGAGGCCCTGCTCCGGCGCTCCAGACTGCGCGAGCCACATCCAACTGCGCTCGAAACCCTGAAGCATGGCCGCGTAGATGCGACCGACCGGACGCTCATCCCTGAGTATTTCCCAGTCGTTATAGACGTCGTCCCGGCTCGCCACCATCGTTCGTCTGCGCGTCCATATGGGAGATGAGATAAAGGCAGCGCAGAAAGGAAAAGCCCGGCGGAAGGCCGGGCAGTCTGGGAAGTAAAAGGACATGGTCCTGTCTTTGCCGGAGATCAGCGTGGCCCCAGTCAAGTCTTCCCGCCAAGCGCCTTGACCCAGCGCGACCAGGCGAAGGTGCTGCCGGAGACCAGCCCCCAGATCACCACCGCCGCGGCGATCGAGGCGGCGTTGACGTCAATGCTGAGGATTCCGCTCGCCTTGTCGAAGTCGGCGAAGGGCAGCGTGGCCGCGAGGCCGGCCAGCGGCAGGAGGATGAAGACGCGCAGCAGCAGCGCGATCTGTCCGGTGAGGTTCAGCATGGGAATGTCCTTTCGGGTAGCGCTCTCGGCGCGGAGGGAAGCGGCGCGCGGCCGCGGAACGCACCAGCGCCAGTCGCCGGTCAGTGATCGGGATAAGGATCAGCACGGGCGCCAGACTCCCGCCTGGAGCCAGCCGTGCCAGTGGCTTTGCCAGTTGACCGAGGGCGCGAGCTCGGGCGCCTCGCTCGAGCCGTTCCAGCACCAGCTCGGACCGTGCCTCGGCTTGAAGCCGTTGCCGATCTTCAGCACCGAGGTCTCGCCGCAGCCGCAGGGGCAGAAGAAGAGGAATCTCTGCTCGCCATCCTCTTCCGGCCCGCTGATCCAGAACGAGCCAGGGAGCCGATCCTCGAGGAAACGGTTGCGGTCGCGGTAGTGGGCGGCCCGGGTCATGCCGGAACCGCCTTGCCGAAGACGGAAGAGAGAAAGCGCAGGAGCGCGGCTAATAGGTCGGTCTCACCGAAGGCCTTCGCGTGGGCACCGTCCTCAAAAGCCTTGGGCGCGGGGATGCTGGCCGAGCTGCGCGCGAGCATCACGCCCCGGTCGACCACGCCGTAGTCACTCTCCTGCACGCCCTCGTGCGCGCCCATGACCCGGCGGGTCCAGCCGGTGCCAAAGGTGGCGAAGGCCCTCAGGGTGCGCATCCAGCGCAGGCGCCTGGAGCAGAGCGCCACGACGAGCTGCGCGGGGTCGCGCTCGAGGATCGCCGCGAGGGTGCGCATCCCCATGACCCCATCCGCCTCAGTGCCGACGAGCTCCTGAACGAAGCGCACCGCGCGCGCCGGGCCGGAGTTCACCGCGAAATCGTAGAGCGCGTAGTCGACGCCGGCCGGGAGCCGGTCGCCCCAGACCTTGTCCCAGTATTGCTCGCGATAGATCGCGTCGCGTTCGCGGGCCTCGAGGAGGCGCACGTCGCGCGCGGGCAGACCCATGACCTTGCGCCAGGCGTCATAGGTCCGCTGGGTGATGCCCTGGTTGGTGGCGCCGCCCGGGTCTTTCGGGTGGTTCACGAGTCCTCCCTCGTGGATCAGGAGCCACGGCTGGCAGGTGTCGAAAGTCGCGCGCATGTGGTTCTCCCATGCGAATGGGCCCGCGCCATGGCGGGCGTGAAGAAAGCGAAAAAAGTCGTGGGATGTGGCGGTGATCGCGGCGGGTGAGCGTGACTTCTGGGAGGGTGTGCAGCTTCAGCTGCCCCGGATCTTCACCGCCCAATGCTCCGCCGCGCTCGCCCTGCCCTGAGGTAATCGCTTGATAACCGGCATCCGAGCCGCACCTTTGGCTTGGGCGTGGCAACCAATCCGCCTCGGCTTCGCGTCAAGTTGACGAGGCACATGCCACGCCCACCCTCGACAAGCGGCTCTCTGCTCACCGCGCCTGTTCGCAGGAACCCGACGCGGTCCCGCGGGTTTGCCCGTGGAGCGCGGCCTGAACTCTGCCAGCAGGTTCCTTCACCCCCAACCAGGGCATTCCCTGTTCCTGGAAAGCGAAGGCGGGCCGCGTTCACCTCCCCTGCTGAGACAGCCGGTCGAGCTTGCCGTCGATCTTCTGGAGCGTTGCCTGGATGCTGCGAAGGTCAGAGGCCTGTCCGGCCTGGGTGAGCTCGGCCGCCCGGAGGCGCCCGTCCATCCCCCGCCAGCCCTCCTCGAGCCGGGCGATCGACAGCGCCTGGGTCTCCTGCGTGTTCGTGAGCGTCACGTAGCCCGCCGTCACGGTGACCATCATCGCGAGGATGGAGAGGATATTGCCGGTGCTCACCGTGCTGTCGAACTTGATCTGCGGCATCATGAAGTCCCCAAAGAAAGGCCCGCCTGAAGCGGGGTCACGTCGTCTCGATTTCCGCCAGGGTCAGGCCAGCGGCCGGGCCCAGTCGATGTCCGGCAGCGCCGCGAGGATCTCGGCCGCGCTCACCTCCGCGTCCGCGTCCTGCATCTGTACCGCGCGCAGCCAGACGTCGTCGCGCCAGAGCGCGAAACGCGCGGCCTCTTCCTGGAAGCTGACCTGGTTGCTGAGCGCCCAGGAGATCAGGCTGTCGGCCGAGCTGTAGCCGCGCGCCTGCGCGGTCTGGTCGAGCCGCGCCTGGATGGCGGCGTCGATCTCGCGCCGGCGCCGGGCGGCCGCCTCCGCCTGCCGCACCTCGGCGGTGATGGCCCGTGTCCAGTCGATGGTCATTGCGCGCCCTCCGCCTGGTCTTGCGGCAGCGCGAAGGGCGGCACGTCGATCGCACCCTCCGGGGCGTCGAGCACCGGCTCGGGGAAAAAGTCCGGCCGCGCCGCGTGCGGCAGGTTGAGCGTGAGGCTCAGCACGCCGGCCTCGTCGCGCTCGATCATGCCGAAGAAGAGCCCGCCCTCGATCGCCTCGGCCGGCAGCGCCGCGCCGGCGCCGAGCTGCGCGAAGTCGAGCGCCTCGCCATTCACCGTCAGCACGTCGCCTTGCCTGTGCAGCGAGGTGATCCGGCGGAAGTCGTTCATCGCGGGCACGATGGGGTTCCAGTAGATGTTCATGGTGATGCCTTTCAGAACCAGCGGCCGACGGCCATCCAGTAGAGAACCTGGGTGCCGGTGGTGGAGGTGGCGGCGAAGAAGACCGGGGTGAAGCTCGAGGCGGTGACAGCCGAGACCGAGGCCCAGGTGCTGTTGCCGCGCAGGTTCACCTGTACCGAGGGCGCGACCGTGAAGGAGGCGGGGAAGGAGATCGCCGGCTGCGCCGTGTCGTTGAAGACGGTGCCCGTGGCGGTCGAGATTGCGATCGCCTGGCTGTCGATCCGGTTCCAGCAGAGTTGCGTGCCGTCGGCGAAGCGGACGTAGGACCCGTTCGCGTTGCTGCCGTAGGTCGGGATCAGTGGCACCCATGTCGACCAGGTCACGCCGTTGTCCTGCGAGCGCCGGATGAAGGCGACCGTGCTGTTCGCCCCGAAGACGATCTGGGTCAGCCAGCTCGCCCCGTACCGGATCACCAGTACCGCGCCGCCCGTGCTGATGGGGTTCTCGGGATCGGTCGACGCGAACTGATGCACGCCCGAACTCAGGGCCTCGCTCAGAAGCTTGGCGGTCTGCTGATTGCCGGGCTGTCCCCAGCCATATGCCCCAGCGAGAAGTCCGCGCCCGGCGGTAGTGTCGTGAATTCCGGACTGGAAGGTGACGGTGCTCGGCCCCTGCAGCAGCAGCGCCCAGTACTCGGCGTTGGAGCCGGGTGCGATGCCCTGCGACGGCTGCAGCGCCTGCCAGAGCGAGCCGTTGTGCGCGCGCGTCTCGGACATGGCGATGAAATCCCCGGCCAGCCACGCCGGGCTCTCCGGATTGTCCCTCGGGAAGTATTTCCCGGTGTTCCACATCGCGAGCCAATCGGCCTTGGAGAGCGGCGACTCCCCGGCGCCGGTGACGATCTCGACATAGGCCTGGTAGCCCCGGTCGGGCGGCGCCACCGCGCCGCCGCCGATCAGATCAACGAGCGCCATGCTCCACCTCCTTCTGCGTGGTCATGTCGGGCCCCTCAGACGAACTTGTTCATGCAGGCGCGCCAGTCCTGCGCGACGATCTCGGCGACCGGGCGGTCATAGGCACCACCGAGCTTGCAGGCGGCAGTCTTGTAGATCGTCGCCACGTGGTTGCCGGCGAGCTTGGTGCTGACCGGCCCCGAGGCCTGCAGCGAGGCTGGGCCATTGGGGTTCACATCCATCAGCACGCCGTTGACGAAGAGGCTGAGCTTCGTGCCCTCGCGCGCGAAGGCGATCTGCCGCGGCGAGCCCTGCCCCACGCCTTCGGTCCCGAGGACCGACTGGCCGGCGCTGCCGGTTCCCACGGCCCCGCGCGGGACGGTGCCGCCGAGCCCGAGGTCCATCCAGAGCGAGGCCGCGTTGGCATTGCTGATGCTGTCCCAGAGGATCGGCGCGTAGTTGGCGGTGTTGAACCCGGTGAGCGTCTGCTTGTCCCAGACCACAGCGAGGAAGTCGTCGTTATCGAGGTAGAAGTCCTGCGAGCCGTAGGTGAACTCGACGAAGTCCGTCACGTTGTGGGTGCCCGCGGGGAACACGAGGCCGCCGCGGCCGGCCACCTGCGTGATCGTCGCGCCGGCGTTGCGCAGCGTGCCGCCCCGGCCCTGCAGGGTCGGATCGCCCGGATCGCGCGCGAGGCTGACGAACTTCGTGCCGGTTGCCGGGATCGGCGCCTCGGTCGGGTTGCAGAACGGGTTGGTGAAGTCGAGGCACCAGACCCAGTCCTCGAGGCCAAGGATCGGGTCGCGCTCGATGCGCTGGCGGGAGGGGTCGGTGATCCGGTTGTCCGAGCGGAGGATGGTGGAGTTCATGGCATGCCCTTTCAGAGAACCCAGCCGCGCGCGCGCAGCTGCTCGGCGACGATTTCCGCGACGACCTGGTAGCCCGCGGCGTTGAGGTGGAGGTTGTCCGTCCGGAGGCTGGACGGCGGGACGTCGTTGGCGATGTCGGTCAGGTCCTGCGCGGTGGGCGCGATCCAGGCCCGGGTCAGCCCCTCGCTGATCAGCAGGCGGCGGATGTCGACGAACTCGCCCGGATAGGTGGCCTCGAGGTCGGCGTTCAGCCCGGTGATCGTGGCGTAGCGCGCGCCGCCAACATGCTCCTCGGCATCGTAGTCGCCGTTCAGCACCGACAGCACGAGGAAGCGGCGGTTCCCCCGGTCGAGCTGGGACACGCAAAGGGCGATATGCGCCTTGATCGTGTCCGGGTCGGCGTTGTTGTTCCGGCCGAGCCAGAGGATGTCGATGCCGCCCTGCTTCAGCGCCTCGGTAAAGCGCATCGGCGATTGCGCCGGGCAGGTCACCGGAAGGTTGGTGCTGCCCGTCGGGGTGAAGGTGTAGACTTCGGCCGTCGAGGGCGGCCCGCCCGTCGCCGTGCGCCTGAGCACGCCCTCGACGCCCTGGATCGTCACGATGGCCTTGCGCTCGAGATTGCCGGACTGGGACGAGAGCGGGAATGGCTGATCCTTGTCCGGCGCCATGCCGCCCGAGGTCGCGAGCGTCACGCCCTCGATGGCGGTGATCGTGTTGGCCCCGTTCACGATCTGGTTGCCGGCGAGCGTCACGCGCGGCACCTTCCCGCCCTGGCGCATCGAGATCTGCGTCGAGGTCTGCGCGCCGATCCCGTTGTTGAAGACCGGGATACCGAGGATGTCCGAGAGCGCTGCCGGGTAGTCGACGGTGAACCCGCCCTGGCGGCCGTAGGTCAGGCTGTCGCCCCAGGCGTTGATGCGCGCCCCCGCGACGACATCCGCCGCCGGCGCGATGAAGCTGCCGTCGGCGAGCATCGCGTACCAGGCGCGGCCGTCCGCATCGACCATCGCGTCACTGACCAGCTTGCCGGCAAAGTAGAAGGCCGCGCCGGTCTCGACGGTGAGGCCGCCGCCGAGGGTCGCACCTTTCTCGGTCTGGACGTAGGACGGGCGGTCATCCGTTCCCACGGCAGCGGTGACCACCTTCTCGCCCCGGTAGAACCACTCGCTTGCGAAGTCGACCGGCGCCCCGTCACGCCCGACCCGGGCATCGAGCGCGGCGGTGTAGTCCGCGGCAAGCGCATCGTCGGCGGCAAGCCGGGTCGCTGCCTCGCTGGCGACATCCCCCGAGAGCGCCTCGTCCGCGACCTGGCGGTTGGCGATCTCGGCAGCGGGCGCGAAGACCCCGTCAAGGCCGAGCTTGGTCTTCAGGGTTCCGTAGGAGAACTTGAACATCCCCGCGCCGGTCGTGCCGTCGATCGCGGTCAGCACGTCGCCGTTCTCGGGATACCGGCCCTCCAGCCCATAGCCGAGCGTCGAGAACTTGGTCAGCATGTTGGCATTGAGCCAGGCGACGATCGCCTGCCTGACGCGCTCCGCCGTCCAGGCGCGTCGCGTCGTCGCGGCCCCGGCCTCCGCCTCGCCCTGCGGGACCGTGAGCAGGTCCGCCTTCTGCACCACGTCGTTGTAGACATAGGTGAACGCGCCGTTGACCTGTGCCTCGAGGTTTTCCTTGGTCGCAACCTTGGGATCGCTCCCGGTGGTCGAGAGCGAGATGGTAGGCGGTAGAGCCATGATGGAGCCTCTCAGGTGATCGTGAAGGTGCCGAGCGCGGTCGGCGTGCCGTTGGCGCCGCTCGCGGTGTAGGGAACCAGCCAGAACCGCGCCTCGCCGCCCGGCAGGGCGTCGGGGGTCTGCGCTACCACCGAGAAGCTGTTGACGCTCAGGAGCTGGTTCGTCGCCGCGACGAGGCGCAGCGTGGCCGGGCTGGTCGGCGCGGTGACGGTCGAGACCTTCCTGCCGGTGCTGGTGAAGAGATCGCCGGAAACCACCGTGTCGCCGACGAGCTGGCAGGCCGCCGCGCCCGCCCCGGAGATCGCCGTGACATGCGCCGAGAGCCGGTACTGCGCCCCGGCGACCAGCGCGCCGGACGCCTGCCCGAGCGTGCCGCCCGAGGAGGCGCCATCATGCGTGGCAATGCCGCCCGAGATGCTCCAGCCGCCCCCGAGCGTCCAGCCCGAGCTGTCCGCGAAGTCGCCGTTGCTGACGAGATCGACCGCCTCCGGATCGCCGAAGACGATCGAGAAGGCCGCGTCCGGCGCAACCGGGATGTCCTCGCCCACCTGCACCGCATCGTTGAACACCCCGCCGACCGGGGCCCGGTAGAGCCGCATCCCGGCTAGGTAGCCCTCCGAGGAGGCCGTGCCGGCGACCTCGAGCCGCGCCGGGCCCGCCGTTGCCGTCACGCCCGCGACGCCGACCCCGGCGATGATGCCGAGCACGTAGGACCAGAGACCCTCGCTCGTGGGGCCCACGCCGCGCACGCGCAGGTCGTAGGAGGTGCCGAACCCGACCGGTCCGAAGCGCCCGGACACCTTGCCGGAATCGCCGATGGCCGAGCCCGGGATGTCGGGCAAGGGCGTGAACTCGGTGCTCGAGCTCGCGCGCCACGCGACCTCGTACTCGTCGATCGCGTAGCCCGTCACCGGGTCGAACTCGAAGGCGACCATGAGGATCACCGCGCCGCCCGAGTTCACCTCGACCGTCTGCGCCGCAAGGCCGGTCACCGTCCCGAGAAAGACGTTCTCCTCGGTCAGGCTCTGGGTCTGGATCTCGAGCTCGTCCGCCGCAGGGTCCCAGGCGTAGATCGCGGGCGCGTCCTCCCTCAGGGTGACCGGCACGCGGAACGCCACGCGGCCCTCCTCGCCGTCCTGCAGCCAGACGCCCGGCTGCGCCTCCTGCACCTGCCAGGTCCCATTCAGCCGGGTGAAGGGCGCAGGCAGTGCCGCCGCGACCCCCGATCCGGGGATCAGCCTCACCGCCGAGGGCGGCAGAATGCAGGTGAGGCGTTTCTGCGCCGCGCGGCGCAGGGCGTTGATCTTGACCACGCGCTGGCACTGCGTGCCGCTCGGGACCATCGGCAGCGCCAGGTCCTCGACCTCGTCGCTGCGCGTCGATCCGCCCGGAACGAGCCAAGGCTCGAGCTCGGCCGTCCCGTACTCCTGTTCCTCCGAGGTCCAAGCGCCCTTGAGCGCGAAAGGCACCTCGCGGCGCGAGCCGAGGCGCTGGAACTCCACCCCGCTGTCGCCGAGGATGTCGGTCATCGTGTAGACCGGCGCCTGGTAGCTGCCGGGGATGTAGGAGAGCTTGCCGCCCACGACGGCGAGTTGCCCTGCCCCGGCATCCGCCAGCGGCTGGATGAGATCGAGGAGCTCGCCCTTGGACCAGTCGATGACGCCGGCCACGCGGTAGCGCTGCTCGAAGACGTCCGAGCCGGCCGCCTGCGTGTCGAACCAGCGCAGCACCGCCTCGTCCGCCAGCGGCACCGCGTCGAGGAAGGTTTCCTCGAGCAGCTGCGCGCTGGTGTAGGCGCGCAGCGGGTTCTGCCGCACGGCATCGAGCAGGCAGCGCGCCTGGTTGTCGGAATAGGTCCAGCTCTCCGGATCATCCTTGTCCTGCACGGAGTCTTGCGGGTCCCAAACCTTCGACCAGTCCATCTCGAGCTCGACCATCGGCTCGGGATTGGGCCAGCGCTTCACCCTCTTCTCGAGGTTGCCCCCGGCCTGCATCCGGACCCAGAGCACCGTCTGGCCCTTCCAGGCGTCGGAGGCCTGGAAGAACTCCGGCACCTCCGAGACGATCCGGGCCGGCGGCGCGTCCTGGTCGCCGAGGCCGAGCCAGCAGACGAACTGCTCCTCGTCCCTGTCCCAGTCCGGGAACTTCTCCTTGATCTTGACCAGCTGCCCGGCGCTCCCGAAGTCGAAGAGCTCGGCCCAGTCCGCCGGGTCGGTGAGCTCGGTGCCCGAGCCGTGGTTCACGAAGGCGCAGTCCCGGCCGTCGAGCGTGAGCGACAGGTTCCCGCCATCCGAGGGTCGCGAGTTGAAGAGGATGCAGCCGTAGAGCACCCTGCCCCGGACCCGCCACGGAACCGGCGTGCCGGTCAGGCGGGTGTGACCATAGGCATAGCGTTTGCCGGGCAGAGAGGTGCGCACCGGGAACTCGCGCTTCAGCTCGGGCGTGCTCGGCATCTGCCGCGTGAGCGCCGCCCCGACCGAACTCAGCACCACCGAGGTGCCGACCTGCAGGGCCGCGGTTGCGAAGGCGCCGTAGGTCGCGGTGATCGCGCTCCAGAAGCCGACGCCATTCGCCATCAGCGCCGCCACGGTGGTGATCGGCTCGGCAGAGGCCCCTCGGGGCGCCCCGGCCAGGCCGATCACCGCAACACTCAGCAGCAGCCACTTACGCATTCCAGCATCGCTCCATGATTGCGGGGGTCAGCGCCGCCCCCTTCGGTGACTTTGCCGCCCAGAGACCCGGGCGGACGCAGAGGCCGAGCGCGCGCCCGGCCATGGTCTCGGTACGAATGACGCCGATGGCGCCGGTTTCGGGCGCCCCCGCTGCGAGCCCGCAGAGCGCGGCCTGCGCGCTCCAGAGGGCGAGGAACCCGCCCCGCGCCCGGATCAGCGCCAGCGCCTCGGCCTGCGTGCCGTAAGCGCCCCTCAGGCCGCGCATGAGGTCGAGGCCGGTCAGCGTCTCGAAGGCCGCGCAGGCGGTGGCCGAGCAGTCGCTCGCGCCGTCCCATCCGAAGGGACCCGCCATCGCGTCGAAGGCGGCCGCGACCACCTCCTCCGCCGTGATCACTCGGGCCAACGGTGCCGCAGCCCCTCGCGCTCGGAATTGATCAGCAGCCGCCCCGCGGTGTCGCCGAGGAAGCGCGATGACTGGTCCTGGAAGCTGTGACAGACCCCCGCCGTGGCGCGTTGCGACGGCCCCGAGGAGAGCGGCACCTGCACGCCGCGCGCACGCCCCATGTCCGAGGGATCGGTGAGATCGCGAAGCCCGTTGATCGTGCCCGAGAAGACCTCGAAGGGCGCGCCGATCAGGGTCGCACCGTCCCGCGAGGAGACCGCGCCGAAGTAGACCCGCGCGTCTCGGTCGCGCGCATCGACGTCGAGATAGGCGTCGAGCTCGTCGCCGAACCCCAGGAGCGCGAGCGAGGCTTCCTGCGCCGCCATGCCCGGCAGATCACCCGGCAGGCTCACCTGCCCCACCCGTCCGACCCCGGCCCAGCTTTTCCCGTCCCAGGAGACGGTGCCGAGGTTGGTGTGCGCGTAGAGCGGCGCGCCCGGCCAGTCGACGAAGAAGAGCACGATCGGGAAGAAGCCCGCGGGGTTGCCGATCGCCGCGAGCGTGGCGCTGTCGATCGCCCGCTCTAGTGCCATGGGTCGATCTCCACGAAGCCGCCCACCTCGTCCGCGAAGACCTCGCGGAACTCCCAGGTGTAGGACCAGTCACCGGCGAGCGGCTGCACCGCCCGCGGACAGGACCCCACGGGCCTGAAGACTCCGGTGTCGCTGGTGCCGATGTTCACCCGGGCAGCGGTGAAGCTCCCGGGTGCGCTCACCAGCCGGACCACGGCCGCGCCGCTCCCGTCCGAGGTCGCGGGCCGCGCGATCATCACGCGAGCAACTTCGGTCAGGCGGTCCGGGCCGAAGACGGTGACGAACTCGCCCGGACGCGCCACCGGCGTGTTGGCGGGCAGACCGTCGATCGTGATGATCGGGAAGCCCGCCGCATCCGTGCCGGTGGTGCCGCTCAGCACCGCGCCAGCGAACCAGATCATCTCGGTTCCGCCCGCCGTCCAGTCGAGGCCGGCGCTGCCCGCGGTCCAGTCGAGGAGCGCGGCGGCGCGCGTCTCCTCCTCGCCGAGCCCGGCCAGCCACCAGTTGATCGGATAGCTGTGCAGCTGGACGGCATGGATCCCGGCCAGGTACTTCTTCAGCACCTCCATGTAGCCGGCGCCGTTCATGTCCTTGCCGATGCCGCGCGCCTCGATCGTGGCAAAGCGCCGGGTGCGCTGCGCCGCCGAGCGGTACTCGGCGCCGGTGATGATCGAGCGGCTGACCTGGACCGGCGCCACCTCGGTCCATTCAGACCCGATGGCATGGACCGGCGGCCACGCGTAGACGTTGATGCTCATCGGATACGCTGCTCCTGGTTCCGCGCGTAGACGCCCGCGACCGATTTCTGCACGATGCTCTGCTCGCGCTGCGCGACCACGTTCCCGGCCTCGTCCCGGATCACCGCGCGCAATCCGCCCGTGTCCCCGAACGACAGCTCGACGCCGAGCCGCGATGGGCCGTATCCGTCCATCGTGCTGCCGAGCTCGTGATTGGGGATGACCTGCGCGCCGCGCGGCAGGTTCACCAGCTCGCGCCCCCGCTCGCCCACCCAGGCGAGCCCGCCGGGGTGATTGTCCGTCCCGTTCGCATAGGCGGGGATGCCCCCGGCGAAGACCGACCCGAGCGAGAGCGACAGCCGGCCGAAGATCGCGTTGCCGGCGTTCTCGAGCAGCATGTCGCCGAGCTTGCCGAGGACGCGCCCGACCGCCGCGCCCATGGTTTCCGCGCCGGTCACCACGCTCTTGAACGCATCGGTGAGGCTGCCCCGGATCGTGTCGGCCGCCGCCTCGGCGCGCTTCTGGACCTCGGTCAGCTCTTCCTTGACGGTCTTGTCGGGCATCTCCTTGCCATCTGCGCCGGTGCCGGCACCGTTCAGCGCCTCGGCGATCCGCCGCGCCGCACCGGCCGCGTCATCGGCATCCTCCTCGGCCACCTTGAAGACCTCGCGCAGCGCGGCAACGCTCTCGAACGGCGCCGTCATGCTCTTCTTCAACGCGAACTGGCTGTCGAGCAGTGTGCCGTAGGCATCGTTGATCTGGCCGAGCGAGGCGTTGAGCGACGCGACGGCCGCCGCCTCGTTCCCGCTCTTGACCCCCAAAGCCTCGCCGATCGACGTGCCGGACACCATGTCGAGGAACTGGCCCCACTTCACGCCCATGTTCCCGACCATGCTCGTCCACTGGAAGGCGATGTCGTTGAACACGACCTGCAGGGAGACGACAAGCCAGTCGCCGCCGATCTTGATCCGCTCCCAGACCTCGAGCGCCACGTCCTTCAGCAGGTCCATGGCCGCGCCGAACCCGCCGGCCGCCGAGACGAGGCGCCCGAACTGGTAGACCAGCTCCCCCGCCGCGACGATGAGCGCACCGATGCCGGTGCGGATCAGCGCGCCGCGCAGGAAGGTCAGGGCCCCCGTAAGGGTCAGCGTCGCAAGTTTCGCGGCGACCAGGCCGCCCACCAGGTGCACGCCGAAGGCCGCGGCCGCCGTGGCGCTGTAGCTCGCCAGCCGCGCAAGGTTGTCGAGGATGGCGGTGAAGGCCGTGCGCAGCGGCTGGCCCTCGGTCGCGAGCGCGGTGAAGGCCGTGGCCAGGCTCTCGAGGACCGGCGTCAGGCTCCGCGCGATGTCATAGGCGAAGCCCTTGAACACCAGCCCGATCTCGGAGATCGCCACCTGCGCCCGGCGCATGGTCATGATCGTGTCCGCGTCTAGCACTGCCCCGAGCGCCTCGGCCCGGTCGCCGAGCCGGTCCATCTCGGCGGCGCCGTCCTGCAGCAGCGGCAGCATCATCGTCAGGTCCGAGGCCATCGCCTCGAGATAGAAGGTCATCTCGCCCTGACTGACCCCGGCCTTCTGCAGGCTGTCCACGTAGAGCTGCAGCGCCTGCGGCCCCGAGAGGTTGCGGAACTGCTCGGCCGTCACCCCGACCTTGGGCGCGATGGTCTCGAAGAAGTCCGCCATCGGCCCGCCGCCGGTGGTGAGGAAGTCCCCGACCCGGTCGTTCACGTCCTTGAGGATGTCGGCGAGCTTGTCCTGCTCGATGCCGACACTCGCGCTCGCCGCCGCCATCTTCTGGAACTCTTCCGGCGCGGCGTTGGCGACCTGCGCGAACTGCTGAAGCTCGTTCGCGCCGGCGATGACCTGCCGCGTGATGCCGAGCATGGCGGTCCCGACGGCCACGCCGGTCGCCGCGACCGCCGCGCTGATCGCCCGGAACTCCGCCCGGGCCTTCGAGAGACCGCGGTCGAGCTCCGAGGAATCCGCGCCGAGAATGACGCGCAGCCGGCCGATGGTGGTGTTTGCCATGTCACTTCCCCTGGCGCGCTTGCCAGTCCGCAAGCGAGACCTTCGGCAGGGCCGAGGACATCGCCGCGAGCTTGGCCTTGAACTCTTCGCGGCTCTCGGCGGGACTTCTCCGCCGGAGCAGCTTCTTCAGGTCCGGGATCTTCTTCGCCCGCATCAGCGTGGCGGTCAGCCAGGCCTGCTGGACCGAGAGCATTTCCTCGGCCTCCAGGCGGCGGCGGGCGCCGCGCATCTGGGCAAGGTAGAGCCGGGGTGTCAGCGACCAGAACGCCGCGGGATCGAACCCCGCGGCGACATGGTCCTCGAGCATGTCGAGGTAGCTCAGGCCGCCGTCCCCGGCGCGGCGTTTCCCTCCGCACCCCCCTGATCGGTGCCCGGCCCATCGCCCGCCGCGGGCGCGGCGGCGCGCATCACCTTCATCACCGCGCTGAGGTCGTGGCTGATCAGGTCGCCCGCCTCCTGCAGCGTGGCCTCCGGATGGTGGCGGAGCATGCAGGCCAGCGTGAGCAGACGCAGGTCGCGGATCCCGATCTTCCCCGCCTCCACCGCCTCGAAGGCCTGCATCGCATCCTTGCCGCTGTGGTCCTCGAACTCGCACATGGCGTTGAAGTCGAAGCGCAGCTTGTAGGCCTTGCCGTCGACCGTGACGTCGACCTCGCCCAGGAACCGGTTCGACATCAGGCCACCACCTGCGCGCTGAGCCGGAAGGTCGCGACCGCCGTCATCTTGTCACCGATCGGCGCGGTGCGGCTGTAGCCCTTGAGAAAGCCCGAGTAGGTTTCCGGCGTGGCATCCTCGTCGTCGGTGAGTGTGATCTCGACGAGCACCTCCTCGCGGCTCGCGCGCAGCGAGATCAGCAGGATGTCGCTGGCGCTGCCGGGGATATAGTTCATCGGCACCGCCAACTCGCCGCTGTCGACGAGACCCGCGATGAACTGCTTGCGCCGCCCG
Source organism: Salipiger sp. H15 (assembly GCF_040409955.1). Lineage (NCBI taxonomy): Bacteria > Pseudomonadati > Pseudomonadota > Alphaproteobacteria > Rhodobacterales > Roseobacteraceae > Salipiger > Salipiger bruguierae. The sequence continues at coordinate 2,809,785 of NZ_CP123384.1, forward strand.
GGCGATTTCATGTGCGTGACGTCGACCTCGTCGACCTGCTCGTCGGGCATTTCGAGATCGCCGACGAGGTCGAGGGGTGTCCAGGTCGGCGTTGCACCAACACCGATGCGGACGAGGCTTCCGTAGCCGATCTTTCCATCGGGCATCTTCTCTCTCCATGTTCAAGAGGTGTGGGGACCGGCGGCGGAGGCCGCGCGAAGGGAGGGGCCGGGATCGGCCCCTCAGGGGGTCACGGACGGGTCGTGACGGGGAAGGATGAGCGTGGCCTCGTAGCTCACGCGGCGGGCGGCGAAGACCACCTCGCCGCGCTGCACGTTCACCTCGGAGCCGACGGGCCGGATCATCATGACCAGCCCGCCGAGGTTGCCGCTCGCGGCGAGCGCACGCTCGACCTCGAGGTGCATGTCGTCGACCTGGTCGAGTGCGGTCTGTTCGAAGCCCTGCGCCTGCAGGACGAAGTCGATCAGCACCTGCCGCTTGTCGGTGCGCATGCTGTCGGGCTCGATCCGCTCCGACCGGCAGTAGCAGTAGATCGCCGGAAGCAGCTCTTCGGGCACCGCCGCGTCCGCGGGCGGATGCTCGAGCACGGTGACCTCGCGGGTCTCGCCGCCGACGATGACGGAAAGGCCCGCCGTCGAAAGGATCTCGGCCGAGGCGATGCGGAGGGCTTTAAGAGGATGCACCGATCATCTCCAACTCGAGGGTGAGCCGCGAGTCCTCCGCGGGGCTGCCCGAGGGCAGGCTCGAGAGGACGCGGTAGGTCTTGCCATTGCCCGGCGCCACCCTGCTGCCGCGCACCAGGTCCGCGAGGGCCCGGCGATCTCCCGAGAGCGTGGGCAGGACCGTGGGGACCTCCTGGCCATTCTGGCCAAGGACGAGAACGGGCCCTTCCCGGAAGACGGCCCGCTCCGTCCGCTCCGCGCCGCCCTTCGGCTGCACGGTCACGGCATCCCCGAGCACGGCGTCGAGGATCCCGGTCATGCCCGCGAAGACGCTGGGCATGGGCTCAGCGGATCGCGCCGTCGAGCAGCACCGTGCCCGTCTCGGACGGGTTCGCCGCCGCGGCAAGCGCCACGCCGCAGAGCGTGTTGCTGGTCGCCGTGGTGGTGAAGAGCTTGTTGGTGTCGTCCCAGTAGATTTTGGCACCAATGGTCCAGGCCTGCGCCGAGGTCTTGGCGACCTCGAAGACCCCGCCGCGCACCATCACGACGTCGCCGCCCGAGGCCGCGGCATCCTGCGCGATGCCGAAGAGCGCGCCGACCAGCAGCCCTGCCCCGGCGGACACGTCGTAGGGCGCCGCGACCGTCAGGTTCGCGCCCGGCTGAATGAAGTTCTTCATCTGTCATCCCTTTCGGATTGGCCGTGTTCCAGGCCGCCATGAAAGACGGGCGGCGGTGCCGCCCGCCACAAACTCGGATCGGCGCCCGATCAGGCGCCGGCGTTCTTGTAGGCGCCGCGGAACTCGCTCGCCGCCGCGCCGAAGATGTGGCGGGCGTTCATCGTGACCTTGTCGGGGTTCATGCCCTCGATCGTCTGCACGGTCGGCGCCTCGTAGCCCTCGAGGTAGGCCACCGAGATCGGCGGCAGGTCCTCGGAGACCAGGTACCAGGCGGTGTCCGAGCCACCCGCCGCCGCGCCGATGTTCGGCACGGTGATCGGGCGCAGCGTGCCTTTGTAGGGGTTGATGTCGCCGTCCCTGGCCGGAGTGGTCGCGGTGGCGAACTGCAGCGCATCAACCTCGAGAGCGGGCGGGACGATCAGCAGGTTCGGCTCGACCTGCAGGAAGTCATCCTTATCCTTGCTGCCGAAGGCGGTCTGTTCCCAGAGCGCCTTGCGGCCCGCGCCCACGGTCGTGACCGAGATCGCGCCGGCGCTTCCCGCGAGGTTCTTGTGAGTCGCGTGGAAGAGCGCCACGTTGTCGGACTTCAGCACGGCGTTGGTGCGGATCAGCGACCACACCATGCTCGACTCCATCACCCGCGCCGCCATCGCGAACTCGCGCGGGATGCGGTCGAAGGCGCCCATGTCGTCGTTCACCACCGCCTCGAAGGTGAGGTTGATGGTGCGCCCGCGGCGCTCGACCTTCAGCCCCTCAGCCTGGTCGTTCAGCGTGGCTTCCTGGTACTCGCCGTTTTCCTTCACGGTCTTGAGCTGGAAGTCCCCGCCGAACCGCACCGCGTGCAGCTCGCGGAAGTCGGCAGCCGTCATCGGCGCGCCGGTGACCACCTGCCAGTTCGCGCCGCGCCGGGCGTACTCGGCGATCAGCGAGCGGTTCATCACCTCGGTGGTGATGTAGGCGAAGTCGCTGACGCCGAGGGCGCCGCCGAGCATCGTGGTCGCGCGCATGCCGAGGCGGATCGACTCGGTGTCCGAGTAGGACCGGCCGGCCCCGGAGAGCTCCATCGCAAGGCCGCGCAGGCGCATGCCGCGGAACTGCGCGCCCGGGCCCTCGTAGTTGCGCATCATCGCCTGCACGAGGCCCTCGCGGCGGGCCTCGGTCTCGTCGCGGGTGATCTGCGCGGTCGGCGAGCTGCTGCGCCCCACCGGCTCGGCCGCAGCCATGATCGACATGAAGCGGGCCGAGGCATCGGCGACCGAGGTGCCGTCGTCGATCAGCGTATCGACGTCGGCCTGGGCAAGACGGCCCGAGGCGACGAAGGCCGCGGACATCTCGCGGATGCCGCGGGCGCGCGCACGCTCGGCCGCGACGACATCGGGCGCGGTCATGACCGGCGCCGGCTCGACGGCCGGGGTGGTCGGGGTGACGGCGTGTGCCGCCGGGTTCGGCTTGGTCATGATGATCTCCATTTCAGAGGGATTGGCCGAGATGGCCGAGGTGCCGCCATCCGGCTCGGAGCGTGCGGCGGTGGAATTGTTCGGAGGCAGGTAGCCTTCGCGCTTACGGACGTGCATAGCCCGGAAGGATTTCGCCGAGAGCGTATAGGCCTCGAGCGCGGCCTCCATCGTTGCGTACGCGGCGACCGGCACCCGATCGTCCGTCGAAGCGCCGTCGATGGAGTCGGCAAATCCTTCGGCAACCGCCTCTTCGGGCGAATACCAGGTCTCCGCCTTCATAATCTCGCGCACCTCTTCCGGGCTCTTTCCGGAGGCGGAGGCGTAGACGGATGCGTAGAGGTTCGCGGCGCGATCGAGATCGTCGGCGGCCTTGCGCAGCTCTTTCTCCGTGCCCCAAGCGTAGCCCGAGGGATCGTGGATCATCAGCTGTGAACCACTCGACATGCGCCGCGAGGTGCCGGCCATGAAGATCAGCGAGGCAGATGACGCCGCCAGACCCTCGACCACGATGTCGGTGCCGCCCGGATGTCCGGCGAGGATGGCGCGAACTTGCTCGCCGCCCCAGACATGGCCACCATCAGAGTTGAGGCGCACCGTCACGCGGCCCTCGCCCAATTCCTGCAGCGCCTCGCGCACCATGCGCGGGCAGAAGAACACTTCCTCTTCGTACATCCACGAGGCGTATTCGTCCAAAAGGACGGGGCCGCTGAGGATGAGTTCCCCCGCGACAATGAGGTCACTGGCCTTCATCGGTCTCTCCTTGGTCGGTGGTCGGTGCCGCCTTGGGCTTCGGCGAGGTCTTCAGACCCGACGCCTTGTCAGCCTCGGCGTCCTGTGCGCGCTCCTGGCGGATGGTGTCGGGGTCGCGGCCCAGCTCGCGCTGCGTGCGCTGCCGGCTGTTGAGGCCCGCGCCGATCTCCTCGATCATCGCGGGGATTTCCTTGGTCGGATCGACGAGGATCCGGCGCGGCGGCGTCCAGTCCATCTCGAAGGTGAGACCGCGGTGCCCCGCCAGCGCCAGCCCCTCGCGGAACCAGCGCTCCATGCCGAGGCAGAACTGCCCGATCATCAGGTTGCGCTGCCACATGCGCACCAGCCGGTCCATCTCCATGCGGCCCATCCGGCCCGAGGAGAAATTGACGCTGCGCAGGTCCCCCGCGAGGCTCTCGTAGGTGATGCCGAGCCCCACCGCGACGGTGGCAAGCCCGCGGCGCATGAAATCGTCGTAGCCGTCGACCGTCGGCGGCTCGGTGAAATGCGGCTTGGCGCCAACCGGCAGGTCGACCACCGCGCCCGGCGCCAGTTCCTCGAGGCCCTGCCCCGCGTTTGCCGGCCTCTGCGCGCCGTCTTCCCATTCGACCACCACCGCCATCAGCGCCGCCATGCGCTGCTTGAGGATCTGCGCCTCCTGGTAGTCCGAGAGCTCGCCCAGGGTCATCATGACCGGCGCAAGCCAGGGCACGCCGCGCAGCTGGCCGGGCCGGTCGAAGCGGCGCACGTGGATCACGTCCGACCAGTGGACCCGGGTCGAGGTCAAAGCCTTGCGGGTCTGCACCGCGCCGGGGTGCTCGTTGAAGAGGTGGTAGGCCTCGATCGCGCCCGTGGGCCCGTACTCGACGCCCTCGACCACGAGGTTGTCACCCCAGCTCTGGATCGTGGTGTCCAGCAGGTCCGCCTCGATCAACTCGACCTGGTAGGGCAGCCTCAGGTTTCGGCTGAAGCGCGTGTTGCGCATCCGCCGGCGCACCAGCACCTCGCCGTCGGTGAAGACCGTGGACATGACGATGCCCTGCATCTCCGAGAGGTCGTATTCGCCGAGCGCGTCGATGTCGGTGCTGGTCAGGTGCGCCAGCAACTCCGCCACCGTCCCCTTGGCGTTCTCGCCCGCGCGGATGCTCGGGGTGATCCCCTCACCCACGACGTTCGCGACGATCACGTCCTTGCCCCGGGCGGCATAGGCGCGGTTGCGCACGAAGTCGCGGCTCATGTTCCGCAGGCGCACCCGCGAGCCGTAGGCGGCGGCATCCGCCGAGGAGCCGGGTGCCTTCCAACCGTAGGTCCGCCGCCCGCGCGAGGCGGCGTCGTAGTTCATCAGCACCTTGGTCTGCGCCCGGGCCCGCGCCCGGCGCAGGCCGGCGCCCGGGTTGAAGAACCCGATCATGCTGTCGAGCGGGTTCATCTCAGAGCCCCCGCGACGCGCGCGGATAGGAGACGCGAAAGGCGCCCGTCGCCCGGCCCGAGACCTCGTCCTCCATCATGCGCAGCGTGGACTTCATCTCCTCGAGCGTGCGGTACTGCACCTCCTCGCCATTGAGGCGTACCCGCGTCACGCCCCTGGCGATTGCGGCCTTGATCGTGTCCACATCGGCCTGCGTCCATGCCATCGGGTCTATCTCCTCTTGAGTCAGCCGATGCTGCGGCGGGGCGCAGGCGGCGGCGTGTCTGGCCGCGCGGGCGCGGTCTCTGGTGCGGCTTGCTCGGGCGCCCCGGCGTCCTGCGCCACGGCGAAGGCGTTGCCGGGCCCGAGCACCGCCCAGTCCGGTGGCGCTTCGGGGTTGATCCGGTTGAGCCCTTTATGCTCGGCCGTCGCGAGCGCCTGGACCGAGAGGTCCAGCGTCTCGTTGCGCGTGACGCCCTGCTTCTTCTCGTAGCCCTTGGCGGTGCGCTGCTCGGCGAGCAGTTCGGCCAGCGCCTCGGTCTCCATCCAGTCCGGCACGTGCTGCGCGCCGATCCCGCGCTCGAGACGGCCGAGCGCCGACAGGACGCTGTCCTTCAGTCGGTCGACCGCCATGTTGAGCAGCTTGATGCCGCGCGCCTTCTTGCCCTTCGAGCCGCGCTCCGGGGCCTCGAGCCAGACGCGGTCGCGCTGGTGAAACCCGCCGCGCCCGATCGACAGGAACCAAAGGTGCCCCTGCCCGGCCCGGCGCCGCCCGCGCCAGAACTTCTCGGCATTGTCCGACCAGCCGGCCGGGCCGTTGAAGTCGATGGTCAGCGCGCAGGGCTTCAGCGCCCAGCTCTCGCCCTCGACCGGGAAGGCCCGATCGGCGAGTTCGAGCAGCACGTCCGCGTCCTCGGCGTAGCGGCCCGGATCGATCAGCCGGTAGCGGCCATCCTCATTCTTTGCCCGCGGCGCGTGGTCGGGCGGCTGCGAGATCGCGAAGCGGTCGATCACCGCCCGCTCGCCCTGCTCGCCCCAGCCCATCGCCAGGACCTCGAAGCGGTTGCCCTGCACGTCGATCGAAACCGTGACGAACCGGCACCAGTTCGGCGCCACGCCCTTCGGTAGCGTCACCGCCGCCTCGCGCAGCTTCGTCGTGGTCAGCTCGTCCTCGTCACCCTGCGCCGGCCGCTTGAAGGGCTCGGCCCGCTCGGTGAAGAACACCCGCGAGAGCTCGGTGTAGTCGCCGAACTGCTCGGCCTGGCGCATCGCCGCGAGGTAGGAGCTGACCAGCCCCTCCCAGCTCGCGAAGGCCGCCGCCGCGCCGTTGAGGCTGTAGCTCGCGATGTCCGTCGCGCGCAGGTCAGGATCATCGATCCGCACCAGCGCCCGCTTGCCGTCCTCGAGGCGCGAGCTTTCGTGCAGCCAGCCGCCGTGCCCGGCGAGAGCGCGGCGGTTGAGTTCGAGCTTGTGCCGGTGCGCGTAGAGCTCGCCGCAGTCCGGGCACTCCATCTGCGCCCTGGCACCGGCCTCGGCGGGCTCGAGCGCGTCGTCGTAGACCAGGCGCTCGAAGTGCGGCTCGAAGAGCTCGCCGCAGTTGCGGCATTCCCAGTACCAGCGCCCGCGCGTGCCCTCGTTGTAGATGCGCACGATCCCGCCAGAGACCGGCGGCAGCTCGTGCGGGTTCATCGGCCCCGCCTTCCAGTCTTCCTCGATCACCGGGAAGGCGGGCGAGCTTTCGAGCAGCACCCCGCCCCGGCTCATGAAGGTCCGGATTCGCTGGCGCGCCATGCCGTAGGGACTGCCCTCGGGCGCGTCCTTCGGACCCAGCACTTGCTTCATGTGGTCGTAGTCGGTCATCAGCACGAGCCGCTGGCTGCGCGACGAGAGCTGGTTCGCCACCGGGTAGCCGATGCTGAGCCGCATGCCGCGGAAGCGCTTGCGGCTGAAAGTGTCGTCATCGCGGCCCCGACCAAGCCGGTCGAAGACCTCCGGGCTGTGCCGGATCGCCGGGTTCAGCTTCTCCTCGACCCAGGCGTCGGCGTCGGTCTTGGTCATGTGGATCACCTGCACCGGGTCCGGCGCCGAGGTGATCGCGTGGAAGGCCACCGTCATCAGCAACTGTGTCTTGCCGGACTGCGACGGGCCCACGAAGCAGACCGTCTTGAACCGGCGCGACTGCGAGGTGTCGGCGGGCTCGACCGTGTAGGGCGTGACCATCCGGTCGAACGGCCGCCAGTCGCCCGCGACCGGCACCCGCATGTAGCGCTCGGCCGCATCCGTCACCGTGATCCGCGAGGGCGGATCGAGCAGCGGCAGGCAGTCGCCGAGGATCTCCGACGGCTGCCGCCAGGACGGCAGCGGCGGGATGTGCCGGACCGAGCTGGTCCGGTCGGACATGACCACCATCAGAGCAGCCCGGCCCGATCGCCGCGGCCGGGCAGCTGCGCGACCTGCGCGCCGCCCAGCATGTCGGTCTCGATGCGCTCTCGCATCTTCAGCAGCAGCGCGTCGCAGTGGCGCTGCACCATGGTCACCTCGCCCGCGTTGAGCCCGAGTTCGCGCTCGAGGTGGTCGGGCAGCGTGCTGAGCGAGGTGCGCGTGACGCCGATCAGGTCCTCGAGCAGTTCCTGAACCCGGCTGGCGCGCACCAGGTCGCCGCGCTGCTCGGCCACGCGGTTGCGGTGGTACTCGGCCTCGGACCACTCGCGCAGTTCCTTGGCGGTGAGGCCGGATTCCTCCGCCTCCTGCCCGTCGTCGAGGTTGCGGAAGAGCAGCGCGTTCTGCGCGTTGCGCTCGTCGCGGCGCAGCCGGGTGTTGCGATCCTCGCTTTCCCGGTGCTGGCGCCAGGCCCAGCACTCGGTGAGGCTGAGCTCGTAGGCGACGCCGTTGCGGCCGCCGGCGAGCACCGGCATGCCCTTGCCGATCCAGTCGGTGATCGTGTTCTCCGACACGCCGAAGACGCGGGAGAGGTCAGCGCGGTTGAGCGGCTCGCCGTCGTCGACCACGCCGTCCGGAAGCGGGTAGCGCGCGACGTCGAGCACGCTCCCGTCCGGAAGCGTGAGCCGGTCCTGCATCTCGATGTCCTCTGCAACAACAACAGGAACCCCAACAATCAGGGCTCGCCGAATTTGGCCTCTTGGATGTAACGGGGTGCGAATAACCCCTGTGCGGGGGCATGGGGGGAAGGACCCACGCCTAGATTTTTGCCTTCAGCACCCGCCAGAGCGCCCGCTCGTAGGCCGCCGGCGCCGCAGCGGTCGCGACCTGCCGGCCGTGCTCCTCCATCGGGAACCGCGCCGAGTAGCTCGGCACCGTGTCCGAGAAGGCGAGCACCTTGCGGACCGTCTCGCCCCGCCGCTCGTAGACCCCCGGCGACAGCGCGCTCTCGGCCTGCGGCACGAAGTAGCCCGCGCGCCGCCTGCCCGCCCGGCGCCGCGCGGCCGCCGTCGTGTTCTGGTGGGCGTCGCCCTGCGCCCTGACCGCCGAGAGCACCTGCTGGATCAGCCCGGGCGAGAGGTTGCCGTAGCGGTTCCGCCGGGCCGCCGCCGTCGGCAGCACCGACTGGATGATCCCCTCGTACTTCATCCGCCGCGACAGCAGCTTCTCGAAGCCGGTCTGCGGGCGCCGCCCACCGGCCTCCTGCACCTCGAGGTAGTGCCTGCCGACCGGCTTGTCCTTGCGCTGGACCGTCGCCACCTGCGTCTGCGGCGAGGCCTTGCGCACGAAGAAGGCGTTCCGCGTGTAGGGCACCGGGCTGTCGAAGACCCGCGCCATCAGCTTCCTGTTCTCGCCGAAGACCGCGAAGGCCATGTCGTTCAGCGCCCAGGCGTTGAGCTTGGGAAGATCGGTGCGCAGGTTGTCGAGGTTGCGGTTCAGGCTGCGAAGCTCGGAGGCGTCGATCCGCATGCTGACCTCCAGACATGGAAACGCCCGGCAGCGGATATGCCGCTCCGGGGGAATCTCTTGAGCCGAGGACGCCGGTCTATAGGTCGATCAAAGCGCCTTCCGAAAAGAAAGGTTGATTACTACGCGCGTCGGTGAAGAAGGAAGCGTAGCGCGGCACGAATAGGAAAGAAGATCGCGATTGCGGCGATCAGAACTCCGAAAAGGCCTGCGTACTGTACATCGAACGAACTCGGGTTTCTCAGGAACGCGACCAATTCGAAAGTGACGCCACCGAAACCACCAATGACGCCCCCAGCCAACACGCCCAAGCCAACAACCGCGAAGGCTGGGACTGCGAAGGCGGTGCCCATTGCAGCGACGCCGATACCACCCACAGTAGCCGCCCAACCGCCGCCAATGATCGCTCCGCTAAAGAACCCCGCTACCGGAGCAATTAGGCGGGAAAGGAAGCTCTTTTGTTCAATGAAGAACCCTGCCACCAAGAAAACAAAGAGCATCGATAGAAACGTTGCGAAGACAGTGGGCAGGTGTTGCCAAGACCAACTCAAGACCTTTTGCCACAGACCAGAGAACATTTTCACCTCGCCACCTAACCAAGCCAATGATCTTGGTAACTTTAAAGGACTCCGCGATCCTGCCAGCAAGTCCCAAAAGCTGTTTCGCGAGAGATTTCTTTATCGTGTCCACCGCCCACAACAAAGCATAGGTAACCGCGTCAGTTTGTGCTCGTGTACGTCGACTTTTGACCTACTACGGTACCCATGAAGACATCGCGGCCGTCTCCCGATCAATCCGGGCGCAATTGGTGATGATGACATAGTGCTACGGCCCGGTGAGGCTAAGGGTCAAGCGCCCCTTTCACATGCCATCTCATATCCCTGCATACGGTTGAGTGCGGCCCGCAGCGCCGCGCGCAGGGCATCCCGGCTCTTTGCATCGACCTTCCAGCCGTGGGCCTGGAGCACTTGGGTCAACGAGAGGCCGCCGAGACAGACCTGGTCGACGAGTGTCCTCGACCGGACCGCCATGCGCTTGACGCCGCCGGGGCGAACACGGCGCACCTCTTTCGCGAGTCCGTCGCCGATCCGGCGATGGAATTGGTGCAGGCGCTCCATGTCGCGAAGCACCGCTACCTCGCGTTCTCCGCCGCCGGAGCTCGAGGTCCGCGTTGTCTCGAGGCTCGAGCACTTGAGCCCGCTGGCGTTGCAGCGCTCGGTCAGCGCCGCATAGTCGCGCGCCGCCGCGATCTGGCCCGAGGTGAAGGGCGGAACGTAGCGCGGCTCCTGCCAGGTCGGCTCGCGCCATCCTCCTGCCGATGCCTCGGCGCAGCGCTCGAGATGCGTGCGCCGCGCCTGCGCCACAACGCCCCTGTGACGCCGCCGCGCCTGGTCATCCATCAGGTCGAAGGCATCGCCGAGCCGCGCCCGATCGCCAAGGCCCTCATCGTCGCGGACCACACGCGGGCCGCTTTCGGTCATCACGGCCTTTCGCGGCACCTCGGCGATCACGGTCTTCCGTGCCGGCGCAACGGGGATCGCCGGGCTGCATCGACGCGGCGGCGTGGCCGTGGCGATGATCTCGCGGCATGCCGCATCCGACATGGAGAGCCGATCAAGCGCGGCCGAGAGCGCCGAGCGACCGGCACTCACCATGTGAAACGCCCGCCCGACCCATGCCGCTCCGCGACTGTTCACGTAAACCACCGTCATGCTCTTACCTCCGGCAGCAGGGCCATTGCCCGCCGCTCCATGCCATCAAACCAGCGTAGCCATTGCGCATCGCCGTCCCGCGCCATGCCGCGCCGTCCCCGATCGAGCATCAACTCGCGCTGCCGCGCCCATTCCTCCGAGCGCTCACGGATTGCCCGCCGGTCACCGTCGGTGAGTGGCGGGCGCTTGCGCCTTTCGAGAAAGGCGAACTCGGCAACGAGCACCCCTTCCTCGAGAGCCTTCGGCCCACGCGCGGAGCCGAACCAGCTGAGGATGGTCGGGTGCTCCTCGACCGGACGCGGCGCCACCGCCTCGGCCAGCGCCGAGATCGTCGCCATCGACGGCCAGGCATCTCGTGCCTTGCCCTCGCCCCGGTAGCGAAGCATGTCGCGCAGCGTCCCGAGCTGCGTGTCGCTCATGTAGGCCAGCGCGTCGGCGAGCTTCACCAGGAAGCCCTCGTGCTGATCGAGCTTCACGTTGCCCGGTTTTCGGAAGCCGTGCTCGGCCAGTGGCTCGATCAGGAGGCGCCGCACCCTGCCCCGCTTGGTTTCGGTGGTGATCTGCTCTTCGGTCATGGCCAGCTCCTCTTCTCGGCCAATCCTGGGTTATCCACAGGTGGGGTCGGCGGGATCGGAGCGAACCGGAAGTATTCTTTCATTTTTTTCTCATCTCCTTTCCTCTCTGGTGACGACAGAACTTCGCAAGTTCTGTCACGCGTCTGATCGGTTCTGTCACACGTGACAAAACCGGTTGTTTGCTCATCTTCTGAAATCGGTGGTTCCGAGGTACTCCATTCCCTCGAGGATGCGCCCGGCCGTGCGGTTGCCGTGCGGATAGGTGTCTTCGAGCCAACGATGCAGTCGGACGACGTAGCGCTGGTCGGAGGCGAGCCGCTCCGAGCCGATCTCAGCGACGGCCTTGCGCAGCCGGCTGATCGCCTGCCGCTCGCGATCCGCGTCCGCCCGATCCTTCGCCTTCTGCTTCCAGTCGAGCGCATCGACGGCAACCTCGGTGACGGTCCGGTGCATCAGCCGGATTTCCCCCGAGCCGATGATGCGGCAGCGCACCCAGCCGTAGAGCGGGCTGGGATCGCGGCGCAGGTAGCCCTCCCATGTCTCGATCGGCATGCCGAGGATCCACGCCTGGCGCTTGGGCTCGACGGGCAGCGTGCCGACAGGGTCCTGCAACTGCGCCTTGCACCAAAGCGCCATGGCGAGCCCCAGCACGTCCCAGTCACCACGGCTCTTGCTGGCGAGGAAGAAGTCGCTCTCCAGGAGGCTCTGGTGATGCATCTTGAAATAGCTGTGCGCCTCCAGGCGCTCGCCGGCCGGGATCGGGTATTGCGGCAGGTCGGTCACGTCCGACACGCGGGTCAGGCTCAATGTCATGCGAGCGCCCTCCGCATTTCCTCAGCGACGAAGGGCTCGAGCATCGTGAGCACGCGCGGGTCTGCCGGGGTCATCGCGAAGGCACGGCGGGCAGCCTCGCGCAGCATGCACGTGCGCGGATCGTCCCCACCGTCCTCGAGGGTCATCTCCGCGCGCGCGTTCAGTGCCAGGCCGAAGCGCAGCCGCCAGCGCTGCACCGTGTAGGCGGACACGTTGAGGCACGCGGCGATTTCGGCGTCCTTGAGTCCCTCGGAGTGCTTCGCGCGGAGCTCGTCCTCAGAAAAGGCGATCGGGCCCTTGGGACGTCCGACGCTGCCCTCGGTCAGGTTCGCGGCCAGCCCGAGCGCCCTGCGCCGCCTTGCGATGGTCGACAGGGCGACCCCTAGCGCATGAGCGAGATCGGCGTCCGAGCGCCCTTCGGCATGGAGCGACTGAAGCTGAGCATCGTCGAACCTCTGGGCCGTGGCCACCGCCGGCAACGCGAGTTCGAGCCGCAACTTCCTGACGAGGCTCCGACCGCACCCGAGCTTCCCTGCGATCGCGCCATCGGACAGGCCGGCTCGCCAGTGCTTCCGCAACTTGCGTTTCATCGCCGCGTGGTCCGACCTATCCATGACAAACCTCACAAGAGATCATGCGCGGTGCCTGCGGACGGCGATCTCCGAACATTACAACACACAAAGAAGACGGAAGGCCGGTCATGCCGCGCACCTGTTGGCCAGAATGGCCGCCTTGGCGCGGAGCAGCGCCGCGACCGCCTCGTCGATCTCGCGCTCTGCGTCTGCGATTGACCGGCTCGAAGCCTTTTCTGCCGCCCGGATCGCCGCCGCCTGCGCCTCGCCGCACTCCCGCGCGATCTCGCCGCAATGCGCATAGAGCGAGGTGACATTTGTTGCGCTCACGACCGGCTGGAACACTCCGCCGGCCAGCCCGGCGAAGTGCCGAGCCAAGGGCACCGCGGCCGCAGGGCAGTCCATCGCCAAGCGGTGCAGATAATTGACGCCGATCCCGCCTGGGCGGTCCTCGTTGTCCTCCATCCCGTAGGACAGGGTTGAACCGCGGATGCCGAGGAAGGCCGCAACGTCCTGATGGCGCTTGCCGGTCGCCTCGACCGCCTCGCAGACCGCGTTCTGGATCGTCGCGTAACGCTGGGGTCTCATGTGAAGAGCCTCGTTTCGTTTAGCTGGAGAAATTTGCGGTGCTGACCCATGGTCACAACAAATGTCAGCACGGGTTCAGGCAGCGGTTTCAGTGGGTGGGATGAAGTCAGTGGGCTCAAGTTCGACCCCTTTCTTCCTGGCCAGCGCCACGAGTCTCGGCACGTGCCGATAAGGAATGAGTCCGTTGGTACCGCCCTTCGAGCGAGGTGCTTGCCACATCGAGACGCGTGTTCGGTGGATGCCAATCGCCTCGGCTACTGCGGTCGGGCCACCGAGGGCGGCGATTATTCGGCTTGCGGGTTCCATGTCGCAAACGTAGCGTTTTTAGCTACACCTCGCAACATGCTTTGTAGCGAATTTCGTTACAGATGAGCGCTGCGCGCACCGATAAACTGCGCTGGAACATGCTTTCGCGAACACCCATATCAACGCCACTTCACGCGTGGCTCAACAAAGCTCTGGAATTCTCAGGGCTTAGCCAAACTGCGCTCGCAGAAAAACTCGACGCGGTGGTCCCCAAGAAAGTTGATCGATCGACCATCAACAAGATGGTCCTCGGGAAGCGCGCAATTTCGGCCGAGGAGCTCCTCCGCATTTCGGAGATTACGGGCTTTGCGGTGCCCGGCGAAACGCCCATGACACCGACCATTGCCATCGCAGGAAGGGTTGGTGCTGGCGCTCAGGTACCAGTTTTCGATGCCTACTCGAAAGGTGCTGGACCCCAAGTGGAATGCCCGCCGGGCCTATCGCCACATGGAGTGGTCGCAGTTGAGGTCGAAGGTGACAGCATGGAGCCCGTGTATAGCGCCGGGGATCTTTTGTTCTACACTCGCGAGGCGCACGATGGCGTACCAGCCCAAGTGATCGGCCACAGATGCGTGGTGGAAGACGAAAATGGTATGGGCTGGGTCAAACAAGTGAAGCCAGGAGACGAGCCAGGTCTGTTTCACTTGATCTCATTGAACCCTGGCGCCAACACAATGTGGAACAAGCGCTTGAAATGGGCCGCGCGCGTTCGTCTTCACTGGCCGGCGGAGCTTGCCAGAAGGGTCTAACGATTGGCTTAGGGAGCGCTCTTCACAGCGAGGTTCGGCCTTCCACGCGGACGCGACATCGGCCTTAAGTTGCCGTTCAGGCTCTGTGAAGCAGATGACCGAAGGCAGCCCAAAGTTGCCGGTCGTGTCAGACGCGGAATGCGCCTAGTGACAGCCCAAATCTGCCGTCCATAATGGGCGCGGAGGAGTTCCACTACAAATTCAATGTCGGCGCTTGCTCGAGGAAGCCCGTATAGCTCGTCGGAGCGCATGCATGCCACAGTCAGAGTCCTGGAGCCGTCGCCAGCTTTGTGCCACCTTTCGGAAGGCACCGGTACTGCTTAGTGTTGGTATATGGAACTCATCATTTCTGACGATCATGGCCTTGGCTTGGATGCAACTGTGGAAGTTGAGCCGGGCATCATCATACTCCACAGTCGAGGGGGAGCAATTGGCTCTTCCAATGCGAGAAATCGTGATTACAGTGTCGGCCTACGCCTCATCCTCAAGCGCATTCTTACGAGTCACATCCAAATAGTCGGTGCGTGGGTAGATAGCAGTCGCGTCCAGATATTGCCTCTCACCGAGCGAGCGATATTGCATCCCAGTGATCTTCCAGAAAACCCTGATAACCTCTTCACACTTGTGAGTCGGCGCATGCAGGCTGTGGGCCGCTCGCCTCACACCGGTCGACGATACGGAAATTCCAACCGACGCATCAAGATATCGGTCGAGGTCCAGTCAATAGCCGAAATCGTTAAGGTAATCGGAGCGATAGAGAAGACCGATACCTTTAAGATGACGACACGACTTCCCACGGAACAGCTCAGAAAAATTACGCCTGAGCACATCTGGCAAGCCATTACGGAGACGGAAGAGTTCGACCCGAGTGGCGTATTCGGACCGTCCACCGATTATGATCTACTTTCTGAAACGGGAAGTCGTTTGCCGCCTAAGGCAGTTTTCGGCCGCGCAGCCAGCTTGGCTCTCGGAATTTCGGTTGGACCTCAACAATTTTCGGCTGGGAAAGGAACGCCTTGTTTCAAAATTCTGGAAGAAGCCGGCTATCGTATCGTTAGAAAAAGTGATCCAGTAGTTCTGACCGAGCTTCTCTCTGAAGAAGACAGAGTATGGGCGGAGGGAAAACCTCGTCTCGTCAGTCATCTGCGGCGCGAACGAGGGCACGGCTTGGCAAAGGCAAAGAAGGCAGAGTTCCTGCGCCTGCATGGCCGCCTATTCTGTGAGAAATGCGAAATGGACCCTATTGAGGTCTTCGGGAGCGAAGACGGGGAAGCATGTATTGAAGTCCATCACCATTCGACAGCCGTATCCGAAATGAGGGACGGGCACAAAACGCGACTCGAAGATCTGCAATGCTTGTGTGCAAACTGTCATCGATACATCCACAGAGTGATGAAAAAAAATGGCCTTAGCGAATGATGGCCTGGGAAGAGAAATAAGAGCAAGAAACTGTCTCGTTTTTTATCTACCGCGTCGCCAGAGCATGTCTGCAGTATATTGGCTGGTGACGCGGCAGCTGTCTGAATTCTGATTAGCAAGGGATTGGCGGTACGGTTCGACTGCCGAACTATGAAATGCCCGAGCTTAGCTAGGCCTTGGCGCGGATGGATAAGAAGTGAACATTCGCCGGGGGAAGTGTTGCACTATACCAGCAAATTATGCTGCTTCCGCATCTCTAATGGCTCAAGTCCGAAGGTAGCTAAAGCGGCCTGTCGCAACTGAGGCGCCGATCGGCTCGAACGCCGGAATGAGGACTCTTGCTGCGGGTTCGTAAATATTCCCGTCTCAAGGCGTAGTCGGACTGTCGGGTAGGCATACGGAGTCGGTGCCAGAAGAAGCAACGCGCAGGGTGGAAGAGTAAGAATTCGCCACTCTATTGGATGACAGCCTAACCAGCAAACGCCAGAAGGTCGCGCTCGCGATAGTAATGCGCAAGTAGACCAACTGGAAGACGCCGTGATCGCGGGCACCCGAATCTACGATCCATCGTGGGTAAATCGTATCGACTGTCGGGGCCGGAATGCATCCGGCCCCGACAGCCCGTTTTCTACAGATCGAGCGCAACCCCGAAGGTCGCGTTTCCGGTGGCGGGATCGGATTGCCCTACCATGCCCGGCAGAAGGTCGGCCACATCCGCCAACAAACCCAGTTCTGCAATCGGAATCCGTGTCGTCTTGACTACTTGGCGCGACAGGATCGGCAGTAGCTTTTTAACCACTTGTTCGAGAATCCAGCCGGCGACCGAAGAAATCGGCCATGGCAGGCTGTTGGTGAAATGGAAGTCGTGGGCCTTTGCGTGCTCCACGCGTGAAACGAAGACAATGTCTCTGCGGCGATGGTCGTAAGATATCGAGAATTTCACATCCAGATGCACACGCCCGTCGAACTGTACGCCGATCGCCTCGTGCCATATGCTGCCAATCTTGATCCCGGCCCCGGCCTGACCAGCGGCAAAGACACCGGTGGTCAGCCGGAAGACGATGGGCCACGGCTTCACCAGATTAAGGTCTAGTTGCCCATCCAGCGCGGCGGTCAGTGAATAATGGGTGAAGAATGGCCCATTGCGACTGCGGTCATTGGTATTGACGGCAGGCTTCAAGACTCCATCAAAATTAGCCCTCAACAGGTTTACGGGAGTGAACAAGAAAACGTGGCCCACATTGCTCGGTTCCTCGTTGGGCAGGGGGACCGGCCATTGGTAATCAGGATGGCCTTCGGAGATTTGCCCGGACACGTTCAGAGCTTCGGGCAAGGCTTCAAGAGCTTCGACGTTGCTTGCCGACAGGGGTTCGACGACGGCGCCGTCGAATGTAGTCCACGTCTGCACGGCACCGCTAAAGGCGGGCTTGTGGGACGGGCAATTACCGAAATTCAACGATGTCGTGGCCGTGAACATCAGAAGATTGTCTTTTGCCGCAAAACGCGAATCATTGCCGAAGGTGATGCCGACGAACATTTCAAGGAAATCCGGGAACTCGAGAGCTTCGACGACCGAACGGGCCATCGCCGGTGCGGCATTGAGAATGGCCGCACGCACCAACAGCTTCAGATCATCCCAATCGGCGTCTGAAAATTCGTAAGGATTAGATTCCAACTGAGTTTTGAGTGCATCGTCAGTTTCCCAAAGATGCTCGACGCGATCGGTGGCATGGGTTTCGCTTTGCGGCGTGATCACGATCCGACGGTCGAGGAATCCGAACAGTCCGATAACTTCGGAATAGTTCAGGCGGACCTTGGCGACGGCTTTGGCGTCGACCTTCAGTGTAAATGAGATGAACAGATTTCCAAGCGTCAGACCGGGCCGGTCCGCGCCCTGCGGTTCCTGGATATCGATAAAGGCTAGCGTGATCGCGCTCATATCGACTTCAGCATCGAATGTGACGCGGTATTTCGACTTAAACAACTCGCTGGACGGCATGTCCTGGACAGCGCTGCTGGATTGAGAGATCTGGCGCAGCAGAACGCGCCGAATGACGTCTATTGAAATACCGATCCCGGCGTTATCTTTGCAGAACGGTTCGAGGTTTGCGTGGGCGTCTTTAGGATGCATGCATCAAACTCCTTAAAAGAAACAGGCCGACATACTTAAAACGGCGTATGGCCCGAAATTAGCTTTGCTTGCATTTGCCCGTTGAACAAGTTTTTTCCGCTTCCAGGGCTGTCTACGGTCACCCAGACGGCTGCGGCCGGCCGGATGAAACTGCGAAGTGGCCTCCTCGTGGCGTTGCGGCGTCTTTTCACAGCGCGGTGGTGGTGGATTTCAATGCCAGTGAATAGATTTCTGATCGGAGTAGCCGATATTCTCTTACTGGGCTCAGGACTCATAGCCAGAAGGTCACAGTAGCGGCGAGAGCGACGGCTGACAGGAAGATCTTCGGGCATCGGTCATAGCGAGTGGCAACGCGGCGCCAGTCCTTGAGCCTGCCGAACATGATCTCGATCCGGTTTCGGCGTTTGTAGCGGCGCTTGTCATACTTCACCGTCGCCTTGCGCTGTTTCCGTCCGGAGATGCAGGCGCGTATCCGTTTGTCTTTCAAAGCTTCCCGAAACCAGTCGGCGTCGTAGCCGCGATCCCCGAGCAGCCAGTCGACATCCGGCAGACTGTCGCGAAGCGCCCGCGCGCCGACGTAGTCGCTCACCTGGCCTGCTGTGACGAACAGGTTGAGGGGACGCCCTTGGCTGTCGCAAATGGCAGGCAGTTTCGCGTTCATGCCGCCCTTGGTCCGTCCGATCAGGCGGCCAGGCCCCCCTTTTTGGCGGCCGAACTGGACGCCGTTCGGTGAGCCTTCAGGTAGGTTGCGTCAATCATCACGGTCTTTTTCTCGCCGTGCCCGGCAGCCAGTCCCGCCATCATCCTCGCGAAGATGCCCTTGTCGCTCCAACGCTTCCAGCGGTTGTAGAGCGCCTTGTGGTGGCCGTATTCCCTTGGCGCGTATCTCCAGCGCAACCCATTGCGATTGATCAAGATAATCCCGCTGAGAACGCGCCGATCATCAACGCGAGGTTTGCCGTGGGACTTCGGGAAGTAGGGCTCCAGACGCGTCATCTGCGCATCGCTCAGCCAGAAGAGATCAGACATATCACCGCTCTGTTCTCGCGCGGTGCATCATGCCCCCCGGCACAATCAATGGGTCTTGAGCCTAGTCCCTCATTCTTAGTTCAGCCGAAGTGGTCCGCACCCCGCTGCCCGCAAGCCGAAAACCTCGTATTAACAGAGATTTACGCAATTTGTAGCTAAATAAGTTACACGGTGGTTGCTTTGTGTAGCGTTTTTCGCTACATTGTGCACATCCCGCATGTTAGCCTAATGTTCCGCGGGTTCTACTTTTAGGGAGACAGCCCAGTGCCAGCTCGCACACCTGACCGCGCGCATAATAGATTTGCCCTGCATCTCACTAACCCCGGCCTTGCAGTCGATTTCCCAGATATCTGCCAGGAATCTTGGCTCGATGCCAAAGAGGCCCAAGGTAAGCCAATCATCAGTGAGCGCCTCGCACGGCTCGAGGCGATGACCTCGCACTATCCGGCCCCACCGGTGGTGGCCGATCGCGAGGATGATCTCGCTGCCGTGCTCGAGCGGGCCCGCCCCGCCATCACCGCCGCATGCGAGCGGGTGAAGGGCGAGCGGGCCGCCAGGCGCGCTCGCCTCATCCAGCGGCTGCTCGGCCAGCCCGAAGGCGCGGCCTAACCCATCCCCGTCGGTCCCATGCCCGGCGCCATCCAGCCACGGGCGCTGCCAGCCGTCCGGCGCGAAGAGACGACGACCAAGAAGAAGCCACCACTCACGCGGTCGCCGGACTCTCTACAGGCCCGCGCCCGCTGGATGCCGCCCAACATGGAACCGATCACACCGAATGCCGGGCATGAGGCCCGCATCCCCTCGCCGCGCCCAACCATGGAATCTGCGTATGCCCCGCGAATGAACGCGGCGAGGGGGCCAGTTTCTTCAACGAGGACCGAGCATGTTGATGCCTCACGAGAACGACTTTCAGCCCGACGACGTCGGCGCCGACATGGCCCGATCAGCGTCGAAGAAGCACACCCCGATGAAGGAAACCGCCGAGGACATCGAGGTGAAGAACGACGCGTATGGCGTCGCCGCGGGCGAACTGAAGCAGTTCATCGAGCGCTTCGAGCGCCTCGACCTCGAGAAGAAGGAGATCGCCGACCAGCAGAAGGCGGTGATGGCCGAGGCCAAGGGCCGAGGCTACAACACCAAAGTCCTGCGCAAGGTCATCGCCCTACGCAAGCGCGACAAGGCCGACATCGCCGAGGAAGAGGCGGTGCTCGCGATGTACAAAGCCGCGCTGGGGATGGATTGATGCAGGACGTCCTTTCAGCACCTATCGCGCCGCCGCCATCCATGGGCGAGCACGCTCATCGCAAGTCGGCCGACCTGCCCCCGCTCAAACCCCAAAGCACCGTGCGCCGCGAGCCGCTGCTGCCCGAGGGATGGTGGGTCGGCGTCCTGGTCTTCGCGATCATCGTCATCGGCGGCGTCTCCCTGCTCAGCTTTGTCCTTTCACTGCTCGCATCGGCGATCCGCTCCTTTTCGGAGGTCTACTGATGCGCGACACCTTCGACTTCCCCGAGCTGCCCGACCGCGCCCTCAACGGCCTGCCGCTGATCGTCGACAGCTTCGCCGGCGGCGGCGGGGCGAGCACCGGCATCGAGCAGGCGCTCGGCCGCGGGCCCGACATCGCGATCAACCACAACCCGGCGGCGCTGGCGCTGCACGCAGCGAACCACCCCGAGACGCTGCACCTCTCCGAGAACGTCTATCGCGTCGATCCGCTCGACCATCTCGCGGGCAAGCACATCGGCCTCATGTGGTTCAGCCCGGACTGCAAGCACTTCAGCAAGGCCAAGGGCGGCAAGCCTGTGGCGCGCAACATCCGCGATCTCGCGTGGATCATCCCCGGCTGGATCGAGCGCATCCAGAAGAGCGGCGGGCGCGTCGACGTCGTGCTGATGGAGAACGTCGAGGAGTTCGCCGGCTGGGGCCCGCTGATCGAGACCGAGCGCGGCCTGATGCCCTGCCCCGACCGCAAGGGCGAGACCTTCGCCACCTGGTGCAAGGCTATCCGCAAGCTCGGCGGCAAGATCGAGCGCCGCGAGCTGCGCGCCTGCGACTACGGCGCGCCGACCATCCGCAAGCGGCTCTTCGTCGCCATCCGCTTCGACGGCCAGCGGATCGTCTGGCCCGCGCCCACGCATAGCGCGCCGGATTCCCCCGAGGTGAAGGCGGGCAAGCTGCTGCCGTGGCGCACAGCGGCGGAATGCATCGACTGGTCGCTGCCTTGTCCGTCGATCTTCGACAGCAAGGCCGAAGTCATGGAAAAGCACGGGCTGCGCGCCGTGCGCCCGCTGGCCGACAACACGCTCGCCCGTGTCGCCAAGGGGCTGCGCCGCTACGTGCTGGACGCCGGGCACCCCTACCTCGTGAGCATCGCCCACGGCGACAGCGGCGGCCGCCGGGAATACCCGCTCACCGAGCCGCATGGCGTCGTGACCGCAGGAGGCATCTCGCACGCGGTGGTCGCGCCCACGCTAATGCGGCAGTTCAAGTGCTCGAGCGCCGCCGACATCGACATGCCTTCGCCCACCATCACCGCCGGCGGCGGCGGGAAGACCGCGCTCATCGCTCCGTCGATCGCGAAGTTCATGACCGGCGCCACTGGCAGCGACATCGCCGCCCCGCTCCCCACGGTCACCGCCAACAGCTACCTCAAGCGCCCCGGCGGCGCGGCACCGCTCGGCATCCTCGCGCCGCTGCTGGCCAGCCTGAAGGGCACCACGCGCCGTATGGACCCCGTGGCGCAGCCTCACCCCACCGTCTGCGCCGAAGGCAACCACGGCGCCGTCGTTGCGCCGGTGCTGACCTACGCGCAGCAGGGCGGCCGCTGCCGGTCGATCGAGGATCCGCACCACACCATCTGCGCGAGCAAGAAAGACCAGAACAGCATGATCGCCGCGACCATGGTGCATGTCGGGAACGGCGAGCGGAAAGGCCAGGCGCCCCGCGCGCTCGACATCACCGCGCCGCTCAACACCGTCGTGGCGGGCGGCGTGAAGCAGTACCCGGTCGCGGCCTTCCTCGCCCAGCAGAACAAGGACGGGCGCGGCGTTCACCCGGGCCGCCCCGCTGGTGAGCCGATCTCGACCGTCACCAGCTCGGGCAGCCACCAGACGCCGGTCGCCGCATGGCTTGCGAAATACTACGGCACCGGCGATGGCGCGCCCGCCACCGAACCGATGCACACGATCACCACCAAGGATCGGATCGTGCCGATGCAAGCCGCGCTCGCGGCCCCACCCTTCGACGATAGCCACGCGCCACGCGCCCGCCAGGTGGCGGAGTTGCTGCGCGAGCACGGCCTCTGGGATGACCGCGAGTTCGTCACCGTCGAGATCGGCGGTACGTCCTTCGTCATCGTCGATGTCGGCATGCGGATGCTCACCCCGCGCGAACTCTTCAACGCGCAGGGCTTCCCGTCCGACTACGTGATCGAGGGTGTCTGGCACGAGCGCGGCGGCGAGTGGGACTTCGAGGCCTTCCCGAAGGACGTGCAGGTGTCCTGCGTCGGGAACAGCGTCTGCCCGCCGTTGGCCGAGGCGCTGGTGCGGTCGAACTGCGCGCACCTGGTGACCGCGATGAAGGAGCAAGCCGCATGAGTGAGTTCGCCACACCAAATGCCCCGGAAAGGGACGAGGCCCTCACCGAGGCAGATGCTAATCAAGAAATAAAGCTTGAAATACCTACACTCCCAAGGACCCAGTCAAATGGACCGGCGAATTCCATGGAGCACTCGGACCAACGCGTCCACTCACAGACAGCACCCATGCTGTCGGCCAAAACCGAGTCTGTCGATACTAAGGGATTAGCCCATGCGGGTAGGCCTCTATCCTTTTGGGTAGGTCGGGACCCTATAGCAGCAGCCGAGATCGAGCGGCTGGGGGCGGCAGTTCGACGGGAGGCAACATGTTCGGAGGCATAGAGATCATCGCCGTAGAGCCGGGCACCGAGATCGAGCACGAGGGCGAGAAGCTCACCGTGACCGAGACCAGTGCCGTGCATCTCGGGAACCGCATGTACATGACCGAGAAGCAGGTGGCGGCGCTCAAGGCCCACCCCTCGGTGAAGACGGAGGCACCATGACTCACAGCCAGCCCCTCGCCGTCCGCGAGTCCCGCGCCGCCCAGCTGCTCGACATGCCACCGGCCTGCTTCCGCGCTCTCGTCGCCCAAGGCGCGCTCCCGCCGCCGGTGATGATCGGCGACCAGAAGCGGTGGAGCGTGGCGCAGATCGAGGCCATCCTGTCCGGCAAGAACGCCATCCCGAAAGAGGACTTTGAACTTTGAAGCCCCCGAAGCCCCGCATCCAGCGCAAAGGACTCATATGGCGCTGGGAGCGCGGAGCGTGGCAACCCTACCATCGGTCGTACTGGACCGAAGACGGCAAGCCGCGCCAGAAGGAAGTCTTCCTCGCGTGGGGCGGTGACGAGGTGGAGCTCGACCGGATGTACTGGCTCGCGCGGAGCGGCAAGCACGCGACGCAGGTACGGCCAGCAACGCACACCTGGCGCGAGTGCATCGTCGAATGGCGGTCTGACCTGACCATCCAGGGCGAGCTCGCCCCGAGCACCAAGAAGAGCTACCGCCGGGCGATGGACACCATCCTCGAGAAGAACGGCGGCAAGGATATGCGCGACCTCACGCGCAAGCAGATGCGCGCCGCTCTGAGCAACCTTGCCGCCACCCCGCGGAAGGCCAGCCGCTACGCGCAAACCATTTCCATCCTCTGGAACTACGCCGCGAAGGAACTGGACTGGCCGCTCGGGCCCAACCCGGCCTCAGGGCTCGCGAAGTACAAGCCCGCGCGCGAGTATGAGCCGTGGCCAGACTGGATGATCGCCAAGCTCAATACGGCCCCCGAGCGCGTGCAGATCGCCGCCGAGCTTATCCGGGGCACCGGCCAGCGCCCGAGCGCGGCCATCACCATGCGGCGGGACCAGTTCGCCGGGGAATGGATGACCGTGGTCGACGAGAAGAGCGACGAGATGTTCCCGGTCTACTGCCCAGACCGGCTGCGCGTCTTCGTCGACGGCCTGCCGAAGCGCGGGGCCCACATGCTGGCGAAGAACCTGACCGAGCCCGTGGGCTATTCATCGATCGAGCACGCGTTCCGCACTTGGCGCAAAGACCTCGGGGAGCGCGCAAAGCCGTTCACGCTGCATGGGCTGCGGAAGCTTGCGATCGTCGAGTTGGCCGAGGCCGGCGCGTCTGACGCCGAAATCCAAGCCGTCACCGGGCAGAGCGCGCAGATGGTGGCGTTCTACCGGAAGAAGGCGAACCGCAAGGCGCTTTCGAAGGCGGCGCAGAAGCGGCGCGAGTGACGGAGAACGAACAGGGGGTGAACAGGGAAACCGTGAGTTCACACCGTGAGTGTGTGAATTTCAGGGGTTTCTGCGAAGGTTGTGAAATCGCGGAAAGCTGAATGATTTCAGCTTGGTACCCAAGGCCGGACTCGAACCGGCACGCCTTGCGGCGGGGGATTTTGAATCCCCTGCGTCTACCATTCCGCCACTTGGGCACGGGCACCGATTTAGCCGCAGCACCGCGCCGCGTAAAGCGGCAATCGTCACGGCCCGGCGTCACACTGACGGAACTGTCAGGGCAAAAGCCCGGTCAATGGCTTGCACCCTGCCGCCGCCCGTGCTTCCTGCGGGAGACACAACCGCCGGAGACCGACCTGCCGATGCTGCGCCGCCTCTACGACTGGACCATGTCGCTTGCCGATCACCCCAAGGCGCTCTGGGCGCTGGCAGCGGTCTCCTTCATCGAAGCCTCGGTCTTCCCGATCCCGCCCGACGTGCTGATGATCCCGATGATCCTCGCGGCGCCGCGCCGGGCCTGGCTGATCGCGCTGGTGGCCACCGCCGCCTCGGTGATCGGCGGGCTCTTCGGCTACGCGATCGGGCATTTCTTCTTCGACAGCATCGGCCGCCCGATCCTCGAGACGCTCGGCAAGGCCGACGCGATGGAGAGCTTCAACGCCCGCTTCAACGGGGTGGGCTTCTGGGCCGTGCTGATCGCCGGGATCACCCCCTTCCCGTTCAAGGTGATCACCATCATGTCGGGCTGGACCTCGATGTCGCTCGGCATCTTCGTCACCACCGCCATCATCGCCCGCGCCTTCCGCTTCTTCATCGTCGCGGCGCTGCTGCGCGCCTTCGGGGCGCCGATCCGGGATTTCATCGAAAACCGGCTCGGCCTGGTGTTTACTGTCTTCGTGCTGCTGCTCGCCGGCGGCTTCTTCCTGGTGAAATACCTCTGAGACCATGACTGACCTGCGCAAGTTCCTCATCCTGATCGCCGCCGGCGGATCGGCCGCCGTGCTGCTCGGCGCGATCGGCTCGCAATACATCGGCGGGCTCGCACCCTGCCACCTGTGCATCCTGCAGCGCTGGCCGCATGCCGCGGCCGTGTTGATCGGCGCGCTGGCGCTGGCATTCCGGGCGCGGATCCTGCCGCTGCTCGGCGCGGCCGCGGCGCTGACCACCTCGGGCATCGGCCTCTACCACACCGGCGTCGAGCGCGGCTGGTGGGAAGGCCCGACCACCTGCACCTCGGGTCCGGTCGGCGGCATGTCCACCGACGATCTGCTCAACCAGATCATGAACGCGCCGCTGGTGCGCTGCGACGAGGTCGCCTGGCAGTTCCTCGGCCTCTCGATGGCCAGCTGGAACGCCTTGATTTCGCTGGGACTTGCGCTGGTCTGGATCGCCGCATGGCGGCACACGACCCGGGCCTGAGGGCGCGGAAAACCGCTCTCAACCAAAGTTGCAGGGGGCGGTATCTGCCCCCCGCGGTGCATGGCGAGCCCGCCGGCGCCACGTCAGATCGGTCCTCGTGGCACGGATGTCCCGTGCCGCTCATACAGGAGACCGATCGATGACCTACCGCCTTCTGACCACCGGCCTTGCGGCCGCCCTGCTCTCCGCCACCGCCGCGCTGGCCTCCCCCTCCGTCCCCGTAGCAACCCAGGCCCAGGTGCGCGAGAAGCTCACGGCCGAGGGCTACGAGGTGCGCCGCATCGACAGCGAGGACGGGATGATCGAGGTCTATGCGCTGAAGGATGGCAAGAAGTTCGAGCTCTACCTCGACGAAAGC
The DNA here is from genome assembly GCF_040409955.1 of Salipiger sp. H15. Classification (NCBI taxonomy): domain Bacteria; kingdom Pseudomonadati; phylum Pseudomonadota; class Alphaproteobacteria; order Rhodobacterales; family Roseobacteraceae; genus Salipiger; species Salipiger bruguierae. The sequence goes on from NZ_CP123384.1 coordinate 2,835,633, forward strand.
CTGAAGATCGTCCGCAGCAAGTCCGAGTGATGCCTGCCGGCCCCGCCTCGCGCGGGGCCGGCGCATCCCTGCTCCCCTGAGAGAGGACCACGCCGATGCCCGACCGCATGTCCCGCCATTTCATCTGGGATCCCTTGCTGCGGATCTTCCACTGGAGCCTGGTGAGCTTTTTCGCCGCCAACGCGCTCTTCGACAATCCCGAATCCCGGCTGCACCGCTGGATCGGCTACGCCATCGGCGCGCTGATCCTGCTGCGGCTGGTCTGGGGCTTCACCGGCCCCTATTCGGCGCGCTTCGCCAGCTTCATGCCGACCCGCGCCGGGCTCGCCGAGCAGATCACCGACATGGCCACCGGCCGCCGCCGCGTGCACCTGCTGCACACCCCGCTCGGCGCGCTGATGATCTTCAACCTGCTGCTGACGCTCTGCGCGATCATCGCCACCGGCGTGATGATGACCACCGACACCTACTGGGGCGTGGGCTGGGTCAAGGAGCTGCACGAGGCGCTGGTCAGCTGGGCCGAGGTCTCGGTCGTGCTGCACGTCGGCGCGGTGCTGTGGGAAAGCCGCCGCACCGGGGTAAATCTGCCGAAGGCCATGGTTACGGGTGTCAAATGCGTCCCGGATGACGCAAAGATCGAGGCATGACGCCGCAAAGCCCCGACAGACCCCTCGTCCTCACCCTCCTGATCGCCGTGCAGCTGCTCTGCACGGCCTTCTTCGTGGTCGACGTCGTGTTCGACGCGACCGAGGCGGGCTGGAACCCGATGACCGACCCCGAGGCCTTTCTCGAGGGCAGCATGGTGCTCTGCCTCGCCGCGGCGATCTGGGTCGAGCTGCGCTTCCTCTTCAAGCTGCTGCGGCACAACGCCCATCTCGAGCAGCAGGTCTCGCTCGCCACCGGCGCCTTCCACGAGATCGTCGAGACGCAGTTCTCGGCCTGGGGGCTGACCGGGTCCGAGCGCGACGTGGCGATGTTCACCCTCAAGGGCATGACCATCCCCGAGATCGCCGCGCTGCGCGGATCGGCCGAGGGCACGGTGAAATCGCACCTCAACGCCATCTACCGCAAGGCGGGGGTGGCGGGGCGCGGCGCATTGTTGAGCCTCTTCATCGAGGAGCTGATGACCGGCGCAGCCCCCGCGCCACAGCCCGTCCCCGTTGCCGCAGAAGACAGGTGACAGCGGCGCAAGGCTCTGGCATCACGACAAAATGACCAATCGCATCGCCCTCTGGATCGGAGCCCTGCTGATCATCGCCGTCGCGGTGGATCTGACGCTGTTCGACAGCCGGCACCTGCTCTACCTCGGGCGCAAGTTCTTCATTCTGCTCGATTGGATGGCATTCTGGCGGTGAGCGCTAACAGTCCCAGTATTGACTTGCCCCGCGTATCCTGTTGACCTCTGGACAACCCAAGACTCTCGGACAGCGAGGAGACATCATGACCGTCAAGGTAGCGATCAACGGCTTCGGCCGCATCGGGCGCAACGTGCTGCGCGCAATCATCGAATCCGGCCGCACCGACATCGAGGTCGTGGCGATCAACGATCTCGGCCCGGTCGAGACCAACGCGCACCTGCTGCAGTTCGACAGCGTCCACGGCCGCTTCCCGCACCGCGTCTCGGTCTCGGGCGACACGATCGACGCCGGCCGCGGCCCGATCAAGGTGACCGCCGAGCGCAACCCCGCCGACCTGCCCTGGGCGCATGTCGACGTGGTGATGGAATGCACCGGCATCTTCACCGACCGCGAGAAGGCCGCCGCGCACCTCGCCAACGGCGCGAGCCGCGTGCTGGTCTCCGCCCCCTCGGCGGGCGCGGACAAGACCATCGTCTACGGGGTGAACGACAACACGCTGACCAAGGACGACCTCATCGTCTCGAACGCGTCCTGCACCACCAACTGCCTGTCGCCCGTCGCCAAGGTGCTGAACGACACCGTCGGCATCAAGAAGGGCTTCATGACCACGATCCACAGCTACACCGGCGACCAGCCGACGCTGGACACGATGCACAAGGATCTCTACCGCGCCCGCGCCGCGGCCATGTCGATGATCCCGACCTCGACCGGCGCGGCCAAGGCCGTCGGCCTCGTGTTGCCCGAGCTCAACGGCAAGCTCGACGGCGTGGCGATCCGCGTGCCCACGCCGAACGTCTCGGTCGTCGACCTGGTGTTCGAGGCCGAGCGCGAGACCACCGTCGAAGAGATCAACGACGCGGTCCGCGTCGCGGCCAACGGCAAGCTGAACGGCATCCTCGGCTACACCGACAAGAAGAACGTCTCGATCGACTTCAACCACGACCCGCACAGCTCGATCTTCCACACCGACCAGACCAAGGTCATGGACGGCACCATGGTGCGCATCCTGTCCTGGTACGACAACGAGTGGGGCTTCTCGAACCGCATGTCCGACACCGCCGTGGCGATGGGCAAGCTGATCTGATCCGCCGCAGGATCGGAGCGATACCGGAAGGCGGGGCCAGCGTGCCCCGCCTTTTTCCTTGCGGTCGGCCCCGTCGCCAAAGCTCAGTCGCGCACGATCCCCAGCGCCGCGCCATAGCCCTCCTGCGCGACGAGCCCGGCGGGACGCTCCTGCGGCCGGACCTGGGACAGGAGGGCGAGCGGCAGCATCTGGGTGGTGACCGGCACCGGGGGCGGCAGCGGCCCGGTCGGCGGCGTGCCCGCCGCCTCCGCCGGGGCCGGGCCCCGGGATGCCACCTGCCGCGGGCGGCCGGGCCGGGCGAAACCGGTCATGTCGCGCGGAATTTCCATCGCCTGTCTCCCTTCTGGCACTGACTTCAGGCATCGAGTCGGTCACGCTTCTGCAGCGGCCGGGAGGGGCGCGCGCCGCGCCGCCGTCCGGCAACAGGGTTAATCGACAATGGTTTACAAAGACTTGCCGCCACTGCCCCGAAAGGCCGCCGCTGCCATGCACCGTGTGCAAGGCGGGTGTGGAATTCCGTCAATTGTTCTGCGCTGCAGCAAGGCCTAGGTTAGCGCCAACGGCAGGGTGACCTTCGCATCGCCCCGACCCGGAATTTCGACCAGACCGACCCGCAGATGCGGCGCCTTCCCGATGGAGGCGTCCGCCGATGAAATGGAACAGAGCCATGACCAAAGCCATCAATGCCGTCCGTGACAGCTTCGCCCGCCGTTTCGCCTATCGCCGCACCCGCCAGGCGCTGATGTCCCTGCCGCTGCGCACCCGCATCGACTGCGACATCGCCGGCCGCGAGGCCGAGACCGCGCGCATCGCCGTCTACGGCCACTGAGAATCGAAGGCTGGTCCGCCGCCGCGGATCAGCCCTTTGCGAAGCGCGCCTTCAGCGCTTCGTTGACGGTCGGCGTGACGAACTTGCTCACGTCGCCGTTCAGCCGGGCGATCTCCTTCACCAGCTTGGACGCGATCGCCTGGTGCCGGGCCTCGGCCATCAGGAAGACCGTCTCGATGCTGGTGTCGAGCGCGCGGTTCATCCCGACCATCTGGAATTCGTATTCGAAATCGGCCACGGCGCGCAGCCCGCGGATGATGATCTGCGCCCCCACGTCGCGGGCGCAGTCGATCAGCAGGTTCTCGAACGGATGCGCGACGATCTCGGTGCCGGTCTGCTCGGAGAGCCCGGCGCATTCGGTCTCGATCATCGCGACGCGCTCCTCGAGGTTGAACAGCGGGCCCTTGTCGCGGTTGATCGCGACCCCGATCACGAGCCGGTCCACCAGCGCCGAGGCGCGGCGGATGATGTCCATATGGCCCAGCGTGATCGGATCGAAGGTTCCGGGATAAAGGCCGATGCGCATGTGGTCCTCCAGGGTCGCCAGCGGGGGCATGTCCGGCGCACGCAACGATATTGCGTCCGGGAATGCAACCCCGAAACCGGCCTTCCCTGTGTGGAGCCCCGGCTCAGAACCCCATGATCATGCCCTGGAGCGCGTCCTTCTCCATGGCCAGCTCGGCGATCTGCGCCTTCACCACGTCGCCGATCGAGATGATGCCGACCAGCATCCCGTCCTCGACCACCGGCATGTGGCGGAATCGCCCCTCGGTCATGCGGGCCAGCACGACGTTGGTGTCCTCGTCACGGGTGCAGACCTGCAGCTTGCGCGTCATCAGCTCCTCGCAGGCCATGCTCAGGACGCTGGCGCCCTGCGCGGCAAGCGCGCGCACGATGTCGCGCTCCGAAAGGATCCCCACCGGCCTCTGCCCGTCTTCCGAGATCACCACGCCACCGATCCGCCGTTCGGAAAGAACCTGCGCGGCGTCGCCGACGCTGCTGCCGGGGGTGACGGTGACCACGCCGTCGTCGGACTTGTCCTTGAGAATCTGTTGTACCTGCATGCGGCTTTCCTCCTAAGCGCTGCTGACACCTTCCAGCGTCCGCCCGCCGCGGAGTTCTGTCAACCGCGACGTCCGGTTTATGCGTCGGGCTGGCACGCCCGCGCCTTCCGCAGGGTCAGGACGCGGCCGCCTCGAGCGCCGCCAGCTCGCGGCGCATAGCCTCCGCCAGAAGCGCTGCGAATCCGTTAAGGCGGGCGTGGCGGCGGTCGTCGGCGTGGCGCACGAGGTAGAAGCTGCGGGTGAGAGAGACCTCGCCGGGCAGCACCTTGCGCAGCCCCGGCGCGGCGGGCAGCGCGAAATCGTGCACGATCCCCAGCCCTGCCCCCAGCCGCAGCCAGTGGAACTGCACCGCCACCGAGTTCGAGGCGAGCCGCACCCGCTCGAGCCCGAGATCGCTGAGGTAGTCGAGCTCGCGGTCGAAGATCATGTCGGGGATGTAACCGACGATCCGGTGCCCCTGCAGGTCGGCGCGGCTGCGGATCGGGGCGTGCCGGGCGAGGTAATCCTCCGAGGCCGCGAGGTGCAGCCGGTAGTCCGAGATCTTCTGCACCACCAGCCGCCCCGCCGTGGGGGCCGAGACGGCGATCGCCATGTCCGCCTCGCGCCGCGACAGGTTCACCACGCGCGGCAGCGAGACGATCTGCAGGTCGAGCCCGGGGTTGGCCTCGGCGATCTTCGCGCAGACCTGCGGCAGCAGGAAGTTGGCGCAGCCGTCGGGGGCGCCGATGCGAATCTGCCCGGCAAAGCCCTCGGACGCGCCCATCAGCGCCTGCGCGCCCTGCCCCAGCGCCGCCTCGGCGCTTTCCGCATGGACCAGCAGCCGCGCCCCGGCCTCGGTCAGCGTGTAGCCCTGCGGCGACTTGGCAAAGAGCGGATGCCCCAGCGCCTGCTCGAGCCGCGCGACGCGCCGCCCCACCGTCGCCGGGTCCATGCGCAGCACCCGCCCCGCCGCCGACAGGCTCTCGCCCCGCGCCACGGCAAGGAAAATCCGCAAATCATCCCAGTTCTCCCGCATGGCGCACCTGAATTTTTGCAAAACCTTTTTGCCGGATTACCCCTGTCCGCTGCATTTCCGCAAGGCTAGAGTGCCGGCCAACAGAAGGAGGCTGCAATGCAGGAACTTACCCATTTCATCAACGGCGCGCATGTGAAGGGCACCTCGGGCCGTTTCAGCGACGTCTTCAACCCCGCCACCGGCGAGGTGCAGGCCCGCGTCCCGCTGGCGACCGTGGAAGAGCTGAACGACGCCGTGGCCAAGGCCGCCGAGGCGCAGAAGGGCTGGGCCGCGACCAACCCGCAGCGCCGCGCCCGCGTCATGATGAAGTTCGGCCAGCTCATCAACGAGCACATGGACGAGCTCGCGGAGCTGGTCTCGCGCGAGCATGGCAAGACCCTGCCCGACGGGCGCGGCGACGTGCAGCGCGGTCTCGAGGTGGTCGAGGTCTGCATGGGCGCGCCGCACATGCTGAAGGGCGACTTCACCGATGACGGCGGCCCGGGCATCGACCTTTACTCCATGCGCCAGCCGCTCGGCGTGGTCGCCGGCATAACCCCGTTCAACTTCCCGGCGATGATCCCGCTCTGGAAGATGGCCCCGGCGCTGGTCTGCGGCAACGCGATGATCCTCAAGCCCTCCGAGCGCTGCCCCTCGACCTCGCTGCGGCTTGCCGAGCTGCTGATCGAGGCCGGCCTGCCCGAGGGCGTGCTGCAGGTGGTCAACGGTGACAAGGAAGTGGTCGACGCGATCCTCGACAACGAGACGATCCAGGCCGTGGGCTTCGTCGGCTCGACGCCGATCGCGCAGTACATCTATGGCCGCGCCGCCACCAACGGCAAGCGCGCGCAGTGCTTCGGCGGTGCCAAGAACCACATGATCATCATGCCCGACGCCGACCTCGACAAGGCCGCCGACGCGCTGGTCGGTGCCGGCTTCGGCGCGGCGGGCGAACGTTGCATGGCGATCTCGGTGGCCGTGCCGGTGGGCGCAGAGACCGCCGATGCGCTGATCGAGAAACTGGTGCCGCGCATCGAGAAGCTGAAGGTCGGCCCCTACACCGCGGGCGAGGACGTCGACTACGGCCCGGTCATCACCGCCGCCGCCAAGGCCCGGATCGACGGTCTCGTCAGCTCGGGTGTCGAGCAGGGCGCGAGTCTCGTGATCGACGGCCGCGACTTCTCGCTGCAGGGCTATGAGGACGGCTTCTTCGTCGGCCCGTCGCTCTTCGACAACGTGACGCCCGACATGGACATCTACAAGGAAGAGATCTTCGGCCCGGTGCTGAGCACGGTCCGCGCCGGCTCCTACGAGGAAGCGCTCGAGCTGGTGATCGACAACCCCTACGGCAACGGCACGGCGATCTACACCGCCGATGGCGACACCGCGCGCGACTTTGCGCACCGGGTGAACGTGGGCATGGTCGGCATCAACTTCCCGATCCCGGTGCCGCTCTCGTACCACACCTTCGGCGGCTGGAAGAAATCGGCCTTCGGCGATCTCAACCAGTACGGCCCCGACGCCTTCCGCTTCTACACCAAGACCAAGACCGTCACGGCGCGCTGGTTCTCGGGCATCAAGGACGGCGCGGCGTTCAACTTCAAGGCGATGGACTGACCTTCTTCCTGCCGGTGCGTGGCCCCGAGGCCACGCCGGCAGGATTTCCGCAGCCTTCAGGGCCGTCCCCATATGCGGGGCGGCCCTTTTCCATTGCTGGACGCCGGGCGCGCAGAAAAAGATGTAAATGAGAGTCATCGTTGACGCTGACAGGTGAAATAGACAACGCTCTGACGAAACAAGAAAAAAACTTGGGAATATGACAGTCAGCTTTCGCATCCTGCAAAAACACGGTCTCGTCTTCGTGCGATACGAGGGGCGCGCCCGGCTTGCGGAGACGATGGCGGCCTTCGGCGAATATGCCACCCATCCGGATTTCCGCCCCGGCCAGAAGCAGCTCGTCGACCTTTCCGGCCTGACCGGCTGGGATGGCGATTTCCTCGAGCTGATGAAGATACAGGCCCGCAAGGCCGAGGCGCTCACCTCGGTCGAGAGCCAGACCCTGCTGGTCTATTACGCCCCCACCCCGATCAGCTTCAAACTCAGCAAGCTGGTGCTCAATTCCTGGGACGGTCTCGACGGGATCGTGACGCTGGTGCAGCAAAGCGAGATGGGCTGCCTGACGCTGCTGGGGGTGGCGGAGCGGAGCTTCGCGCAATTGCTGGAAAACGCCGGGTAGACCCGCTGCCGCGGGGTCAGCCACGGGCCGAAAGTCGCCAAGGCGACATATCGTTTGACAGATCCGCCGGGACGTAGCACATGACTCCAAGGCGCGTCAGCACATTTGTCCTTCGGGGAGAGCGATATGTCGGGGGATTTCAGGATTCTTGCAGACCGCAATATGGTCTACCTGAAGTTTTTCGGTGACACCTGCATCGACGAATGCAACCGGACCGTCGCCAGCCTCATCTCCGACCCGGAATGGCGGAGCGGTCTGGGACTGCTGATCGACAATTCCGGGATTACCTCCTACCGGGGAGGTTTTTCGAAATTGCAGTGGCTCTGCGCGCAGATCGAGGAATCCGGCGCATTCGACGACTGCGCCGCTCCGGTGGCCTATTACTCGCCCTCCGATCTTGGATTCGGCGTCGCGCGCATGGCCCAGCAGGTGCTGTCCTCGCGCCTGCCGCTCGAGATCCACGTCTTCCGCGACGAGGCCCAGGCGCTCGCCCGGCTCGGCCAGCGCGAGACCCGGCTTGCCGATCTCTTCGCCGCCACCGCCTGAGGCAGGCCCTGCGCGCCGCGCGCAGATCTCCCATTGAAAGCCCCGCGCCGCCGTCCTATATGTTGGATGTCCCGCAAGGGACTATGGGCATAAACGCGCATGGAATAAACGGATCGGACCCGGGGGCGGTACCCGGCGGCTCCACCAAAAAACCCGTCGTTGGGGTTCATGGGGCCGAAATAGGATCGACGAACGCGTAAAGATGTAGCTTTGTCCCGGTGAGATACCACCGTTATCGGTTCATTAAGCATAATTGCCAACGACAATCGTGCTCCGGTTGCTCTGGCTGCGTAAGCAGTCCGAAAAACCGAACTTTAAGCCCTTGGGCCTAGCAGCTTAAGGCGGGGTTCGCAGGTACCTGGCAACAGAAACCTGCACTTCCTCCCCCCCCAGAATTCCCCCAGAATTCCCCCACCATCCCCCGACGATCAGCGGGATTGACCCCGCGTAATGCGGCTGTCAGCATCGCGCATGGCCCCTGTTCACGTCGCAAGTCTTGCCCTGCTCACGGCGCTCTGCGCCGCCCAGGCCCGCGCCTGCGAAACCGCGCTGCTGCTGGCCATGGACGTGTCGAACTCGGTCGATCCCGCCGAATATGCCATCCAGGCCGAGGGGCTTGCGCTTGCCCTGCGCGATCCGCAGATCGCCGAGATCATGGTCGAGGACCGCGTGGCGCTGGCGGTGATGCAATGGTCGGGCCCCGGGCACCAGGCGCTGGTGCTGGGCTGGACCGAGATCGCCGAGCCCGCCGATCTTGCCGCCTTTGCCGAGGCCGCGCTTCGCATGGAGCGGGTCTTCGTCCTCTCGGACACGGCGCCCGGCGCGGCACTGCACGCGGCGCTCGACGCGATCGAGATCGCCCCCGCCTGCGAGCGGCTGGTGATCGACGTCTCGGGCGACGGCACGCCCAATTCCGGCCCGCCCGCCTCTGCCGCGCGGGTCCGCGCCGAGCGCATGGGCGTGACGGTCAACGGGCTTGCCATCGAGGGACCGGGCCATGGCCTGCCGGTCACCAACTACTACCGGCAGGTGCTGGTCACCCGCGACGGCTTCGTGATGACCGCCCGCAGCCACCAGGGCTACGCCGAGACGCTGCGCCGCAAGATCCTGCGCGAGATCGCGCGCGTGCTGGGCTGAGAACGTCGTGAAACCGTCACGGGAGCCAAGCCAAATACCTGCCATGACGCCGTTTTCCCAGCTCTTCCTCACCTTCCTGCGCATCGGCCTGCTCAGCTTCGGCGGCCCCGCGGCGCAGATCGCCCTGCTGCACCGCGAGATCGTCGAGGAGCGCGGCTGGCTGACCGAACGCCAGTACCTGCAGGCGCTCTCCTTCTGCATGCTGCTGCCCGGACCCGAGGCGATGCAGCTTGCCACCTGGGCCGGCTGGCGCCTGCGCGGCGTGGCGGGAGGGCTGCTCGCCGGCGGGCTCTTCGTGCTGCCCGGGGCGCTGGTGATCGCGGTGCTGGCGCTGCTCTACTCGAGCTACGGCACGCGCCCCGAGATCGCGGGGCTGATGCTCGGGGTCAAGGCGACGGTGATCGCGCTGGTGGCGCAGGCGCTGCTGAAGCTCGCGCGCAAGGTGCTGACCAGCCGAAGCGCGCTGCTCATCGCGGTCTCGGCCTTTGCCGCGCTCTACGTGCTGCACGCCCCCTTCCCGCTGGTCATCGCCTGCGCCGCGCTGGTCGGCTGGCTCGGCACCGACCGGGCCGCCCCCGCCGAGGTCCAGCCGGTGCCCGCCCCGGTGACCGAGCGGATCTGGGTCTGGCCACTCTGGGTGACGCTCTGGTTCGCGCCCATGGTGATCGCGGGTCTTGCCGGGCAGACGCTGCTCTACGAGATCGGCATGCTCTTCTCGAAGCTCGCGGTGTTCTCCTTCGGCGGCGCCTACGCGGTGCTCGCATGGCTCGCGCAGGAGGCGGTGACCGCGCGCGGCTGGCTAGCGCCCGCGCAGATGGCCGATGCGCTGGGGCTGGCCGAGACCACGCCCGGTCCGCTGATCCTCGTCACCCAGTTCGTCGGCATGATCACCGGCTTTGCCGCCGGCGGCTGGCCGATGGCGCTGGCGGCCGGGGCGATGGTGCTCTGGGTCACCTTCATCCCCTGTTTCCTGTGGATCTTCGCCTTCGCGCCGCATCTCGAGCGGCTGCTCGCCCGGCCCCGCCTGCAGGGCGCGCTCGGCGCGATCACCGCCGCGGTGCTGGGCGTCATCGCCAATCTCACCCTGTGGTTCGCCCTGCACGTGCTCTTCGCCGAGACCCGGATCCCCGCCTTCGGCCCCCTTGCCCCGGAACTGCCGGTGCCCGCCAGCCTGCGCCCGGGCGCGCTCGCGCTGACCCTGCTTGCCGCCGTGCTGCTTGGTCCGCTGCGCCGCTCGGTGCCGCTCACCCTTGCCGTTACGGCAGGCGCGGCTTTTGCGCTGATCCATTCCTCGGCTTATTCGATAAGCTTTTATTAATTAATGCATTACCCCGAAACGGACATACCCGGCGATTTTTCGCTCCATGTCCCCTTTTCCTCGCTGTCAAATCTAATATGGTGAAACGAAAGCGACGAGGAGCAGCACATGCCCGCCGGCATCGACTACGGCAATCTCATGCACCGCGCCATGCGCGGGCTCATCAATGACGTGCTCGCGGGGGTCCAGGAGACCGGCCTGCCGGGCGACCACCATTTCTTCATCACCTTCGACACCCAGCACCCGGACGTGGAACTGGCCGACTGGCTGTCGGACCGCTACCCGGGCGAGATGACCGTGGTCATGCAGCACTGGTACGAGGACCTCGACGTCACCGAGGACGGCTTTGCCGTGACGCTCAATTTCGGCGACGCGCCCGAGCGGCTCTACATCCCCTACGACGCGATCAAGACCTTCGTCGACCCGTCGGTCGAGTTCGGCCTGCGCTTCGAGACCCACGAGGAAGAGGATGACGACGACGAGCCGACCCCGCCCGATGGCGGCTCGGACGAGTCCTCGCGCGAGCCGGTCAAGCACGACGCCGAGGTTGTCCGCCTCGATTCCTTCCGTAAATGAGCCCGCGGGGCGCCCGCCCCGCAGAGCCATGTCCGACGCGCCGGTGCCCGACAGCCCCGGCGCGTTCGCGTTTCTCGCGGTCATGCACCCGGAAAAGCCGCGTTTTCCCGGCGCTAACACCCGGTCTGCCCGCCGCTTGCCCGTTGCTCCCGGACCGCGACGCGGCTAAACGGCACACAATGGTATGCTTTGCAGGAGGCACAGATGGCCAACACCCGCACCGAGACCGATAGCTTCGGCCCGCTCGAGGTTCCCGCCGACAAGTACTGGGGCGCACAGACCCAGCGGTCGATCATGAACTTCCCGATCGGCTGGGAGAAGCAGCCGGTTCCGATCATCCGCGCGCTCGGCGTGGTGAAGAAGGCCTGCGCGATGGCCAACAAGGAACTCGGGGACATGGACGCCGGCACCGCCGACGCGATCATCGCCGCCGCCTCCGAGGTCATCGAGGGCAAGTTCGACGACAACTTCCCGCTGGTGGTCTGGCAGACCGGCTCGGGCACCCAGTCGAACATGAACGCGAACGAGGTGATCTCGAACCGCGCCATCGAGATGCTGGGCGGCGTGATGGGCTCGAAGAAGCCGATCCACCCCAACGACCACTGCAACATGGGCCAGTCGTCCAACGACACCTTCCCGACCGCCATGCACGTGGCCATCGCCATGCAGGCGCGTGACGTGCTGCTGCCCGGCCTGCGCAAGCTGCACGCCGCGCTCGAGGCGAAGTCCGAGGAATTCAAGGACATCATCAAGATCGGCCGGACCCACACGCAGGATGCCACCCCGCTGACGCTGGGCCAGGAGTTCGGCGGCTACACCCACCAGGTGAAGAAGGGCATCGAGCGCGTCGAGGCCTGCCTCGGCGACATCTACGAGCTGGCGCAGGGCGGCACCGCCGTCGGCACCGGCCTCAACACCAAGGCCGGCTGGGCCGAGATGGTCGCCCGCAACATGGCGACGATCACCGACCTGCCCTTCGTCACCGCGCCCAACAAGTTCGAGGCGCTCGCCGCGCATGACGCGATGGTCATGTTCTCCGGCGCGCTGAAGACCGTGGCGGCCTCGCTCTTCAAGATCGCCAACGACATGCGCCTGCTCGGCTCCGGCCCGCGCTCGGGTCTCGGCGAGCTGATCCTGCCCGAGAACGAGCCCGGCTCGTCGATCATGCCCGGCAAGGTCAACCCGACCCAGGCCGAGGCGCTGACCATGGTCTGCGCGCATGTGATGGGCAACGACGCCGCCGTCGGCTTCGCCGGCAGCCAGGGCCACTTCGAGCTCAACGTCTACAACCCGATGATGAGCTACAACGTGCTGCAGTCGATGCAGCTGCTCGGCGACAGCGCCTCGGCCTTCACCGACAACATGGTGGTCGGCACGCAGGCGAACGTGGCGCGCATCGACAAGCTGATGAAGGAATCGCTGATGCTGGTGACGGCGCTGGCGCCGACCATCGGCTATGACAACGCCACCAAGGTCGCCAAGACCGCGCACAAGAACGGCACCACGCTGAAGGAAGAGGCGATCGCGCTCGGCTTCGTCGATGCCGAAACCTTCGACCGCATCGTGCGCCCCGAGGACATGATCGGCCCGAAGGGCTGATCGCGACCTCACCGCGACCTGATCGAGACAAGGACGGGGCCCGCGCGGCCCCGTTCTCTTTTCCGCCGACCGGCGCGCCTCCCCGCGGAAAACCCCGCGCTTTGCCCATTGCCCGGCCCGCGCGCCACGCTATTCTCCGCTGCCATGAGCAACGTCATCAACCTCAACCGCTTCCGCAAGGACCGCGCCCGCGCCGACAGGCGCGCGCAGGCCGACGAGAATGCCGCGCGCCACGGCCGCAGCAAGGCCGAGAAGCAGCGCGAGGCGGCCGAGGCCGCGAAGTCCGCGCGCGATCTCGACGGGCACAGGCGCGACGCCCCGGCAGATCCCAAGCCCGAAACATGACGGGCCGCCCGGTCAAGCACTCGCTCACCATCCGCGGCCACCGCACCTCGGTGTCGCTCGAGGCGCCGTTCTGGGACGAGTTCCGCCGCATCGCCGAGACAGAGGGCAAGACGCTGAACGCGCTCGCCACCGAGATCGACGCCGGCCGCGGCACCGAGGCGGGGCTCGCCTCGGCGATCCGCGTGCACGTGCTCGGCCACCTGCGCGCCCGCCTCGACCGGCTGGGCTGAGCGCCGCGCCCGCCCCTTCTTCTCTTTGAAAATACGCCGGGGGTGAATTCGCCGCAGGCGAAGAGGGGGCAGCGCCCCCTCGCTTCCGCCGCCGCTCCCGCGTCCCGCAGCCGGCGGCGAGGCTCAGCGCCCTTGCCGCCGCGCCACTTCCGCCCTATGACGCCCGCGTCTGCCCTGCATGAGACGGAAGGTTAGCCGATGATCCCCCGCTACGCCCGCCCCGAGATGACCGCCATCTGGGAACCTGCCACCAAGTTCCGCATCTGGTACGAGATCGAGGCGCATGCCTGCGACGCCATGGCCGAGATCGGGGTGATCCCGAAGGAGAACGCCGAGGCCGTCTGGAAGGCCAAGGACGTGGAATTCGACGTCGCCCGCATCGACGAGATCGAGGCCGTCACCAAGCATGACGTCATCGCCTTCCTCACCCACCTCGCCGAGCACGTGGGCAGCGAGGAAGCCCGCTTCGTGCACCAGGGCATGACCAGCTCGGACGTGCTCGACACCTGCCTCAACGTGCAGCTGGTGCGCGCCGCCGACATCCTGCTCGAAGGCGTCGACAAGGTGCTGGCCGCGCTCAAGAAGCGCGCCTTCGAGCACAAGATGACCGTCCGCGTCGGCCGCAGCCACGGCATCCACGCCGAGCCGACCACCATGGGCCTCACCTTCGCGCGCTTCTACGCCGAGATGGACCGCAACAAGAACCGCCTCGAGAAGGCCCGCTGGGAAGTCGCCACCGGCGCGATCTCGGGCGCCGTCGGCACCTTTGCCAACATCGACCCGGCGGTTGAAGAGCACGTCTGCGAGAAGCTGGGCCTCCGCCCCGAGCCGATCTCGACGCAGGTGATCCCGCGCGACCGCCACGCGATGTTCTTCGCCACGCTCGGCGTCATCGCCTCGTCGATCGAGAACGTCGCGATCGAGATCCGCCACATGCAGCGCACCGAGGTGCTGGAAGGCGCCGAGTTCTTCTCGATGGGCCAGAAGGGCTCGTCGGCGATGCCGCACAAGAAGAACCCGGTGCTGACCGAGAACCTGACCGGCCTCGCCCGCCTCGTGCGGATGACGGTGATCCCGGCGATGGAGAACGTCGCCCTCTGGCACGAGCGCGACATCTCGCACAGCTCGGTCGAGCGCGGCATCGGGCCGGATGCGACCATCACCCTCGACTTCGCGCTGAACCGCCTCGCGGGCGTCGTCGACAAGATGATCATCTACCCGCAGAACATGCTCGACAACATGAACAAGTTCCCCGGCCTCGTGATGTCGCAGCGCGTGCTGCTGGCGCTGACCCAGGCCGGCGTGTCGCGCGAGGATGCCTATTCCATGGTCCAGCGCAACGCGCTGAAGGTCTGGGAAGAGCGCGTCGACTTCCGCGAGCAGCTGCTGGCGGACGAGGAGGTGGTCAAGGCGCTCGGTGTCGAGCAGATCAACGAGAAGTTCGACATGGGCTACCATACCAAGCACGTGGACACGATCTTCCGCCGCGTCTTCGGCGAGAGCTGATCCGCCGGGGATTTGGGGGCGCTGCCCCCGCCCGCGCTGCGCGCGGACTCCCCCGGGATATTTGAGCCATGTGGAAGGGGCCGGCGCGGCGCTCGCGTGAACGTGAGCCGGGGCGCCGGCCCCTTTCCCTTTGGTGCGCGGGCGGCGTCGTGCTAGCCTTGCGGCATTCGACACGGAGGATGACGCATGACGATCAAGACCCTGTTGACCGCCGCGGCGCTTCTGGCCGCGCCGCTTGCCGCCTGGGCGGAATGCGGCTCCCACAGCGAGGCCAAGATGACCTGCGCCGCCGGCTCGGAATACGATTCCGCCTCTGGCACCTGCAAGGTCGTTTCGGGCTGACGAGGCGCGTCCGCGCGCCACATCACGCGAAGGGGCGGCCCGGCACGGCTGCCCTTTTTTCATGCCCGCGCCCCCGCGCCTGCCGGAATGGCGGGCAGAGGCGCGGAAGGGACCCGCGGCACGGGTCGGGTTTCGGGGCGCGGATGAGGGATCGTTAACCTCGCTGCGCTAGCTCTGGGACCTGCAAGAGCCCGGGCCAGCCACCATGTCGCACCTGCCGTCGCGTTCCAACCCTTCGCCCCCCGGCGGGCAGCCGCCGCTGTCGCGCCGCGCCAAGGCGGCGATCATCGTGCAGTTCCTGCTCAACGAGGGGGCGGACGTGCCGCTCGCCTCGCTGCCCGAGGAGCTTCAGGCGGAGCTGACGCTGCAGCTCGGGCGCATGCGCTACATCGACCGCGCCACGCTCAACGCCGTGGTCGAGGAATTCTCCGAGGAGCTGGACGGGGTCGGCCTCGCCTTTCCCGGAGACATGGCCGGGGCGCTCTCGGCGCTCGAGGGCAAGATCAGCGCCCGCACCGCGGCGCGGCTGCGCAAGGAGGCGGGAGTGCGGCAGAGCGGCGATCCCTGGGAGCGCATCGGCGCCCTGCCCGAGGAGCGCGTCGCCGCCATCGCCGGGGCCGAGGCGACCGAGATCGCCGCGGTCATGCTCTCGAAGATCGCCACCGCCAAGGCCGCCGCGGTGCTGGCGCTGCTGCCCGGCGACCGGGCGCGGCGCATCGCCTACGCCGTGTCGATGACCGCGGGCGTCTCGCCCGAGGCGGTGGACCGGATCGGGCTCAGCCTTGCCGCGCAGCTCGACGCCGAGCCGCCGAGGGCCTTTGCCAAGCGCGCCGACGAGCGGGTGGGCGCGATCCTCAACTACGCCGCCTCGGCCAAGCGCGACGAGGTGCTCGAGGGGCTCGAGGAGACCGACAAGGCCTTTGCCGAGGCGGTGCGCCGGGCGATCTTCACCTTCGCCGACATCCCTGCCCGGCTGAAGAAGCAGGACGTGCCGAAGATCACCCGCGACGTGCCGCCCGAGCAGCTGACCCTCGCCATCGCCGCCGCCAGCGCCGCGGCCGACCTGCCCGCGGCCGAGTACCTGCTCGAGAACATGTCCAAGCGCATGGCCGCCGCGCTGCGCGAGGATGCGGCGGGGATGAGCGTCAAGGGCAAGCGCGGCGAGGCGGCGATGAACGCCGTGGTCAGCGCCATCCGCGAGCTTGTCGGCGTGGGCGAGATCGAGCTGAAGAGCGGCGAGGAGGAGGACGAGTAGACCCGGAACTTGTGCTGCGCCCCGGGTGGGCCTAAATCTGCCCTTCAGGAAAGCGGAGCGGGTTTTGACCGAGGGCAAGAAGAACAGGGCCGGCAATGAGCGGCCGCGCGGCGGCGCCGGCGACTACCTGTCGGACAAGGCGCTGCGCGCGATGATCAAGGCGGCGCTGCTGCTGCCTCCCGCCGCGCGCGGCGGGATGATGGCGGCGCTGATCTCGAAGCTGGTCGCGCCGCTCGCGGGCTACCGCGACCGTGCCATGGCGAACCTTGCCCATGTCTGGCCCGAGATGCCCGAGGCCGAGCGCCGCCGCATCGCCGATGAGGTGGCGCAGAACGCCGGGCGCACGATGATCGAGAATTACGACGTGCCGGGGCTGCTGGCGCGGATGAAGGACACGCCGATCACCGGCGAGGGCGTCGCGGCGATCGAGGCGGCCCGCGCCGAGGGCCGGCCGATCCTCTTCGTCACCGGGCACTACGGGAATTTCGAGGCGCCGCGCGCCGCGCTGGTCGCCCGCGGCTGGCGCATCGGCGGGCTCTACCGGCCGATGGCCAACCCGTTCTTCAACGAACATTACGCCGCCAACATGCATGCCCTGAGCGATCCGGTCTTCGAACAGGGGCGGCGCGGCACCATGGGGCTGCTCAAGCACATCCGGGGCGGCGGCATGGGCGTGCTGCTCTTCGACGTCTACGACAGCGCCGGCGTGCCCATCGACTTCCTCGGCCAGTCCGCGCCCACGCTGACCTCCGCCGCCGAGATCGCGGTGAAGACCGGCGCGCTCTTCGTGCCCTTCTTCGGCATCCGCAGGGCGGACGGGGTGAATTTCGACGCAGTCTTCGAGGCGCCGATCCCGCATGGCGACCCGGTCGAGATGATGCGCGAGGTCACCCGGCGGCTCGAGGCGCGGATCGAGGCGGACCCGGGTCAATGGTTCTGGATCCACCGGCGCTGGAAGCCCAAGCGCCAGCGCAAGCGGGCGGAGAAGCGCGCACGGCAGGAAGGCAAGGCCTGAGCCGGCGGCAAGGCGCTTGATCCAGGGCGAGCCCCCGCCCTAGGCTCGGCGCATTGCCTTGGTTCATCAATTTCCGGGAAATCCCACATGCCCCTTCTCAGGACAGTCTCCGCCATCGCCGCGATCGTGATCGTCCCGGCCTGCGCCGAAACCGACATGGCGCCCTCGGGCGCGACCATGGCCGCCGCGCCGGACGGCCCGCCCTTCATCGAGACAATGGCCCCCGAGGTCAGCAATGCCGCGGTCGCCTCCTGCCAGTCGGCACTCGAGAGCCAGACCAGCGGCGGCGTGTCCGTGCTCGGCAGCGAGACCTCCGAGGCCGCGACGGCGATCTACATGCGCGTCGGCGCGAACGGCGCGCCCTGGCGCTGCCTCGTGGCACCCGACGGCAGCGGGCCCGACCTGATGTTCATGGGATCCGAAGGCGCGGCCTGACCGCCGCGCCGGGGGCTCACTCGCGCCAGCGCGCCGCCGCCAGCACCGGGCCGAAGGGCGGCTCCTGCAGCAGCACGACCGCCGGATCGTCGCCCTCGAGCGGCACCGAGGTCTCGAAGGCGCCCTGCCCGTCCCAGCTGCCGATCACGCGCCAGCCATGGGCGATGTTGGTATAGGTCATCTCGAGCCCGGCATTCTCGCCGTCCTCGATCGCCACGGTCTTCTGCGGCGCGTAGCGCACGAGATGCACCACCGTCTCGGGCGGCATGCTGGCGATCGGCTCGGCCCGGATCACCAGCTGGTCGCCGTCGCGGGCGAGCAGCAGCTTCACCGGCGAGGGCGTCTCGGCGGCGGCGCGGATCGCGTCGACCACCTTCATCGGGCGCGAGCCGACCACGTCGAAGCGCCCGGCGACGATCATCTGCGGCGTGTAGAGCGAGCGGCGCCCGGCGGCGCGGGCGTAGCCCTTCTGGCGCTTGGTGAAGGCGGGATCGGCGAAGTCGTCCTTCCAGCCGATGTAATCCCAGTAGTCCACGTGCAGCGCCAGCGGGATCACGTCGTCGCGCGAGCTGAGCTCGGAGAGGACGGCATCGGCGGGCGGACAGGCGGCGCAGCCCTGCGAGGTGAAGAGCTCGACCAGAACCGGAGTGTCCTGCTGTGCCTGGGCCACGCTGCCAGCCAGCAGCATGGCGATGGGTGCCATCCAAGTCGTGAGTCGGAACATCTGGCCAGTTTTCCCCCTAGCTCTGCCATTCTTGGGGTACAAAACCCGCTCTGAAATAACCAATCAAGGTTTTGCGAGAGCGGGTGAAGCAAGTTTTTCGCGTTTTGTATACCGTAGAATACAAAAAGCGGCTCCCCCCTCTTGAACCAAGCCCTGCCATGGGGCAGATAGCCTGCGAGCGAACCCCTTTTCTCCAGCCTTTGATAGGGAGCCAGATATGCCCATTACAGTCGGTCAGGACACGTCCAAGACGCGCAAGACGCTCGAGGTGAATGGCAAGACCATCGCCTACTACTCGATCCCTGCCGCGCAAGCCGCCGGCCTCGGCGACTTCTCCAACCTCCCTGCCGCCCTCAAGGTGGTGCTGGAAAACATGCTCCGCTTCGAAGACGGCAAGACCGTCTCGGTGGACGACATCAAGGCCTTCTCGGACTGGGGCAAGCTGGGCGGCAAGAACCCGCGCGAGATCGCCTACCGTCCGGCCCGCGTGCTGATGCAGGACTTCACCGGCGTTCCCGCCGTCGTGGACCTCGCGGCGATGCGCGACGGCATCAAGGCGCTCGGCGGTGACCCGCAGAAGATCAACCCGCTGAACCCCGTCGACCTCGTGATCGACCACTCGGTGATGATCGACGAGTTCGGCAACCCGCGCGCGTTCCAGATGAACGTGGACCGCGAGTACGAGCGCAACATCGAGCGCTACGAGTTCCTGAAGTGGGGCCAGTCGGCCTTCAACAACTTCCGCGTGGTTCCCCCGGGCACCGGCATCTGCCACCAGGTGAACCTCGAGTACCTAGCGCAGACCGTCTGGACCGACGTTGACCAGAACGGCCAGGAAGTGGCCTACCCCGACACGCTCGTCGGCACCGACTCGCACACCACCATGGTGAACGGCGCGGCAGTGCTGGGCTGGGGCGTGGGCGGCATCGAGGCCGAGGCCGCGATGCTGGGCCAGCCCGTGTCGATGCTGATCCCCGAGGTCGTCGGCTTCAAGCTGACCGGCGAGATGGTCGAAGGCACCACCGGCACCGACCTCGTGCTGAAGGTCGTCGAGATGCTGCGCGCCAAGGGCGTGGTCAACAAGTTCGTCGAATTCTACGGCGAAGGCCTCGACCACCTGCCGCTGGCACAGCGTGCGACCATCGCCAACATGGCCCCGGAATACGGTGCGACCTGCGGCTTCTTCCCGATCGACGCGGAAACCCTGCGCTTCCTCGAGCAGACCGGCCGTGACAAGGACCGCATCGCGCTGGTCGAGGCCTATGCCAAGGAAAACGGCTTCTGGCGTGGCGCGGGCTACAACCCGGTCTACACCGACACGCTCGAGCTCGACATGGGCACCATCGTTCCGGCAATCTCCGGTCCGAAGCGCCCGCAGGACTACATCGCGCTCGACGCGGCTGCCCCGGCCTTCTCGAAGTTCGTGGCCGGCCAGCGCAACGGCAAGGACGCGACCGCCAAGGCCGAAGCCCGCTGGGAATCCGAGGGCGGCGCTCCCGAGCCCGTCGCGATCCCGGGTGACGAAGGCCACCACAACAAGGGTTGGTACAAGACCGAGGACGGCGCCTACCAGCTGCACGACGGCTCGATCGTGATCGCCTCGATCACCTCCTGCACCAACACCTCGAACCCCTACGTGATGATCGGCGCCGGCCTCGTCGCCCGCAAGGCGCGCGCGCTCGGCCTGAACCGCAAGCCCTGGGTGAAGACCTCGCTGGCACCGGGCTCGCAGGTCGTGTCCGAGTACCTCGAGGCCGCCGGCCTGCAGGAAGATCTCGACGCCGTGGGCTTCAACCTCGTCGGCTACGGCTGCACCACCTGCATCGGCAACTCGGGCCCGCTCGACGCTCCGATCTCAAAGGCGATCAACGACTACGACCTGATCGCGACCGCGGTGCTCTCGGGCAACCGCAACTTCGAAGGCCGCATCTCGCCCGACGTCCGCGCCAACTACCTCGCCTCGCCGCCGCTCGTCGTGGCCTACGCGCTGGTGGGTGACATGAACGTCAACATCGCCGAGGACGTGATCGGCACCGACAAGGACGGCAACGACGTCTACCTCAAGGACATCTGGCCGTCGAACGCCGAGATCGCCGAGCTGGTCGAAAAAACCGTGACGCGCGCCGCGTTCCAGTCGAAATACGCCGACGTGTTCAAGGGCGACGAGAAGTGGCAGTCGGTCGAAGTCAACGGCGGCGAGACCTACTCGTGGCCGGCCACCTCGACCTACGTGCAGAACCCGCCGTACTTCCGCGGCATGTCGAAAGAGCCGGGTGTCATCACCAACATCGAAGGCGCACGCGTCCTCGCGGTTCTCGGCGACATGATCACCACCGACCACATCTCGCCCGCCGGTTCCTTCAAGGACACCACCCCGGCCGGCAAGTACCTCGTCGAGCGCCAGGTGCCCGTCCGCGAGTTCAACTCGTACGGCTCGCGCCGCGGCAACCACGAGGTGATGATGCGCGGCACCTTCGCCAACATCCGCATCAAGAACGAGATGCTGGACGGCGTCGAGGGCGGCTACTCCAAGGGTCCGGACGGCCAGCAGACCTCGATCTACGAGGCGGCCATGGCCTACCAGGACCAGGGCACCCCGCTGGTCATCTTCGGTGGCGAACAGTACGGCGCGGGCTCCTCGCGTGACTGGGCTGCCAAGGGCACCGCGCTGCTCGGCGTGAAGGCCGTGATCGCCGAGAACTTCGAGCGTATCCACCGCTCGAACCTCGTCGGCATGGGCGTCATTCCCTTCGAGTTCACCGGCGGCGACACCCGCAAGTCGCTCGGCATCACCGGCGAGGAAACCGTGACCATCGAAGGTCTCGACACGGTGACCCCGCTGGCCGAAGTGCCCTGCACGATCACCTTCAAGGACGGCTCGTCCAAGACGATCCAGCTCAAGTGCCGCATCGATACGGCGATCGAGAAGGAATACGTCGAGCACGGCGGCGTGCTGCAGTACGTGCTGCGCGACCTCGCGGCCTCCTGATCCGGCCGGGGCCCCTCGGGGCCCCTTCCACCAGGCAGGCGGCCCGCAAGGGTGCCGAGTTGATCAAGGAAAGCCGCCCGGAGCCTGCGCTCCGGGCGGCTTTTCGTTGCGGGCGCGCAACTTTGCGGCAGGTTTCGTGGCATGAATGCCACAGCGCGACGGAGAATCGCGGAGTTGGAGGGCATTTGAGCCAAACTCGCCGCTTGCGTCGCATTCCGGACACCTGGCTTGCCGCTACGTGATGTACTCTTGCTGCAAGCTCTCCATCCAAGGGGGCAGGACAGGATGCGGGGCAACGACCCCGGACAAGCATCCGGACGAGGCAGAAGATGAAACGCATGACCCTGATACAGCTGGGCGCGCTGGTCGCCCTTGTCGTCTTTGGCGCCTATCACGGCGCGCGCGCGCAGCAACCGGCGCCGCAGCCGCCCTGCGCCGCCGGCGCAGACGCGTCCGCCGCGCAGGAGGGCTGCACCCTCTGACGCGCCGCCCCCCGGATCATTCCCGCGCGCAGGACTCCCCGGAAGCGCGACGTGTCAGGCGCTGGCGACCTGTCGGCGGGCCGGGATCGGGAAGACGAGGTCGTAGGCCCAGTTGAAGGCGAAGGCATAGACCAGGTAGAAACCGGCAAAGCCCAAGTCCATCACCAGCGCATGGCCAAGGCTCACGCCCAGTTCCCAGGCGATGTAGGGCGCCAGCCCCAGCAGCAGGCCAAGCTCGAACAGCACCGCGTGGACCACGCGCTGGCGCAGGGTCTTCTGCGTATGGCCGTGGCGGCGCGTCATCCAGAGGTCGAACAGCAGGTTGTAGAGGTAGTTCCAGCCCGTCGCGACGGTGGCGCAGACCAGCGCGACAAGGCCGATCTCGTGCATGTCGCGGTCGAAGGCCCAGGCGCCGAGCGGGGTGACGAGGGCGAGGCCGATCAGCTCGAAGCTGAGGGCGTGACGGATACGATCGGACCGGGTGCGCATGACACTCTCCATGGCATCGGGCCGTCCCGTCTGATTTCCCGTCATGGGGGAGGTCGTCCTCTCTCGGACCCGCGATCTAGGCGCTCCGGCGCGGGAAATCAAGCGCGCCGGAGGCCATGGCGGCATTGCGCCGCGGGCAGGTCAGCCCGCCTTGCGCAGCTCGGGCGCGACCTTGGTGCCAAGCACCTCGATCGCCTTCAGCATCTCGCGGTGCTCGATGACACCGATCGCCATCTGGATCGTCACCCGGTCAAAGCCAAGATCCTCGCGCAGCCCGAGGATCTTGTCGACCACCTGCGCCGGGCTGCCGACGAACATCGCGCCCTCGGGGCCCATGCCCGCGTCGTATTGCGCGCGGCTCTGCGGCGGCCAGCCGCGCTCGCGCCCGATCTGGTCCATCACCTGCTTCTGCGCCGGGAAGAAGAGGTCGGCCGCCGCCTTGGCGTCCTCGCCGACGAAGCCGTGCACGTTGAGCGAGACGCGCGCCTTGTCGGCATGACCGGACTGCGCCGCGGCCCGGCGGTAGAGATCGGCGAGCGGCGCGAAGCGGCGCGGCTGGCCGCCGATGATCGCCAGCGCCAGCGGCAGGCCGAGCGCCCCGGCGCGGACCATGCTCTGCGGCGTGCCGCCCGCGGCGATCCAGATCGGCAGCTTGTCCTGCGCGGCGCGCGGGTAGACCCCGGCGCCGTCCACCTTGGGCGTGTGCGCCGTGCCGGGCCAGCTCAGCCGCTCATGCTCATTGATCGCCAGCAGCATCGAGAGCTTTTCCTCGAAAAGCTCGTTGTAGTCGTCGAGATCGTAGCCGAAGAGCGGGAAGCTCTCGATGAAGCTGCCGCGGCCCACCATCAGCTCGGCGCGGCCGCCGGTCAGGTTGTCGAGCGTCGCGAACTGCTGGTAGACGCGGATCGGATCGTCCGAGCTGAGCACGGTCACCGCCGAGCTGAGCTTGATGTTTTTCGTCGTGCGTGCGGCACCGGCCAGCACCGTCGCGGGTGACGAGATGGCGTAGTTCGGCCGGTGATGCTCGCCGAGGCCGAAGACGTCGAGCCCGACCTGATCGGCCAGCTCGATCTCCTCCATCAGCTCCTGCAAGCGCTTGGCCGCATCGACCTTCTCGCCGGTGACCGGGTTCGTGCCGACATCGCCGAATGTGTAGAGTCCGAGTTCCATTGCACTCTCCTTGCGTTGGAGCGGAACGTAAGGCGCAAAGTCCCCGCGCGACAGTCCCCGCTGCGCCGGTCCGGCGCACAGCCGATGTGCAGGGATCCGGGGGCTGTGGTCCTGGGTCAGGCGGCAGGCAGGTGCAGCTCGGCGCGCTGGCCCGTCCCGTCGCTCGGCGGCAGCTCGATCCGCCCGCCGAGCCGCTCCATCGCCGCGCGCGCGATGGCCAGTCCCAGCCCGCTGCCGTCGCCGCCCTGCGTGCCGCGCACGAAGCGCTCGCAGGCGCGCGCGCGCAGCGCCTCGGGGATGCCCGGACCCGCGTCCTCGACCGCCAGCACCGCGCCCTCGAGGCGGATGCGCACCGCGCCGCCCTCGGGCGAGGCCTGCACCGCGTTCTCGACGAGGTTGCGCAGCGCGGCGTGCAGCAGGAAGGCGCTCGAGCGCAGCGGCACAAGCGCGCCACCCGGCACCTCGGGCAGCAGGTCCACGCCCCGCGCCTCGGCGAGCGGCGCAAGATCGGCGCAGACCTCGGTACAGAGCGCGCCAAGGTCCACCGGCTCGGCCGTGTCGCCCTCGCGCTCGACTGCGGAAAGCTCGAGCAGCTGGCGCACCAGCCGGTCGGTGCGGTCGACCGAGCGCTCGATATTGCGCAGCGCGCGGGCGCGGGTCGCCTCGTCGGGCGCGATGCGGGCGATCTGCGCCTGCGTGCGCAGCCCGGCCAGCGGCGTCTTCAGCTCGTGCGCGGCAAAGGCGGTGAAGTCGCGCTCGGCCTCGCGCGCCTGTGCCAGCCGCGCGAAGAGCCCGTCGAGCGCGCCGCGCATCGGGCGCATCTCGGACGGCACCGGCCCCGCGGGCAGCGGCCCGAGGTCGGACGGGCTGC
Source organism: Salipiger sp. H15 (assembly GCF_040409955.1). NCBI lineage: Bacteria > Pseudomonadati > Pseudomonadota > Alphaproteobacteria > Rhodobacterales > Roseobacteraceae > Salipiger > Salipiger bruguierae. The sequence goes on from NZ_CP123384.1 coordinate 2,860,227, forward strand.
GCAGACGCAGCGCCTCGGCCAGCCGGTGCATCGGCGCGAGCCCGCGCCCGACGCTGAGCCAGATCGCCGCCGCAAGCAGCGGCAGGATCACCGCGAGCGGCAGCAGCAGCCCCTCGATCACCCCCGAGACCAGCCGGTCGCGCACGCCGAGGCTGTCGCCGACCATCACCCGCACGCCAAGCGCCGCGTTCTCGACCGTGTAGACCCGCCATGTCTCGCCGCCGACGGTGCTTTCGGAATAGCCCGTGCCCGCCGCGCCGGTGAGCCGTGTCTGCGGCGCGCCCTCGGACTGGCCCACCAGCGTGCCCTGCAGCGACCAGATCTGGCACGAGAGCTGGTGCGCGTAATCGTGGTGCGGATCGAGCGGGATGGCGACCGGCGCGCCCTCTCCGGCCATGGCGATGCGCCGGTCCTCGAGCAGCGAGGAGACCATGCGCGCCGCCTCGGCAAGCCGGGCATCGAGCACCTTGGTCACCTGCGCGCGGGTCGAATGCTCGATCCACATCACCGCCGAGAACCAGATCGCCCCGGTGGCCAGCGCAAGGATCAGGAAGAGGCGCAGGCGCAGCGACACCGGCTCAGCCCTCGGCCGCGACGCGGTAGCCAAGGCCCCGCACCGTCTCGATGAAGCCGCGGCCGAGCTTGGCGCGCAGGTGGTGAACGTGGACCTCGACGGCGTTGCTCTCGATTTCCTCCTGCCAGCCGTAGAGCCGTTCCTCGAGCGCGGGTTTCGACAGGATCTGCCCGGGCCGCTCCATCAGCGCGTGCAGCACCGCGAACTCGCGGCGCGAGAAGGCCAGCGGCGCGCCGCGCAGTTCGCCGCGCATCCGCGCCGGGTCGAGCTCGAGCCCGTTCCAGCGCAGCACCGCGGCAGAGCGCCCCTCGGCGCGGCGCAGGATCGCGCGCAGCCGCGCCGCCAGTTCCTCGAGGTCGAAGGGCTTCCCGAGGTAGTCGTCGGCCCCGGCGTCGAGCCCGGAGATCCGGTCGCGCACCTGGTCGCGGGCGGTCAGCAGCAGCACCGGCAGGTCCGAGCCGCCGCGCCGGATCTCGGCCAGCAGGTCGAGCCCCGAGCCATCGGGAAGCATCACGTCGAGCACCATGCCGGCAAAGCCCGGCCCGGCCAGCGCCGCGCGGGCGTCGGCAAGCGTCGCCACCGGATCGGCGGTGAAGCCCGACAGGCCCAGGCCCACCGAGAGTCCCTCGGAGAGCACAGGATCATCCTCGACGATCAAGATGCGCATGAAACCTCCTTGCGCGCGGGGCATTGCTGGTCAACCTTAAGACTTACTTAAGTACCAATTCCTAGTCGCCCCAGATGACCCAGCACCGATTGCAGCGCCCTGCCGCCCCTCACGCCGGCCCAACGCCTGTTGCCCGGCGAACACACTCCCCGCTCCGGTGGCAGACAAGCGCCGATGACACGCTACCTCTGTCCCCGCGACGTGACTCCCGGCCCCAGCCGCGCCACACGCATTCCCGCGCGCAGCCGTCCTGCGCCCCAACTCAAAAGAGCAACGGAAAAGCCAGATGACCGATTTCCCCAGTCCCCGGCGCATGTCTCGCCGCCTTCCCCTCGCCGCGCTCTCCCTGACCCTCGCCGGCCTGCTTGCCGCCTGCGCCACCACCGCCGTTCCGCCCGACACGCCCGGCGCGATCTCGGACGAGACGCGGATGATGTATGCCGAGGTGCAGGATGGCGACATCACCATCCCGGCGATCGAGGACAAGTACCTCACCGAAGAGAAGAAGCGCCAGGTCGTCAGCTATTATTCGGACGAGAAGCCCGGCACGATCATCATCGACCCGGCCGCGCGCTGGCTCTACCAGGTGCTCGATAGCGGCAGCGCGATGCGCTACTCGGTCGCCGTGGGCGCCGAGGGGCTGGCCTTCTCCGGCAATGCCAGCATCGCGCAGAAGCGCGAATGGCCGCGCTGGACGCCGACCGCGAACATGATCCGCCGCGACCCCGAGACCTACCGCCCCGTCGCCAGCGGCCTGCCGGGCGGGCTCGAGAACCCGCTGGGGGCGCGCGCGATGTACCTCTACAAGGGCGGGCGGGACACGCTCTACCGCATCCACGGCACGCCCTCGCCCTGGACCGTCGGCCACGCCACCTCGTCGGGCTGCATCCGAATGTTCAACCAGGATTCGCTCTACCTCTACGACCGCACGCCCAACGGCACCAAGGTCGTCGTGCTGCCGCCCGCGCGCTCGGGCGAAGGCACGCTCGCGCCGGCGCAGGACCTGCCGCTGACCTCCGAGGTCTCGGACGCGACGGCGGGCGGCAACGCCTGATCCCGGCCCACGCCGGATCGCGTTCGCGTGAGCCGCGGCGGGTGGGGGTGATTGCTTAAGCTCCGGTTAAGCCGGGGCCGGTCTCAAGCGGCGAGAACGGGGCGTACCCCCGCCGCAAAGGAGACCTCATGAGCAAGACCTTCACCCGCCGCGCCGCGCTCGGCAGCGCCCTCGCCAGCGGTGCGCTGCTGTCCACCCCGGCGCTGCTGCACGCGCAGGAGATGCCGCGGGACATCACCCGCCGCAACACCTCGGGCTGGGTGCGGCAGGACTGGCGCGACCATTTCGAGACGCTGGGCAAGGCCACGCTGGTCGCCGACACCGCCTCGCGCACGCTGCACTACTGGAATTCCGACGACACGGATTACCGCGCCTACCCGACCTCGGTGCCGCTGACCGACGAGCTGACCAAGCGCGGCTACACCTCGATCGTGCGCAAGAAGGTCGGCCCCTCCTGGACGCCCACCGCCTCGCAGATGGAGCGCTATCCCGACTGGAAGCCGATCGGCCCCGGCCCCGAGAACCCGCTCGGCACCCATGCCATGTACCTCGGCTGGCCCGCCTACATCATCCACGGCACCCATGACACGCGCAAGATCGGCCGCCCCTCGTCGGACGGCTGCATCGGGCTCTACAACGAGAAGATCGCCGAGCTCTTCGAGCTCTGCCCGGTCGGCACGCAGGTGCGGGTGATCTGAGGCCCCGCCTCTGGTGAGGCCGCGCCCGTCCCCGCCGTACGGCTCCCTGCGCCTCCGGCGGGGATATTTTCGACATATGGAAGCGGGTGGCGCGGCGCCTTACTGGATCTCGCGGATCGCGCGGTAGGCCGGGCCGAAGCGCTGGTAGGCCTCGTCATAGGCGGCGACGAGCTCGGCCACCGGCTCGATCACCTCGGCGGTGGCGGGCGGGGTGATCACCTCCTCGGGGGCGGCGTCGGTGGCGGCGAGCCGGCCGAGCCGGGCTGCGCCGAGCGCCGCGCCGAACTCGCCCGAGGCCGGCAGGTGCAGCGGCATGTCCAGCACCGTCGCGATGAGCCGCAGCCAGTAGCGCGAGCGGCTGCCGCCGCCGATGGCGAGCATGTGGCCCAGCTGCGCATGGGCGCCGCGCAGCGCCTCGGCGCTGTCGCGCAGACCGAAGGCGACACCCTCGAGCACCGCGCGAGTCATGTCGTCGCGCCCGGTCTCGGCGCCGAGCCCGGTGAAGGCGCCGCGGATCGCGGCATCGTTGTGCGGCGTGCGCTCGCCCGAGAGATACGGCAGGAAGCGCACCCGGCCCGGCGCCATCAGCGCCTCGCCGAGGGGCGCGGTCAGCTCGGCCGGGCGCATCCCGGCGATGCGCGCCAGCCAGTTGAGGCTGTCGGTGCAGGAGAGCATCACCCCCATCTGGTACCAGCGCCCCGGCACCGCGTGGCAGAAGGTGTGCAGCGCGCTCTGCGGCAGCGGGTGGTAGCCGCCTCTCGCCGCCAGCAGCACGCCCGAGGTGCCGAGCGAGACGAAGCCCTGCCCCTCCTGCAGCGCGCCGGTGCCGCAGGCGGCGGCGGCATTGTCGCCCGCCCCGCCCGCCACGGTCACCGGCAGGCTGAGCCCCCAGTCCGCCGCGAGCCCGGCGCGCAGCCTGCCCGCCGCCTGAGACCCCTCGACCAGCCGCGGCATCTGCGCGCGGGTCATGTGCCCGGCCTCGAGCAGCGCGTCGGACCAGTCGCGCGCGCCGGTGTCGAACCAGGCGCTGCCGGCGCTGTCGGACATGTCGGCGACGTGCTCGCCGGTCAGATAGAGGTTGAGATAGGCCGCCGGCAGCAGCACCTTGGCCACCTGCGCGAAGACCTGCGGCTCCTTGGCACGCACCCAGTCGAGCTTGGGCGCGGTGAAGCCGGGGAAGACGATGTTGCCGGTGATCGCGCGGAACTCCGGCAGCGCGTCGAGCCGCGCCGCCTCGGCGTGCGAGCGGGTGTCGTTCCAGAGGATGCAGTGCCGCAGCACCGCGTCATCCGCCCCCAGCAGCACCGCGCCATGCATGTGCCCGGCGACGCCGATGCCGCGCAGCGCGGGCCACGCCGCGTGGTCCCTGAGTTCGCCCACCGCCCCCTCGAACGCGGCGATCCAGTCCGACGGGTCCTGCTCGGACCAGCCGGGATGGGGATGGCGCGCCTCGTAATGGCGCTCGGCGCTGGCGATCGGCGCGCCGCCGTCATCGGTGAGCAGCGCGCGCAGGCCGGAGGTTCCGAGATCGATGCCGAGGTAGGACATGGGTCAGCCGTTCAGGTAGGTTTCGATGCTGCGCCGCGCGCCCTGCGACCAGATCATATCGAGCCAGCGCGCGAAACTCTCTTCGAAGCGGGTATCCCCTTGAATCTCTCCGTAAACCGCGCGCTGTGTCAGCCAGAGCGCAGGTGTCTCGCGGGCCTTGGCGGCAAGGTCTGTCAGCGCCTCCCAGCTGGGGTCGTTGGGCTCGATCACCGTGCCGTCCTCGAAACTTCCGGCGCAGTAGCGGCACCAGAGCGCGCTTTCGAGCGCCAGCCCCTCGATCGGCGTGCCCTTGCGCAGCCCGTCGGCGATCGAGGGCACGATGAACTTCGGCTGGCGGTTCGAGCCGTCGAGGCAGAGCCGGCGGATCGTGTCCTTGACCGCCGGGTTGGCGAAGCGGCTTTCGATCAGCTGAAGGTAGGCGGGCGGGGTGAACTCGGGCACCGGATCGACGTGCGGCAGGATCTCGTCTTCCTCGACCTTGCGCAGGAAGGCGCTGACCAGCGGGTGCGCCATGGCGTCGTCGGCGAACTCGCAGCCGAGCAGCGCGCCGGCATAGGCGATGATCGCGTGGCCGCCGTTGAGGATGCGGATCTTCATCCGCTCGTAATCGTGCACGTGATCCGTGAAGGTGACGCCCACCTCCTCGAGCCGCGGCCTGCCCTGCGGGAAGTTGTCCTCGAGCACCCATTGCCGGAACGGCTCGCAGGTGACGGGGACCGGATCGTCGAGGCCGAACTCCCGCGCCAGCGCCCGCTCGCCCTCGCCCGTCGCGGGCGTGATGCGGTCGACCATGGAGTTCGGGAAGGCGACACTGGCGGCGATCCAGTCGGCGAACGTAGGGTCCGACAGCCGCGCCGTGCCCGCCACCGCGTCGCGCGTCACCGCGCCGTTGCCGGGGATGTTGTCGCAGCTCATCACGGTGAAGGGCGGCAGCCCTGCGTCCTTTCGCGCCTTCAGCGCGGCGACGATGGCACCGAAGACGGTCTTCGGCGCGTCCGGTGAGGCGCCATCCGCCACGATGTCGGGATGGGTGGGATCGAAGGTGCCGGTGGTGGCGTCGACGTAATAGCCGCCCTCGGTCACGGTCAGCGAGACGATGCGCGTGGCGGCATCGGCCATGCGGGCGATGAGGGGGCCATTCTCGGGATCGACCTCCACGAAATCGACCATGGCGCCGATGATGCGCGGCCGCGGCCCCGAGGGGTCGAGCTCGATCACCGTCGAGAGGTAGTCCTGCGCCGCCAGCGCCTCGCGCATCCGCCCGTCGGGCGCGCGCACCCCTGCGCCGCAGATCGCCCAGTCGTGGTCGAGCCCCTTGGCGAAGAGATCGTCGAGATAGACCGCCTGGTGCGCGCGGTGGAAATTGCCGAGCCCGACATGGACGATGCCGGCGCGCAGCTGCGCGCGGTCGTAGCCCGGAGCGGTGATGCGGGGATCGAGCGCGCCGAGCGCGCCGGTGTGGAGTTTCATGGGGGCCTCCATCAGCTCATCCATTGGCCGCCGTCGACGTTGTAGGTCTGGGCGACGATGTACTCGGCCTCGTCCGAGGCGAGGAAGACGGCCATGCCGGTCAGATCCTCGGCGCGGCCCATGCGGCCATAGGGGACGGCGGCGCCGACCTCGCGTTTCTTCTGGCCGAGCGGCTTGTTTTCATACTTGGCGAAGAAGGCGTCGACCCCGTCCCAGTGCTCGCCATCGACCACGCCGGGGGCGATGGCGTTGACGTTGATGCCATGCGGGATGAGGTTCAGCGCCGCCGATTGCGTCAGGCTGATCACCGCCGCCTTGGAGGCGCAGTAGACCGCCACCAGCGGCTCGCCGCGGCGGCCGGCCTGGCTCGCCATGTTGATGATCCTGCCGCCGCCGCCGCGTTCGATCATGTGCCGGGCCACCGCCTGCATGGTGAAGAGCACGCCCGCGACGTTGATGTCGAAGACCCGGGCATAGTCGGCGCGGGTGATCTCGACCAGCGGCGCGGCGGTGAAGAGCGCGGCATTGTTGATCAGGATGTCGATCCGCCCGAGCCGCGCGACGGTCTCGGCCACGGCGCCCTCGATGCTCGACTGGTCGGTGACGTCCATGTGCACCGCGGTCGCCCCCGCGCCGAGCGCGGCGGCGGTGGCCTCGGCGCGGGCAAGGTCGATGTCGGCGATCGCCACCGCCGCGCCCTCGCGCAGGTAGGCCTCGGCGAATGCCGCCCCGATCCCGCGCGCCGCGCCGGTGATCAGGGCGCACCTGCCCTGCAGACGTCCGGTCACAGGCGCAGCCCCTGCTTGTCGAAGCGGTGCAGCTTGCTCTCGTCCGGGGTCAGGAAGATGCGGTCGCCGTGGCGCACCGCCATCTCGCCATCCACCCGCACGGTCAGCGGCTCGGCGCCGAGCCCATGGTCATGCACGTGCAGGAAGGTGTCCGAGCCGAGGTGCTCGGCGACGCCCACCGTGCCCTGCCAGAGCCCGCCTTCGGTCGAGGCGGCAAGATGCTCGGGACGGATGCCGATGGTTGCGGCGCCCTTCGCCGCAGCCGTCTCGCCGCGGATCAGATTCATCTTCGGCGAGCCGATGAAGCCCGCGACGAACTCGTTGCGCGGCGTCTTGTAGAGCTCGAGCGGGCTGCCCACCTGCTCGATGTTTCCGGCGCGCAGCACGACGATCTTGTCGGCCATGGTCATCGCCTCGACCTGGTCGTGGGTCACGTAGATCATCGTGGTCTTCAGCGCGTTGTGCAGCTCCGAGATCTCGAGCCGCATGTTCACCCGCAGCGCCGCGTCGAGGTTCGAGAGCGGCTCGTCGAAGAGGAAGGCCGAGGGCTCGCGCACGATGGCCCGGCCGATGGCGACGCGCTGGCGCTGGCCGCCCGAGAGCTGGCCCGGCCGCCGGTCGAGGTAGTCGGTCAGGTTGAGCGATTTCGCCGCCGCCTCGATGCGGCGGTTCTGCTCGTCCTGCGGCATCCCCGCCATCTTCATCGGAAAGGCGATGTTCTTGCGCACCGACATGTGCGGGTAGAGCGCGTAGCTCTGGAACACCATGGCCAGCCCGCGCTTGGCGGGGGGCATGTCGGTGGCGTCCTCGCCGTCGATGCGGATCTGGCCCGAGGTCACGTCCTCGAGCCCGGCGATCAGCCGCAGCAGCGTGGACTTGCCGCAGCCCGAGGGGCCGACGAAGACCACGAACTCGCCATCGTTGATGGTCAGGTCCAGCGGCGGGATGACGTTCACTTCGCCGAAGCTCTTGGTCACCTTGTCGAGGGTGATGCGTCCCATGTCTGGCTCCTATCTTATTTGACCGCGCCGAAGGTCAGGCCGCGGACGAGTTGCTTCTGGCTGAACCAGCCCATGATGAGGATCGGCGCGATGGCCATGGTCGAGGCGGCCGAGAGCTTGGCGTAGAACAGGCCCTCGGGCGACGAATAGCTGGCGATGAAGGCCGTGAGCGGGGCCGCCTTGGCCGCCGTCAGGTTCAGCGTCCAGAAGGCCTCGTTCCAGGCGAGGATGATGTTGAGCAGCAGGGTCGAGGCGATCCCCGGCACCGCCATCGGCGTCAGCACGTGGATGAGCTCGTTCTTCAGCGAGGCGCCGTCCATGCGCGCGGCCTCGAGGATCTCGCCGGGGATTTCCTTGAAGTAGGTGTAGAGCATCCAGACGATGATCGGCAGGTTGATCAGCGTCAGCACGATCACGAGGCCGATGCGCGTGTCGAGCAGCCCGAGGTTGCGGAACAGCAGGTAGATCGGCACCAGCACCCCGACCGGCGGCAGCATCTTGGTGGAGAGCATCCACATCAGCACGTCCTTGGTGCGCTTGCCCGGCACGAAGGCCATGGCCCAGGCCGCCGGGATGGCGATCAAGAGGCCGATCAGCGTCGAGCCGAGCGAGATCACCACCGAGTTCCAGAAGTGCCGGAAGTAGTTCGACCGCTCCTGCACCGTGGCGTAGCTCTCGAAGGTCCAGCTCGAGGTCAGCACCTCGATCGGCGTCTTGATCGCGTCGCCCTCGGACTTGAACGACAGGATGAAGATCCACAGGATCGGGAAGAAGATCGCGATCCCCACGGCCCAGGCCAGCACGGTCACCACGGCCTTGCGCCGGGTCGTCACTTTGCGTGCCATCTCAGCCCCTCCCTTTCATTTTTCCTAAAATACTCCCGCCGGAGGCGTCAGCGGCCGCAGGCCGCTCCATGCCGCGATCCCTCATCGCTCAGGTCTCCAGGTTCTTGCCGATCATCCGCATCAGGAAGACCGCGACGATATTGGCGAGGATGATCGCCACCACGCCCCCGGCCGAGCCGCCGCCGACGTCGAACTGCAGCAGCGACTGCATGTAGATGAGGTAGGTGAGGTTGGTGGAGGCCACGCCCGGCCCGCCATTGGTGGTCACGAGGATCTCGGCGAAGACCGACAGCAGGAAGATGGTCTGGATCAGGATCACCACGGTGATCGCCCGCGCGAGGTGCGGCAGCATGATGTAGAAGAAGCGCGAGAGCGCGCCCGCCCCGTCCATCTCGGCCGCCTCGAGCTGCTCCTGGTCGAGCGACTGCAGCGCGGTCAGCAGGATCAGCGTGGCGAAGGGCAGCCATTGCCAGCTCACGATGAAGATGATCGAGCCGAGCGGCGCCTGCGCGAGGAAATCGTAGGGCTGCAGCCCGAGGAACTTGGCGAGATGCGCGAAGAGCCCGTTCACCGGGTTCATGAACATGTTCTTCCAGACCAGCGCCGAGACGGTCGGCATCACGAAGAAGGGCGCGATCACCAGGATGCGCACGATGCCCTGGCCCCAGAACGGCTGGTCCATCAGCAGCGCCAGCAGCGTGCCGCCGACCGTGGTGATGAGCAGCACGCCCCCGACCAGCTTGAGCGTGTTCCACAGCGCCGTGGTGAAGGCGGGATCGGTCAGGAAGAACCTGTAGTTGGTCCAGCCTGCGAACTCCTCCATCCCCGGCATCAGCAGGTTGTAGCGCAGGAACGAGAAGTAGAGCGTCATCGTCAACGGGACGATCATCCAGCCCAGCAGCAGCAGGACGGCGGGCGAGATCATCATGCGGGCGGCGGCGCGCGAAGCTTTGGTGGCCATGGGCTCTCTCCCTGGGATTGGAGCGCTTCGGGGGTGAAGCGCTTCCGGGGCCGTGTCGCCCGGGTGGGCGGGCGGGCAATGCCCCGGAAGCAGGAGAACCCGGCCGGATCCGCGCCCCCGGGTGAGGACGGGTGGCGCTGCGCTCCGTCGCGCGATCTTGCGTCGCGGCGTCGTTGCGCGTCCGGAACCGGCCGGGCTGGCCAGGGAAGGTGGAGGTGACGGGCCCCTGCCGATCCCCGGAGGGCCCGCCCGATCCCCTGGCCGTCGGTCGCGAGACTTACTTGATGTAGCCGGCTTTCATCATCTCGCGCTCGGTAAGCTGCTGGGCCGACTGCAGCGCCTGGTCGGCGCTCACCTGCCCGGCCAGCGCGGCCGAGAACTGCTGGCCCACCGCCGTGCCGATGCCCTGGAACTCGGGGATGGCGACGAACTGGACGCCCACGTAGGGCACCTCGTCCACGGTCGGGTGCTGCGGGTCGGCGGCGTTGATCGAGTCGAGCGTCATCTGCGCGAAGGGCGCGGCGGCAAGGTACTCGGCATTCTCGTAGAGCGAGGTGCGGGTGCCCGGCGGCACGTTGGCCCAGCCCTCCTTCGAGGCCACGAGGTCGATGTACTCCTTCGAGGTCGCCCATTCGACGAAGGCCTTGGCCGCCTCTTCCTTCTGGGTGCCGGCGGGGATGCCGAGGTTCCAGGCCCAGAGCCAGTTGCCGCGCTTGCCGAGCCCGTTGTCCGGCGCCAGCGCGAAGCCGACCTTGTCGGCGACGGTGGAGTCGGTCGGGTTGGTCACGAAGGAGGCCGCGACGGTGGCGTCGATCCACATGCCGCACTTGCCCGACTGGAACAGCGCGAGGTTCTCGTTGAAGCCGTTCGACGAGGCGCCCGGCGGGCCGTAGTTGTTCATCAGGTCGAGGTAGTCGGTGAGCGTCGCCTTCCACGCCTCGCTGTCGAACTGCGGCTTCCAGTCCATGTCGAACCAGCGCGCGCCGTAGGAATTGGCCATGGCGGTCAGGAAGGCCATGTTCTCGCCCCAGCCGGCCTTGCCGCGCAGGCAGATGCCGTAGACCTCGGAGCCCTTGTCGGTCATCGCCGCCGCGGCCTGCTTGATGAACTCCCAGGTCGGCGCCTCGGGCATCTCGAGCCCGGCCTTCTCCATGAGATCCTTGCGGTACATCACCATCGAGCTCTCGCCGTAGAAGGGCGCGGCGTAGAGGTGGCCGTCGACGGTCAGGCCGCCGCGGATGGCGGGCAGGATGTCGTTCGCGTCATAGCTCTCGGGCAGGTCGTCGAGGCTCACGAGCCAGCCGCGCTCGCCCCAGATCGGAACCTCGTAGGTGCCGATGGTCATCACGTCGAACTGGCCGCCCTTGGTGGCGACGTCCTGCGTCACGCGCTGGCGCAGCACGTTCTCCTCGAGCGTCACCCACTCGACCTTGATGTCGGGGTGCGCCTCGTAGAAGGCGTCCATCAGACCCTGCATTCGGATCATGTCGCCGTTGTTCACCGTGGCGACGGTGATGGTGGTCTCGGCAAGCGCAGCGGTGCCGAGGGCACCGATGGCGCACGCGCCCATGAGCGCGCGGATGGTAACTGACATGAGAAATCCTCCCTGAATTCCGACACTGGACAGACCGACCGATCTCCTCTCGGTGAGCAACTGCCCGCGTGATGGGCAAATGCTCACCTTAGGTCACGAGTCGAGTCAAGCTCATTTTGAGCGCAATGCCTTTAGGAAGTGCTGAGGATTTCGGCGGCGGTGAGCTCGTCGGTGATCAGGCCCTGGATCAGCCGCCCCTTAAGAGCGGCGCGCAACGCCTTGATCTTGCTCACACCTCCAGCAACGCAGATCACCGGATTCTCGTTCTGCGGCACCCGCACACCGACCATGAACCGGTTGACAGGGTGATCGAGATAGCGCCCCTCGGAATCGAAAACGTGACCGCCGAGTTCGCCCGCGGCCCCCGCTTCGCGCAGGCTGGCCAACTCCTCGGCGGTGATGAACCCGTCCACGAAGAGCGGCGCGTCATCCGCCATCTGGCCGATTCCGACCACGGTCACGTCCGCCTCCTTGGCCAGCGCGCGCGAGCTCTTCACGTGCGGCAGGCTGCGGTAGGTGGCGAATTCCTCGGCGTCGCGCGCCATCACCGGCACCGACATCGGGTAGTGCGGCGCGCCGGTCTTGTCGGCGATGCGCATGATCACCTCGTAGAACGAGGCCGAGCCGTCCGGGGCGACGTTGCCGATCAGCGAGACCATGCGGTGATGCCCGGCCGAGATGGTCTGCATCTGGTCGATCATCGCGCGCAGCGTCCGCCCGGTGCCGAGCGCGATCAGCTGCGGCGTCTCCTGCGCGAAGAGCCGCTCCATCTCGGCGGCGGCAAAGGGAGCGATGGCGCGCAGCGCGTCCTGCCCGGCGTCGGCGCGCGGCGCGACCCGCGCCCGGACCAGCCCGAAGCGCTGGCGCAGCCTGCGCTCGAGCTCGAGGCACTCGCCGATCGGATGGTCGATGCGCACCTTGACCAGCCCCTCGGCCACCGCCCGCGCCACCAGCCGCTGCGCGCGCTGGCGCGAGATGCCGAGTTCGTCGGCGATCTGGTCCTGCCGCAGCCCGCCCACGTAGTAGAGCCAGGCGGCCCGCGCCGCGAGGTCCTGGGGAGAGGCGTCGCTGTCGTCGATGCTGCGAAGGGCCATGGTCACTTGCCTGCGAGGAAGAGGTCGGGCGCAAGATGCGGGAGTTCCGCGAAACTTGCAAATTGACGGTGCGGCACCGCCTGCGGGTCCTCGGGCAGCGGCCCGTCCGCGAGGTGGCTTCCGCCGGTGAACTGCCAGACCTGCATGCCCGCCGCCAGCCCCGCGCCGATCCCGGCCAGCGAATCCTCGATCAGCAGGCAGCGGTCGGGGTCGATCCCGGCCTTCTCGGCGGCGCGCAGCGGCAGGTCCGGCGCGGGCTTGCCGCGCGTGACCTCCGAGGCGGTGGTGATCCGCCCCGCGAAGGCCTCGGTCAGCCCGGTCATCGCAAGGCTCGAGGCGACCCGCGCCGGGCTCGAGCTGGTGGCAAGGCAATAGGGCACGGCCAGCGCGCCCAGCACCTCGCGCAGGTGCGGCATGACCTGCAGCCCCTCGGCCTCGAAGGCGGCGATGAGCCGGGCACGGTAGTCGGCCTCGAAGCCCTCGGGCAGGACGATGCCGAATTCCTCGCGGATCTGCGCGATCACCGTGGGATAGCTGCGGCCGAGGAAATGCCGGGCGACGTAGGGGATGTCGACGGTGACGCCCTGCTGCGCCAGCTCGGCCACCAGCATGCGCAGCGAGATGATCTCACTGTCCACCACGACGCCGTCGAAATCGAACAGCACCAGTTCAATCTGCTTGGTCATTCCCGCTCCCCCGGTCCTCGCGCGCATCTCGCCCGAAGCCGCCCCCGGCCGCAACCTCGGAGTCGAGTATTTTTGGAAAGATGAAAGCGCGGCCGCGATGGAAAAAGGGCCGGGGAAGATCCCCGGCCCTTTCATCTTTCCGCAAATACTCAAATTCCCGGCTCAGCCCAGGGTCACGCCCTTGCGGCCCGCCAGATCGAGGAAATACTGCCAGGCGACCCGGCCCGAGCGCGCGCCGCGCGTGGCCTGCCACTCGATCGCCTCGGCCCGCATCGTGTCGTCGTCGATCGTCACGCCGTACTCGGTGCAGTAGCCGCGGATCATCGCCAGGTACTCGTCCTGCGAACAGGGGTGGAAGCCCAGCCAGAGCCCGAAGCGGTCCGACAGCGAGACCTTCTCCTCGACCGCCTCGGAAGGGTTGATCGAGGTGCTGCGCTCGTTCTCGATCATGTCGCGCGGCATCAGGTGCCGGCGGTTCGAGGTGGCGTAGAAGAGCACGTTCTCGGGCCGGCCCTCGATGCCGCCGTCCAGCACCGCCTTGAGGCTCTTGTAATGCTGGTCGTCATGGCTGAACGAGAGGTCGTCGCAGAAGAGCACGAAGCGATGCGGCGCGCCGCGCAGCAGGTTCAGCAGCCGGCCCACCGAGGGCAGGTCCTCGCGCTGCAGCTCGACCAGCTTGAGCCCCTCGCCCCGGCTGCGAACCTCGGCGTGCACAGCCTTGACGATGCTGGATTTTCCCATGCCGCGCGCGCCCCAGAGCAGGGCGTTGTTGGCGGGCAGCCCTCGGGCGAACTGCAGGGTGTTGCCGAGCAGCGTGTCGCGGCTCCGGTCGATGCCGACCAGCAGTTTCAGGTCGACCCGGCTCACCTCGGCCACCGGCTCGAGCCGGTCCGGATCGGTGTGCCAGACAAAGGCATCCGCCGCGCCGAACTCCGGTGCGGCAAGAGGCGCCGGAGCCATCCGCTCCAGCGCCTCCGCGATGCGTTTCAACGCTTTACTCTTCACGTGGTGCGGTCCTCCTGACCTTCTTCCGCGTCATCCTCGAACCACAGGCCCTCGGCGCGCAGTTCCTTCTCGCGCTTCTTCTCAACCATGCGGACGAGGAAGATCGAGATCTCGTAGAGCCCGTAGACCACCACGAAGAGGATGAGCTGCGTGGTCACGTCCGGCGGCGTCACGATCGCCGCAAGGATGAGGATCGCCACCACCGCGTATTTGCGCACCGAGGCAAGACCCCCGGCCGAGACCAGCCCCGCCTTGCCCATCAGCGTCAGCAGCACGGGCAGCTGGAAGCAGAGGCCGAAGGCGAGGATGAACTTCAGCGTGATGTCGAGGCTCTCGTTCACCTTGCCGAAGAAGGTGATCTTCATGCCCTCGGCGGTCTCGGGCACCACGGCGGCGTCGACCGGAAGGTCGGACGGCAACCCGTCGGTGGCCCGCTGCAGCAGATCGGCGAAGATCGAGCTCACGTCGGCGAAGCCGAGGAAGAACTGCATCGCGAGCGGCGTCACCACGAAATGCGCAAAGCTCGCGCCCAGCAGGAACATGATCGGCGAGGCGATCATGAACGGCAGGAAGGCGTTCTTCTCGGATTTGTAGAGCCCCGGGGCGACGAAGCGCCAGAGCTGGAACGAGATCACCGGGAAGGCCAGCGCGAAGCCGAACACCATCGAGATGCGGAACAGCGTGAACAGGTATTCCTGCGGCGAGGTGTACTGCATGGTCGGCGAGGGATCGCCAAGCGCCCGCAGCGTGTGCTCGATCGGGCCGAGCAGGAACTGCAGCAGCGGCTCGGCCACGAAGAAGGCCAGCACGATGCCCACGATGAAGGCCCCGACGGCCCGGATGAGCCGCGTGCGCAGCTCCGCCAGGTGCTCGATCAGCGGCGCGGAGCTGTCGTCGATTTCGTCATGGTCCGCCTGGCTCATGCGTCACCATCTTTCTTCAGTTGCGCTTCCAGCTCCTCGGCCTTCTTCGCGGACTCCTCGGCGCGCTTCATTGCCGCCTCCGCCTCGCGCTTCTGGCGCTCGGCGGCGGCGCGGGCGGCGCCAGCCTCGATCTTCTGCTTGTTCGCGGCCCGCTCGGCATCGAGCGCGCCGGGATCTTCCTTCAGCCCCTCGGTCTTCTTCGGGGGGGTGGGGTCGGTCATCGACTTGGCGGCGTCGCGCACCCCGTCCAGCGCCGAGCCGACGGGGTTGGTTGCCGCCTTCAGCGTCTTGGCCACGTCGCGCACGCCCGCCTCGTCCGCCGCGTCGTTCATCGCGCGGGTGAACTCGCGCGCCATGCCGCGCGCCTTGCCCATGAAGCGACCCACATTGCGGAACAGGATCGGCAGGTCCTTGGGGCCCACGACGATGAGCGCCACGATGCCGATGACCATGAGTTCCGACCAGCCAAGATCGAACATGGGATCAGACCTTGTCTTTCTCGCTCTGCGGGGTCACGTCCTTGGCCTCGGCAGCTTTTTCGTCCTCGAGTTCCTTGGCACCGTCGCTCACGCCCTTCTTGAAGGCGGTGATGCCCTTGCCGACCTCGCCCATGAGGTTGGAAATCTTGCCGCGGCCGAACAGAACCAGCACCACGACGGCGATGAGCAGAAGGCCCGGAAGGCCGATGTTGTTGAGCATGTCCTTAGTCTCCCTTGGGCCGCTCCAACCCATCATGGGTGTCCCCGAAGCGGCGCGTCGAAATCTGTTCCCGGGTTCTAGGATCCTTCGGCGCGGCGCGGAAGCGGCAAAGCCCGGCCCGGCGGGCGCCGGAGGGGGTTTTCTTTCCGCTTTCTGACGGTATTCTGTCAGGTGACATTATTTTGTCAGTTGGGGCCGCGGGGCCGCCCCGCTGAGGACCCGAATCGCCCCCGGCCCGGAGCGCCACGGATGAAGAAGTCGGACCGGCTCGCCGCCCTCATGCAGCGGCTCAAGGATGGCACGCTGCACACCGCAGAGGCGCTGGCCGAGGAGCTGGGCGTCTCGGTGCGCACCATCTACCGCGACATGGACACGCTGGCCGCCTCGGGCGTGCCGGTCGGCGGAGAGCGCGGCCGCGGCTACACCGCCCGCGCCGCCTTCACCCTGCCGCCGCTCAACCTCAGCGAGCTCGAGCTCGAGGCGCTGCACCTCGGGCTTGCCGCGGTCGGACAGGGCGGCATGGCCGACCTTGCCGAGGCGGCCGAGCAGCTCTCGGCCCGGATCGACGCGCTGCTGCCCGAGGACGGCAGCACCGGCGGGGCCTTCGGCTTTGCCACCTACCCGTTCCGCGACGCCGCCGAGGGCTTCCGCTTCATGCCCGACTTCCGCGCCGCGATCCGCGCCCGGCAGAAGCTGCGCGTCACGTTGAAGGACCGGCCCGCACCGCAGGACCTGCGGCCGCTGCACATGGACTACTGGGGCCGGATCTGGACCTGCATCACCTGGAACGAGACCGCGCGCGGCTTCGAGACGATCCGGATCGAGCAGGTGCGCGCGGTAACGCCCCTGCCCGGGCTCTTCGTCGACGAACCGGGCAAGAGCCTCGCCGACTTCCGCGCCCGGCAGGGCTGACCGCGCTTCGCGCTTGACCGGCGGGTCGCGGCATGGCGACGCTGGTGCATGGACATGCGCGCGCCTTCCCGGGGCTTCGGCCCGTCCGAATACCGCGCCCGGCTGGCCCGGGCGCAGGCGCGCATGGCCATGTCCGGCATCTCGGCGCTGCTGCTGACCACCGAGCCCGAGGTGCGCTACTTCACCGGCTTCCTGACCCGGTTCTGGGAGAGCCCGACGCGGCCGTGGTTCCTTGTCGTGCCGGCAGAGGGCGAGCCGGTGGCGGTGATCCCCTCGATCGGCGCGCATCTCATGGGGCAGTGCTGGATCCGCGACATCCGCACCTGGCGCTCGCCCGACTACGGCGACGACGGCGTCTCGCTGCTGGCGGGTGCGCTCGCCGAGGCGGTGCCGCCCGGCGAATGGGTCGGCGTGCCGAGCGGCGGCGAAACTCACTTGAGAATGCCGCTCTCGGACTGGGAGGCGCTGAAGCACCGCCTGCCCGACCGGCTCTTCGGCCCCGACGCCGGGATCATGCGCGCGCTGCGCATGGTGAAATCCGAGGGCGAGATCGCCCATATCCGCGCCGCCTGCGACATCGGCAGCCGCGCCTTCGCCCGCCTGCCCGAGATCGTCCGCCCCGGCCTGCCGCTGGCGCAGGTGTTCCGCCGCTTCCAGATGCTGGCGCTCGACGAGGGCGCGGACTGGGTGCCCTACCTCGCGGGCGCGGCGGGTCCGGGCGGCTACGGCGACGTGATCTCCCCCGCCACCGAGACGCCACTGCGCGAGGGTGACGTGCTGATGCTCGACACCGGGCTGATGCTGGACGGCTATTTCTGCGACTTCGACCGCAACGTCTCGCTCGGCCGCGCCGGGGCCGCGGTGCTGGAGGCCCACGCGCGCCTCATCGAGGCGGTGCAGGCCGGGTTCGCCGCCGCGACGCCCGGCGCGCGGGCCTGCGATCTCTTCCACGCCATGGCGGCGATCTGCGGCGGCTCCGACGTCGGGCGGCTGGGCCACGGGCTCGGCATGCAACTGACCGAGCCGCCCTCGCTCATCGCCGGTGACGACACGCGGCTCGAGCCCGGCATGGTGCTGACGCTGGAGCCGGGGATCGAGCTTTCGCCGGGGCGGATGCTGGTCCACGAGGAGGACATCGTGATCCGCGAGAGCGGGGCCGACTGGCTGACCACCCCCGCGACCCACCTGCCGGAGCTTCCGACATGACCGGACATCACTTCCCCCACGCGCTCGAGGCCACGCGCCCCGCTCAGGTCGGGCTGATCGTGCTGCAGTCGGACGAGACCATCGAGCCCGACCTGCGGCGCCTGCTGCCGCCCGAGCTGGAGCTGCTGGTCAGCCGCATACCCTCTGGCGCCGAGGTCACCCCCGCGACGCTGGCGGCGATGGAAAGCGAAATGACCGCGTCGGCCGCGCTCTTCCCGGCGGGCGCGCAGCTGGCGGTCGTGGGCTACGGCTGCACCTCGGGCACGGCGCAGATCGGCGCGGCGGAGGTTGCGGCGCGGATCCGCGCGGGGGTGGAGGTGCAGCACGTGACCGAGCCGGTTACCGCGCTGATCGCCGCCTGCGCCGAATTGGGCCTCAGCCGCCTTGCCCTGCTCTCGCCCTATGTGGCGCCGGTCTCGGAGCGGCTGCGCGCGGTGCTGGCGGAAGCGGGGATCGCAACGCCGGTCTTCGGCAGCTTCCTCGTCGAGGAGGAGGCGCGGGTGGCGCGCATCTCGGCCACGTCCATCCTCGCCGCCGGGCAGCAACTGGTCGCGGCGAGCGCCGAGCCGGTCGAGGCGCTGTTTCTCTCCTGCACCAACCTGCGCGCCCTGCCGGTGATCGAGCCGCTCGAGGCCGCGACGGGCCTGCCGGTGCTGGCCAGCAACACCGTGCTCGCCTGGCACATGGCGCGGCTGGCGGGCACGCGGGCGCAGGGGCCGGGCCGCCTGCTGCGCGGGGACGGCGGCGCGATGCGCGCCGCCGGGTAGATCTCAGAGCAGGGTCTTGGCGTAGGCCTCGAGCTGCGTCACCACCGTGCCCCAGCCGTCGTAGAAGCCCATCTCCTCGTGCGATTTCTTCGCCTCGGCGCTGCGGTGGCGGGCGGTCGCGGTATAGGTCGTGCCACCCTTGCCGTCATCCTCGAACTCGACGATCGCGGTCATGAACGGGTCGGGCGCGGGCTTCCACCCCTCGGAATAGGCGTCGGTGAAGACCAGCCTGCGGTTCGGCACGACCTCGAGCCAGACGCCATTGTTCTGCATCTCGTTGCCCTCGACGTTGAAGGTCGTGTTGAACTTCCCCCCGACCCGCAGGTCGATCTCGCAGGAGGTGACGCTGTGCGGCATCGGCACGAAGAAATGCCGGATGTGCTCGGGCGTGGTCCAGCACTCGAAGAGGATCTCCGGCGGTGCCGCGACGGTTCGGGTGAAGGACAGGTCGGTTTCGGGATCGAGGGTCATGTGTTTCTCTCCTTCATGAGCCTTGTCACGTAGTCGTCGAGCCGGTCGAGCCGGCCCTCCCAGATCGCGCGCTGTTCGCCGAGCCAGTCCTGCACCGGGGCGAAGGCCCCGGGCGAAAGCTCGCAGTGGCGCACGCGGCCCTGCTTCGTCGTCACGACGAGCCCGGCCTCTTCCAGCTTCCTCAGGTGCCCCATGAACGACGGCAGGGCCATGTCATGTGGCGCGGCCAGCTCGGACACGCTGGCCCTGCCCCGCGCCAGCCGCGCGAGGATCGCGCGCCGGGTCGGATCGGCGAGGGCCGAAAAATGCAGGTCGAGCTGGGAATCAAACTTAGCCATACGCCTAACCATACGCCACTCCGGCGCCCTGCCAAGATAAAACTTAGGAAATCGCCTAAGCAATAACGCAAGGCCGGTCGCGCTTTCCCGGCGAGGGTGATCGCGGCCCGGGCGATGCAACCAGGGCCACCCCCTGCCGCAAACAAGAAACAACCCCCGGAGCCATGGACTCCGGGGGGCACTGGTACTGCTCTTGACGCGTCACTCGTTACACAGACGCCCCTGTGCCCGCGGGGACAGGAAAAATCCGGCTCACTCGGCCTTCATCGCTTCGATCGAGATCTCGACCTCGACCTCGTCGCTGACGTAGGGCGCGAACATGCCGAGGTTGTAGTCCGAGCGGATCAGCGTGGTGGTGGCGTGGAAGCCGAGCCAGGGCTTGCCTTCCATCGGGTGGTCACCGGCCTGGGTCAGGACCGCGTCGAGCACGACTTCCTTGGTCACGCCGTTCAGGGTCAGGTCACCGGTGATGAGGCCGGTGCTGTCGCTGGTGATCTCGATCGACTTCGAGGTGAAGGAGACGGTCTTGTCCTCGGAGCCGCCGAAGAAGTCGCCGCTCATGAAGTGGTCGTAGCGCGCTTCCCAGCCGGTCAGCATGGTGGTCACGTCCCACGAGGTCTTGACGGTCGAGGCGGCCGGATCCTCGGCGTCGTACTGGATCTCGCCGTCGAAGCCGCCGAACATGCCGTAGCCGGTCGAGAAACCGAGGTGGTTGTAGGAGAAGACGATCTGCGTGTGGCTCGCATCGAAGACATAGGTCTCGGGCGCGGCGGCGGCGGCAAGGGGGGCAAGCGCGACGGCGCCGGCGAGCAGGAGGGATTTCATGACGGATATCTCCGGATGGATGCGTTTCGATGCCCGACCATGTCGTCATTCGCCGCGCCGCGGCAATTGGGGCTGCCTCCACAGGGTATGTGGAAAATCGAACACTTGCGGGATGCAGGACTGCACAGGGTGCTGCACCGCCAAAGAAAAGGGGCCCGGGAAGACCCCGGGCCCCGCGCGGGACCTGCCCCGCCGAACCGTGCTCCTAGCGCCGTTCGGCGCAGCCGAGCACCGAGGCCATGCCGCCGAGCAGCAGCACCAGCGACAGCGCGAGCCGCGCCAGCGACAGCCCCTCGCCCGCCTCGGGCACCAGCCAGAGCGCAAAGGCCGCAAGCGCGAGCGTGAAGCCGACCATCTGCCCCAGCACCCGCAGCAGCTGTCCGCGCAGCGCGCCCTCTTCGTGACTGTGGGTCTCTCCCATGGACATTGCTCACCTCCTGCGCAGTCTGTCATTCCGTCCGCCGATCTGATCCCGAAACCGGACAGAATTTGGGCGCTGCCGGGGAACTCCGCGGGCCTTTTCCGGCCCCGCCGCAAGGTCACCCGTCGCGAGTCTTAAGATGTGGTTAATCGCCCTCGCCCCGGCCCTTCGAGGGTTGTATCCCCGGCGGAACGGTGTATAGAGCCCCATCCCTCCGCGCGATCATGTGAACCGCGCAGACTCTCGTGGGCAGGAGCGGAGAGGATTGCCTGCCCTATGAAATGCGCCCCGATAGAAATGGAGCACACATGCCGCTTTATGAGCATGTTTTCATTGCGCGTCAGGATCTTTCCAACGCGCAGGCTGAAGGTCTCGTCGAACATTTCGGCACCGTCCTCTCGGACAACGGCGGCAAGGTCGTCGAATCCGAGTACTGGGGCGTGAAGACCATGGCCTACAAGATCAACAAGAACCGCAAGGGCCACTACGCCTTCCTCAAGTCCGACGCACCCGCGGCGGCCGTGCAGGAAATGGAACGCCTGATGCGCCTGCATGACGACGTCATGCGCGTTCTGACCATCAAGGTCGAAGAGCACGCCGAGGGCCCCTCGGTGCAGATGCAGAAGCGCGACGAGCGCGAGGGCCGCGGCGAACGCCGTCCCCGCAACTGATCTGAACCAGAGGAGCTAAACCAATGGCTGCAAAACCGTTTTTCCGCCGTCGCAAGGTGTGCCCCTTCTCCGGTGAGAACGCACCCAAGATCGACTACAAGGACACCCGTCTGCTTCAGCGCTACATCTCCGAGCGCGGCAAGATCGTCCCGTCCCGCATCACCGCAGTGTCGGCAAAGAAGCAGCGTGAACTGGCCCGTGCCATCAAGCGCGCCCGCTTCCTCGCCCTGCTGCCCTACGTCGTGAAATAAGGAGAGAGACCAATGCAAGTCATTCTTCTGGAGCGCGTGGCCAAGCTCGGCCAGATGGGCGATGTCGTCGACGTGAAGCCCGGCTATGCCCGTAACTACCTGCTGCTGCAGGGCAAGGCGCTGACTGCCTCGAAAGAGAACATCGCCTCGTTCGAAGCGCAGAAAGCCCAGCTCGAGGCCCGCAACCTCGAGTCCAAGCAGGAAGCCGAAGCTCTCGGCGCGAAGCTTGGCGGCCAGCAGTTCGTCGTGATTCGCCAGGCATCCGACGGCGGCAACCTCTACGGCTCCGTCACCACCCGTGACGCCGCAGATGTCGCCACCGAGGAAGGCTTCTCGCTCGACCGCAAGCAGGTCGTCATCCGCCAGCCGATCAAGGAACTGGGCGTGCACGAAGTCGAGGTGCACCTGCACCCCGAGGTGATGGTCACCATCAACCTCAACGTCGCACGTTCGCCCGAAGAGGCAGAGCTGCAGGCATCGGGCAAGTCGATCCAGCAGCTGGCGGCCGAGGAAGAGGCACAGGCCGAATTCGAGATCTCGGAACTCTTCGACGATCTCGGCGCGGCAACCTCCGACGAGGACGACGCGGAAGCAGGCGACGAGAACGCCTGATCCCTTCCCGGATCACCAAGACATCGAAGCCGCGCCGGTTCCCCCGGCGCGGCTTTTTCCTTTCCGGGGCGCCGCGCGCTTGCGGCCGCCCGTCCCCGCGCCTAGCCTGACCCGGCGGCAGACCGGAGACGCGCATGAACATCGGCCTCGTCCTCTTTCCCGACCTCACCCAGCTCGACCTCACCGGCCCGCTCGAGGTCTTCTCGCGTATGCCCGGCGCGCGGATCGAGCTCTTGTGGAAGACGCTGGACCCCGTCGCCTCGGACCGCGGCTTCGCCATGCTGCCGACCTGCCGCTTCGACGACTGCCCGCCGCTCGATCTCGTCTGCGTGCCGGGCGGGCCGGGACAGATCGCGCTCATGTCCGACGACGAGACGCTGGGCTTCCTGCGCCGCATCGCGCCGGGATGCCGGCTGGTGACCTCGGTCTGCACCGGCTCGCTGGTGCTCGCGGCCGCGGGCCTGCTCGAGGGGTGCCGCGCCACCTCGCACTGGTCCTCGATCGACCAGCTCGCGCTCTTCGGCGTGACCCCGGTCGCCGAGCGCGTGGTGCGCGACGGCAATCGCATCACCGGCGCGGGCGTCACCTCGGGAATCGACTTCGCGCTCGCGGTGGCGGCCGAGATGCTCGGCGCCGAGGCGGCGCAGGAAATCCAGCTGCAGATCGAGTACGACCCGGCGCCGCCCTTTTCCTCCGGCAGCCCGCGCAGCGCCGATCCGGCGCTTCTGGCGCGAATCGAGGCGCGGATCGCCCCCTTCATCGCCCGCCGCCGCGCCGCCTCCGAGCGCGCCGCCGCAAGGCTCGGGCCCTGAGCCGCTGAGCCGCCCGGCCTAGCCCATGCTGGTGCGGTTGCGCCTCAGCCGCGCGCGGCGCGCGTCGTCGCGCCAGCTCCAGAGCGCGGCCGCGCCCCAGACGAGGCAGTAGAGCACCCCCGCCGCCAGCACCAGCGCGCCGGGGATCGGCCCCACCGCCGCGCGCTCGACGAACTCGGCGCCCGAGGTCAGCGGCTCGGGATGGACCAGCAGCTTGCCGATGTAGGCGACGCTCTGGATCAGCAGGATCCAGACGTAGTTGCGCCGGATCCGCCGCCCGATCGCCACCCAGACCGTGACGTGGTAGCGCGGCCGCCAGTAGTCCTGCGCCAGCACCTCCTGCCAGCCCTCCTCCATGTGCAGGTCGCCATCGTGCAGCATGGGGGCGAAGAAATGCGTCTCCATCCAGCGGCAGCGCGCACGCCAGACGTTGAAGTAGCGGTAGCGCCGCGCCTCGAGCATCAGGAAGAACAGGATCAGGATGCCGACGAGGATCAGCGGCAGCGGCGAGGCCGCGGGCGAGCTGTAGGAGATCGAGAGCGCGATGCCCAGCGTCACCACCGCCCAGTTGGTCGTGGTGTCGAGCCGCGTGCGCCAGATGGTCGAGCGGTAGACCTCGCCGCGGTAGAGATGCGCCACGGCGCCGATCTCGGCCGCCTCCAGCACCTTGCGCCGGCTCTCCTCGCTGGGCTGCGCGCTGTCCATCGCGGGATCCTCCCGCGCTCAGGATCACACGCGGGCACATATTCCAGCAAGGCAATTCCTCGCCGCGGCTGCATCGCGTCATGCCGCACATGCAAAGCACGCCGCACATATGCAAAAGGGGCCGCCCTTGCAGGCGGCCCCCCGGGTCCGGCGTTTCCGCCCGGACTTATTCTTCGTCGAGTGCTTCGACGGCCTTCTGGAGGTCTTCTTTCGAGACTTCCTTCTCGGTCACCTTGGCGCCTGCGGCGATGTGATCGATGACCTTGTCCTCGAAGATCGGCGCGCGCAGCTGCTGCTGCATCTGGGCGTTCTGGCGCACGAAGTCGAAGAAGGCACGTTCCTGGCCCGGGTACTGACGCGCCTGCATCAGGATCGCCTGGGTCATCTCCTGGTCGGTCACCTCGATCTCGGCCTTCTGGCCGATCTCGGCGAGCAGCAGGCCAAGGCGCACGCGGCGCTCGGCGAGCTTGTTGTGCTCGTCGGTGGGCTCGATCTCGCCGTGGTTGTGGCCGTGATCGTCCGGGTGCTCTTCGTGATAGAGCTGGTGCGCGATCTGCTTGGCTTCCGCCTCGACGAGGCTCGGCGGCAGCTCGAAGCTGACTTCACCGTCCAGCGCGTCGAGCATGGCGCGCTTGAGCACCTGGCGTGCGGCACCGGCGTACTCGGCTTCGAGGCTCCCGCGGATTTGGGTCTTCAGACCTTCGAGATCCTCGGCACCGAACTTCTTGGCCAGCTCGTCGTCGATCTCGGCCGCAACCGGCTCCTTGACGGCCTTGACGGTCACGTCGAAGACGGCGGGCTTGCCGGCGAGATGCGCGGCGCCGTATTCCTCGGGGAAGGTGACCTCGACGGCCTTCTCTTCCTCGACCTTGAGGCCGATCAGCTGGTCTTCGAAGCCGGGGATGAACGAGCCCGAGCCGAGCAGCAGCGGGTAGTCCTCGGCGGAGCCGCCCTCGAAGGCCTCACCGTCGACCTTGCCGACGAAGTCGATGACGATCTGGTCGCCTTCCTTCGCCTTGGAGCCCTTGCGGCGGTCCTTGAAGTCCTGCGCGTTCTCGGAGAGCTGCTTGAGCGCCTCGTCGATCGCCGCGTCATCGGCCTTCACCACGAGCTTCTCGAGGGTCAGTTTCGACGCGTCGATTTCCGGAACTTCCGGCAGCTTCTCGTAGCTCATCTCGACCGAGACGTCGTCGCCTTCTTTCCAGTCCTCGTTGGTCATCTTGACCTGCGGCTGGAGCGCCGGGCGGTCGCCGGTCTTCTCGAAGTGCTCGTTCATCGCGGCGTCGATGGCTTCCTGCATGCTTTCGCCCAGCACGCGCTGGCCGAACTGCTTCTTCAGCAGCGGCATCGGAACCTTGCCCTTGCGGAAGCCCTTCATCTCGATTTCCGGACGTGCCTCGACGAGCTTCTCGTTCACCTTCGCATCGAGCTCTTCGGCGGTGAGGATGAGTTCGTAGGCGCGCTTCAGACCTTCGTTCAGCGTCTCGTTGACCTGCATGCCAATTCCCTTGTGGTCGTGATGCGAGGGCACGGAATCCGGCCGCCCGCGAAATTCGAATTTGCGGTCTTCTATGCGCCTCGGGGGGTCCTTGCAAGGCGGAAACGCGCCGCGCGGCACCTCATCTCGGCGCGGGCCGGGGCAAACCGCCGCTTTCGCGCCCCGCCCCGGCCCCGCGCCCGTGGCCGCCGCCGGATTTGCGTATTTGGAAAGAGAAGAAAACCCGCCCCTTCTTCTCTTTCCAAATACGCACTCAGGTCCCGCCAGCCGCGCCGGGCCGGGGCGGCGCGCGGCGCAGACAGGGGCCAACGGAAAAGGGGCCCGCCGGGATGGCGGGGCCCTTCCTTGTCTTTCACGTCCGCGCGGCGTCAGCCGATCTTGGTCAGCAGCTCGCCGATCGACTGCTTGGCGTCACCGTAGTACATCCGCGTGTTGTCCTTGTAGAACAGCGGGTTCTCGATGCCCGAGTAGCCGGTGCCCTGGCCACGTTTGGAGACGAAGACCTGCTTGGCCTTCCACACTTCCAGCACCGGCATGCCGGCGATGGGCGAGTTCGGGTCTTCCTGCGCGGCGGGGTTCACGATGTCGTTCGAGCCGATGACGATGACCACGTCGGTCTCGGGGAAGTCCTCGTTGATCTCGTCCATTTCCAGAACGATGTCATAGGGGACCTTCGCCTCTGCCAGCAGCACGTTCATGTGGCCCGGCAGGCGGCCCGCCACGGGGTGGATGGCGAAACGCACCTCCTTGCCCTGCGCGCGCAGCTTGCGGGTCAGTTCCGCGACGTTCTGCTGCGCCTGCGCCACCGCCATGCCGTAGCCCGGCACGATGATGACGCTGTCCGCGTCCTCGAGCGCCGCGGCGACGCCCTCGACGTCGATCGCCACCTGCTCGCCCTCGACCTCCATCGCCGGGCCCGAGGTGCCACCGAAGCCGCCGAGGATCACCGACACGAAGCTGCGGTTCATCGCCTTGCACATGATGTACGACAGGATCGCACCCGAGGAGCCGACCAGCGCGCCGACGACGATCAGCAGATCGTTCGACAGCGAGAAGCCGATCGCCGCCGCGGCCCAGCCCGAGTAGCTGTTCAGCATCGAGACCACCACGGGCATGTCGGCGCCGCCGATGCCCATGATCAGGTGGTAGCCGATGAAGAGCGCGCAGAGCGTCATGATCAGCACCGGGACGAGCCCGCCGCTGTTCATGTACCAGATGAGGCAGATCACCGAGAGCGCCGCGGCGGACGCGTTCAGGATGTGCCCGCCCGGCAGTTTCTCGGCCTTCGAGGTCACCTTGCCGGCCAGCTTGCCATAGGCGATCACCGAGCCGGTGAAGGTCACCGCGCCGATGAAGATGCCGAGGAAGAGCTCGACCTGCAGGATGCTGAGCTCGACCGGGGTCTTGTGCGCGACGAGCTCGGCGAAGGTGCCGTGCACCGCCTCACCGGCGGCGCGGGCCTTCTCGACCGTGCGCATGGTCAGGTGCGCGTTGAAGCCGACGAAGACCGCCGCGAGGCCGACCAGAGAGTGCATGGCGGCGACCAGCTGCGGCATCTCGGTCATCTCGACCTTCTTCGCCACGTAGGTGCCGATGATGCCGCCCGCCGCGATCAGGATGACCGCCAGCAGCCACAGGCCCGAGCCCGGGCCGATCAGCGTGGCGAAGACCGCGAGGCCCATGCCGACGATGCCGTACCACACCGCGCGCTTGGCGCTCTCCTGCCCCGAGAGGCCGCCGAGCGACAGGATGAACAGAACGGCCGCGACCACGTAGGCCGCCGTCGTGAATCCGAATTCCATTGTCCCCACCTCTCCTTACGATTTCTGGAACATGGCGAGCATGCGCCGTGTCACGAGGAAGCCACCGAAGATGTTGATCCCGGCCATGAAGACCGAGAGCGCGGCAAGGATGATCACCAGCCAGTTGCCCGAGCCGATCTGCATCAGCGCGCCAAGGATGATGATCGAGGAGATGGCGTTGGTGACGGCCATCAGCGGGGTGTGCAGCGAATGCGAGACGTTCCAGATCACCTGGAAGCCGACGAAGACCGAGAGCACGAAGACGATGAAGTGCTGCATGAAGCTGGCGGGCGCAACGAGGCCCACGCCGAGCAGCAGCACCGCGCCGACGGTGAGCAGGGTGACCTGGCTCTTCGTCTGGGCCTTGAAGGCGGCGACTTCCTGCGCGCGCTTCTGTTCCGGCGTCAGCTCGGGCAGCTTCTCCTTCGGCTTCTGCGCGGCGATCGCCTTGGTCTTCGGCGGCGGCGGCGGGAAGGTGACGGCCTTGCCATGCGCGATGGTCGCGCCGCGGATCACGTCGTCTTCCATGTTGTGGTTGACCGTGCCGTCCTTGCCGGGGGTCAGGTCCGCCATCATGTGCCGGATGTTGGTGGCGTAGAGCGTCGAGCTCTGCGTCGCCATGCGGCTCGGGAAGTCGGTGTAGCCGATGATGGTCACGCCGTTGTCGGTGACGATCTTCTGGTCCATCACCGTCAGCTTGCAGTTGCCGCCGCGCTCTGCCGCGAGGTCGACGATCACCGAGCCGGGTTTCATCGCCTTGACCATGTCCTCGGTCCAGAGCTCGGGGGCTTCCCGGTTCGGAATGAGGGCGGTGGTGATGACGATGTCCATCTGCGGCGCAAGTTCACGGAACTTGGCAAGCTGGGCCTCGCGGAACTCGGGGCTGGAGACCGAGGCGTAGCCGCCCGACGATGCGCCGTCGGCCTGCTCTTCCTCGAAGTCGAGGTAGACGAATTCCGCGCCCATGGATTCGACTTGCTCGGCCACTTCCGGGCGCACGTCGAAGGCATAGGTGATCGCGCCCAGAGAGGTCGAGGTGCCGATGGCCGCAAGACCCGCGACGCCGGCGCCGACGATCAGCACCTTGGCGGGCGGCACCTTGCCGGCGGCGGTCACCTGGCCGGTGAAGAAGCGGCCGAAGTTGTTGCCCGCCTCGATCACCGCGCGGTACCCGGCGATGTTGGCCATGGAGGACAGCGCGTCCATCTTCTGCGCGCGGGAGATCCGCGGCACCATGTCCATCGCGATCACGCTGGCGCCGATATCGGCGGCCTGCTTCATCAGCGCCTCGTTGGCGACCGGGTAGAAGAAGGAGATCAGCAGTTTCTCGGGCGTGAGGTACGCCACTTCCTCTTCGCTCGGCGGGCGCACCTTGGCAACGATGTCCGACTGCGCCCAGAGCGCCCCGGCATCCGCCACCACGGTCACGCCAGCGGCCTCGTAGGCCGCGTCGGCAAAGCCTGCCTTCGCGCCGGCGCCTGACTGGATCAGGCAATCATATCCCAGCTTCTGCAGTTGCAGCGCCGAGTCCGGGGTCATGGCGACGCGCGCCTCTCCCTCGAAAATCTCTGTCGGCGTTCCGATCTTCACGTAATTCGTCCCCCTTTTAGGCCGAGTCTCCGACCCTTCATGGTCTCGTGTTGGTGTCCGGTTGACGTATGGTCTACCCGTGCGGTGCCATGCTCACAACCGGAACGACCCGGTTAAACACATGGCGAAGAAAAATCAAAGCCACCTTCTAGTTTGTGTCTCATAGTTGCGGAATGCCGCAACAAACTTTCGTCTCAAACGCGCCTCTTCGGGCTCGATGAAGCGCTTTTCCAGCAGCCAGACGAAGATCGGCAGCAGGACAAGCGACAGCACCGCATCCCAGTAGAAGATGAATCCTGCAAGAATCATCACGTCTCCCAGGTAGATGGGATTGCGCGACAGGCGGAACACGCCCGAGGTCACCAGCCGGTCCGGCTCGGCATGGGGCATGAAGGTGGTGCGCGCGCGCCGCATCTCGAGCAGCGCCAGCGCCGCGATCAGCACGCCGCCGCCCACCAGCAGCCCGCCCAGCAGGTCCGCCCAGACCGGGCCGAAACCCAGCCCCAGCGGCAGCGAGGCCTTCTGCGCGCGGGCGAGGCAGAGGCAGGCCAGCAGCCAGACGGGAGGCAGATCGAATTTTCCTTGCATCGCGCCTCACCTCCTTTGCCTGGACCGGACCAACCCGCAGGTCCAACTCACGGTGCCGATAGGGCTTTTCGATGTCTAGCGCGGCGTTGCCGCGACGTCGCGCGGGCGATATGCCGCAGCCCGATCTTGCCTCCTCCGCAAATCCCCGCCACTTTCCCCGCCGACACACGGGGGCCGCTGGAGGACCCGGGCGGCGACCGGCACCCCGGCCCGCGCCGGAGACCGGCCCCGCATCGCAGGAGGCATGACTTGACCACCCCCACAGGCTCCATCTTCGACTGGACCAAGGAGCAGTTCCACATCCCGCTCGGGATGCTCTATCTCGACGGCAACTCGCTGGGCCCGCTGCCCAAGGCGACCCCCGCGCGCATCCAGAAGATGCTGACCGAGGAATGGGGCGATCACCTCGTCACCGGCTGGAACGCCTGCAACTGGATGGAGATGCCGACCCGGCTCGGCGACCGCATCGGCCGCCTGATCGGTGCCGAGAAGGGCCACACGGTGGTCGGCGACACGCTCTCGATCAAGGTCTTCCAGGCGCTGGCCGCCGCCGTGGCGCTGAACCCCGGGCGCAAGGTGATCCTGTCGGACACCGGCAACTTCCCGTCCGACCTCTACATGGCCGAGGGGCTGATCGAACTGCTCGGGGACGACTACGAGCTGCGCCTCGCCGAGCCGCACCGACTCGAGGAGGAGATCACCGAGGAGGTCGCCGTGCTCTTGGTGACCGAGGTCGACTACCGCACCGGCCGCCGCCACGACGTCGCGGCGCTGACCGCCAAGGCGCACGAGATGGGCGCGCTGGCGATCTGGGATCTGGCGCATTCGGCGGGCGCGCTGCCGGTCGACGTGGCGGGCGGCAAGGCCGATTTCGCCGTCGGCTGCACCTACAAGTACCTCAACGCCGGCCCCGGCGCCCCGGCCTTCATCTACGTGGCGCCCCGCCACGCCGCCCATGCCGAGCCCGCGCTCTCGGGCTGGCTCGGCCATGACACGCCCTTCGCCTTCGAGCGCAGCTACCGCCCCGCGCCGGGGATCGAGCGGATGCGCGTCGGCACCCCGCCGGTGATCCAGATGGCGGCGCTCGACGCCGCGCTCGACGTCTGGGACAAGGTGGACATGGAGGATGTGCGCAAGCGCTCGCTGGCGCTGACCGGGCTGATGATCGAGGAGGTCGAGACCCATTGCCCGGGGCTCAAGCTTGCCACCCCGCGCGAGAACGAGCAGCGCGGCAGCCAGGTCAGCTTCCGCTTCGAACATGGCTATGCCGCGATGCAGGCGCTGATCGACCAGGGCGTGATCGGCGATTTCCGCGCGCCCGACATCATGCGCTTCGGCATCTCCCCGCTCTACATCGGCGAGGACGAGGTGCGCGAGGCGGTCGAGATCCTCGCCCGCATCCTGCGCGGCGCGCTCTGGGACCAGCCGAAGTACCAGCAGCGCAGGCGCGTCACGTGATCAGGCGGACTTGACCCGGGGGGCCTCCTGCCCCTCGGCCCTGCCCGCCCAGGCCCGCACCGCGTCGCCGAAGGCGGTGAAGAGCGGGCGCGAGACCGGATCATTGGCGGCATCCCACTCGGGGTGCCACTGCACCGCCAGGGTGAAGCCCGGCGCGCCTCGGACGTAGAGCGCCTCGGGCGTGCCGTCGGGGGCGAGCCCCTCGATCTCGATCCGCGCGCCGGGGCGGTTGATGCCCTGCCCGTGCAGCGTGTTGGTCATCACCTCGGTGGCGCCGAAAAGGTGGTGGAACCGCCCGCCCGGCGTCAGCGTCACCTTGTGGCGCAGCGCGAACTTCTCCTCGAGCGTGCCGTCGGGCGGCATGCGGTGGTTCATCCGTCCCGGCAGGTCGCGGATCTCGGGGTAGAGCGTGCCGCCCATGGCGACGTTGACCTCCTGGAAGCCGCGACAGATGCCGAGGAAGGGCTGGCCGCGCTCGACGCAGGCGCGCACCAGCGGCAGCACGATAGCATCGCGGGCGCGGTCGAAGGCACCATGCGCCTCGGTCGCCTCTTCGCCGTATTCCTCGGGGTGCACGTTCGGCCGCCCGCCGGTGAGCAGGAAGCCGTCGCAGGTCTCCATCAGTTCCTCGACCGAGACGAAGCGCGGGTCCGCCGCGATCAGCAGCGGCAGGCAGCCCGCGACGCAGGACACGGCCTCGGTGTTCATCACCCCGCCCGCGTGGGCGGGGTAGGTCTCGTTGATCAGGTGCTGGTTTCCGATGATGCCGACGACGGGACGGGTCATTTGCATGCCTCTCCTTGCCTGTTTAGGTCAAACATAAGGCACGGAGAGGCAGTTAGAAAGGTGGCTCAGATGAGTGCGGTCAGCCCCACCGCCTCGATGCCCGCTTTTGCGGCAGCCGCGTCATTGTCCGAGGAATCCCCGGTCACCCCCACCGCGCCCAGCGTCCGGCCCTTGGAATCCTTGACCAAAACGCCACCCGGCACGGGGATCAGCTTGCCGCCGAAGGCGCCGTTGGCGGCGGCGATGAAATAGGCCTGTGCCTCAGCGCGCGCCATCTGTGCAGAGCCGGGCATGCCCAGCATGACCGCGCCGTAGGCTTTGCCGAAGGCGATCTCGAACCGCCCCGGCGAGGCGCCGTCCTGCCGCTCGAAGGCCTGCACGTGGCCGCCCTCGTCCAGCACCACCACCGACAGCGGCGCCATGCCCGCCGCCTTGCCGGCCTCCAGCGCCTTGCGGATGATGGTCCGCGCGCGGCTCAGCGAAATTCCCGCCATGATCCTTCTCCCTCATCACGGACAGACGCGCCGCGCCCGCCCCTTCCATATGTCTCAAATATCCTCGGGGGAGCGCGAGGGGGCAGACAGCCCCCTCGCTCCGGCGCGGATCACCCCGCGCCTGCCTCCCACAAGCCCGATCAGCCCGCCTTCAGCTCCAGCCGCCGCTTGTGCAGCACCGGCTCGGTATAGCCCGAGGGCTGCACCCGGCCCTCGAACACCAGATCGCAGGCGGCCCTGTAGGCCACGCTGTCGAAGCCCGGCGCCATCGGGATGTAGGCGGCATCCCCGGCGTTCTGGCGATCGACCACGGCGGCCATCTTCTCCATCACGCCGCGAACTTCGCCTTCGGAGACCACCCCGTGGTGCAGCCAGTTGGCAAGGTGCTGCGAGGAGATGCGGCAGGTCGCGCGGTCCTCCATCAGGCCGACATCGTGGATGTCCGGCACCTTCGAGCAGCCGACGCCCTGGTCGACCCAGCGCACCACGTAGCCGAGGATGCCCTGCGCGTTGTTCTCGATCTCCTCGCGGATCTCGTCTTCCGACCAGTTGGCCCCGGCGGCGACCGGGATGGTCAGCAGGTCTTCCAGAGTCCCGCGCGGACCGCCCGCGGCGATCTCGGCCTGGCGGGCGAGCACGTCGACCTTGTGGTAATGCAGCGCGTGCAGCGTCGCGGCGGTGGGCGACGGCACCCAGGCGCAGTTGGCCCCGGCCTTCGGATGGCCGATCTTCGCCTCGAGCATCGCCGCCATCAGGTCGGGCATGGCCCACATGCCCTTGCCGATCTGCGCCTTGCCGCGCAGCCCGCAGGCGAGGCCGATGTCGACGTTGCGGTCCTCGTAGGAGGCGATCCACTTCGTGCCCTTGATGTCGCCCTTGCGCAGCATCGGCCCCGCTTCCATCGCCGTGTGCATCTCGTCGCCGGTGCGGTCGAGGAAGCCGGTGTTGATGAAGGCGACGCGGTTCTTCGCGGCGCGGATGCATTCCTTGAGGTTGGCCGAAGTGCGGCGCTCCTCGTCCATGATGCCGAGCTTGACGGTGTATTGCGGCAGGCCGAGCGCGCTCTCGACGAAGCTGAAGACCTCGTTCGCGAAAGCCACTTCTTCCGGCCCGTGCATCTTCGGCTTCACCACGTAGACCGAGCCTTGGGTCGAGTTGCGCGGCCCGCCCGTCTTGGCAAGGTCGTGCCTGGCGATGAGCGTGGTGACCATCGCGTCCATCAGCCCTTCGAAGATCTCCGAGCCGTCCTTCAGCAGGATCGCCGGGTTGGTCATCAGGTGGCCGACGTTGCGCACCAGCATGAGCGCGCGGCCCTTCAGAACCAGCTCCGATCCGTCGGGCGCGGTGTAGGTCCGGTCCGCGGCGAGCGTCCGGGTGACCTGCTTGCCGCCCTTCTCGAACGTGTCGGCAAGGTCGCCCTTCATCAGGCCGAGCCAGTTGGAATAGGCCAGCGCCTTGTCCTCGCCGTCGACGCAGGCGACCGAGTCCTCGCAGTCCATGATCGCCGAGATGGCGGATTCCATCAGCACGTCCGCGAGGCCCGAGGCATCGTCCTTGCCGATGAAATGGCTGCGGTCGATGACCAGCTCGACGTGCAGCGCGTTGTTCACCAGCAGCACCGCCTCGGGCGCGGCGGCATCACCCCGGTACCCGACGAACTGCTCCGGCCTGGCGAGGGGCTTGCCGCCGACCAGCAGCGCGCCGCCCTCGACCGAATAGCCCGCCGCCCCGGCATGGCTGCCGCCCGCGACCGGGAAATTCTCGTCGAGGAAGGCCTTGGCGGCCGCCACCACCTCCTTGCCGCGCGCGGCGTCGAAGGCGCCCTTCGGCGGGGTCGAGCCCATCGCGTCGGTGCCGTAGAAGGCATCGTAGAGCGAGCCCCAGCGGGCGTTGGCGGCGTTCAGCGCGTAGCGGGCGTTGGTGATCGGCACGACCAGCTGCGGGCCCGGGATCGAAGCGAACTCGGGGTCGGTGTTCTCGGTCTCGATGTCGAAGTCCGGGCCCTCGGGCAGCAGGTAGCCGATCTCCTCGAGGAATTCGGTATACGCCACCATGTCCGGCTGGCCGGGGTTGGCCTTGTGCCAGGCGTCGAGCTGTGCCTGCAGATCGTCGCGCTTGGCCAGCAGCGCCGCGTTGCGCGGGCCGAAGTCATGCGCCAGTTCCGACAGCGCCGCCCAGAACGCATCCGCCTCCACGCCGCTGCCCGGAAGGGCCTTTTCCTCCACGAACTGGAAGAGAACCGGGTCGATCTGCAGGCCGTGGCGGTCAATGCGTGCGTTCATGGGACATCTCCTTCGGAATCGTCGTCACGTCACGTTTAGGAAACAAGTTTCCGATAGGCAACACGCGTGGTCATATAAACTAACCAAAATCCACGACAGACTATTTGCCGTGCCGATAGTCGTCACCCGGTGGGCCGAAACGCCGCCCCGCCTGCCCCCAGCCTAGGCCCCGGACAGCGCCCCGGCCAAGCCCGCAACCGCCCGGGGGCCGCGGCCCGACCGCCGCGACGCGAAAAAGGGGCGCCCGCTCCCCGCGCACGCCCCTGTTTTCATCTTTCCTTAAATACTCAAATCCAGCGGCTCAGGCAGCGCGCTCCTCGGCCTGCTGGAGTGCCCAGAGCTGGGCGTAGCGCCCGGCCCGCGCCAGCAGCGCCTCGTGGGTGCCAACCTCGACCACCTCGCCCTTCTCGAGCACGACGATGCGGTCGGCGTCGGCGATGGTCGAGAGCCGGTGCGCGATGGTCAGCACGGTGCGCCCCTCGCCCGCGCGGCGCAGCGCCGACTGGATCGAGGCCTCGGTCTCGGTGTCGAGCGCCGAGGTCGCCTCGTCGAGCAGCAGGATCGGCGGATCCTTGAGCAGCGTGCGCGCGATGCCGACGCGCTGCTTCTCGCCGCCCGACAGCTTCAGCCCGCGCTCGCCCACGGTGGTCTCGTAGCCCTCGGGCAGCGAGGTGATGAAGTCGTGGATCTGCGCGGCCCTTGCGGCGGCGATGACCTCGGCCTCGGTGGCATCGTCCTTGCCGTAGGCGATGTTGTAGCGGATCGTGTCGTTGAACAGCACCGTGTCCTGCGGCACCACGCCGATCGCGCCGTGCAGGCTTTCCTGC
This sequence comes from Salipiger sp. H15, assembly GCF_040409955.1. Taxonomy (NCBI): domain Bacteria; kingdom Pseudomonadati; phylum Pseudomonadota; class Alphaproteobacteria; order Rhodobacterales; family Roseobacteraceae; genus Salipiger; species Salipiger bruguierae. Next base: position 2,895,150 of record NZ_CP123384.1, read on the forward strand.
GTCACGTCGCGCAGGTCCTGCCCGTCGATGCGGATCGCCCCGCCCGAGACGTCGTAGAAGCGGAAGAGCAGCCGCCCGATGGTGGACTTGCCCGAGCCCGAGGGCCCGACCAGCGCCACGCTCTCGCCCGCGCCGACGGTCAGCGAGATGCCCTTGAGGATTTCCCGCTCGCGGTCGTAGCCGAAGCGCACGCCGTCGAATTGCACCGCGCCGCCGCCGACCCGCAGCGCCGGGGCACCGGGCTTGTCCGAGACCTCGGCGGGCTGGTCCAGCAGGTCGAACATCTGCCCCATGTCGACGAGGCTTTGGCGGATCTCGCGGTAGACCGTGCCGAGGAAGTTCAGCGGCATGGTGATCTGGATCATGTAGGCGTTGACCATGACGAAATCGCCCACGGTCAGGCTGCCCTTCTGCACGCCCATCGCCGCCATCACCATGACCGCCACCAGCCCGAGGTTGATGATCAGCGCCTGCCCGAAGTTCAGCATGGCCAGCGAGGTCGCGGTCTTCACCGCCGCCTCCTCGTAGCCTTCCATCGCATGGTCGTAGCGCGCCGCCTCGCGGCCCTCGGCGTTGAAATACTTCACCGTCTCGAAGTTCAGCAGGCTGTCGATGGCCTTCTGGTTGGCGTCGGTGTCCTGCGCGTTCATCCTGCGGCGCAGGCGCACGCGCCATTCGGTCACCGCGAAGGTGAACCAGACGTAGAGCGCGATGGTCACCGCCACCACTGCGAGATACCAGATATCGAAGAGCCAGAAGAGCACGATGCCGACGAGCAGCAGCTCGAGCACCAGCGGGCCGACCGAGAAGAGCAGGAAGCGCAACAGGAAGTCGACGCCCTTCACCCCGCGCTCGATGATCCGGCTGAGCCCGCCGGTCTTGCGCGTGATGTGGTAGCGCAGCGAGAGCTTGTGGATGTGGGTGAAGGTCTCCAGCGCCAGCTTGCGCAGCGCGTGCTGGCCGACCTTGGCGAAGATGCCGTCGCGCAGCTGCTGGAAGGCGGCGTTGAGGATGCGCGCCATGCCATAGGCCAGCGTCAGGCCGACCGCGCCAAGGAGCATCGGCGAGGCCTCGCCCCCGAGGCTGTCCACCGCCTGCTTGTAGAGCAGCGGCGTGCCCACGGCGATGAGCTTGGCGGCCAGCAGCAGCAGCAGCGCGATGACCACCCGGTGCTTCACCCAGGGCTCGGCGTCGGGCCAGAGATAGGGGGCGACGCGGCGGATGGTGCGCAGGCCCGAGCGGCGCTCGGCGTCTTCGATGGTGGGATCTTGGGTCTCGGGAGGCATGGCTCGGCTCTCTTGGCTTGGCGGGTCATGCCCTTATCCTGCCGGGCTCGCGAAGGCCAGAGGACCGAAACGCACAGGCCCCTGTGCGGCCTGCATCCGCGGCGGGTTGCGGGGGTCCGGACTGATCGCGCCGAGAGGCGCCCCGCCGGGCGGGGCGCCGCCGGGTCGCGGTCAGTCGGGGAAGGCGAAGACCTGCCCCGGGTAGATCAGGTCGGGGTCGCGGATCTGCGTCTTGTTCGCCTCGAAGACGCGGACATAGGCCATGCCGTCGCCGTAGCGGTCGCGCGCAATGGCCCAGAGCGTGTTGCCCGGCTGCACGGTCACCGCGGTGACCGACTCGGCGCTCGGCAGGTCGGCGGTGGCGGCGGCCAGCGTCTCGGGCGCCTCGCGGCGGAACGGGCTCTCGGCCCGGGCCGTCACCTCGCCCTTGCCGTCGAGCTGGTCGACGCGCAGCGTGTAGGTGCCCGCCGCGATGCCCGGCAGCGCCACCTGCCAGCGGCCGTTGGCAGCGACCTGCAGCGTGGTGACCTCGCTGTTGTCGAGGTAGACTCGCAGGAAGGCCTCGCCGCTGCCGCGGCCCGAGAGTTCCACCCCGCCCGCCGCATCATAGGTGATCGCCTCGATGGCGACGCCGCCCGGCGCGACGGACTCGGCGCTCTGCATGACCTCGACCCCTTCCGCATCCGACAGCAGCACGGTCGGCGCGGCCTGCTCGGGCGCGGCCCCGGCCGCGGTGCCCGCGGCGGCAATCTCGGTGCCTTCTTCCGGGGTGCCCTCGCCCTCTTCTGCCACCAGCGGCGGCTCGGGCGGGGTGAGGATGACCTCCTGCTCGGACTCGATCTGCCTGCCCTGCCAGAGCATCCGCAGGCGCAGCACCTGCGGCGCGTCGGAGCGGGGCAGATCGAAGAAGGCGGCGAAGCGCCCGTCGGTGCCCACGGGGCTGGTCAGTTCCTCGCGGCCGTCGAGCAGCAGCACGACATCGCTGCCGGGCTCGGCCCGGCCCGCGACGGTGATCAGCCCTCCGGGCTCGGCGCGGACGAGATCGAAGCTCGGCGCGGCGGGCCAATCCGCCTGCGGCGCGGTCTTCGCGGCGGGGGCCTCCGTGGTCGCCCCGGCAAGAGCGGTTGCGGTCTCGGTCGCGGGCTCTCCCTCGGCGGGAAGCGCGAGGGCGATCTCGCCCTTGGTCCCGGTCTCGGCCGTGGTGCCGGTCGCGCCGGCGACCTCGGGCTCCGCGGTTTCGCCGGAAGACTCGCTGGTGGCTTCGGTCGTCGCGGCCGCGCTTTCCCCGGCCGTCCCCGCGGCTTCGGATGCGGCGGTTGCCTCCTGCGCGGCTACGGCGGGCGCCGCGCCGGTGTCGGTCTTTGCGGGCTCGGTCTTGGCGGTTGCGGCGGCGTCCGGTGTCGTGGTCACGGGCGTGACCGCGGGCAGGCTCAGCTCGGCGGGTTTCGGGCCGATCACACCGCTCACGTAGAGCGCGCCGAGCACGGCTGCTCCACCCAGTCCGATCCAGACCCAGAGTTTGTTATTCATCTTCTTTTATCCCCAGAACGGCGCTCGAACTGTCCCCAACGAGCGCGGTTGAGAACCTATAACAATCCCGCTATCACCGGTCAAAACAGCATTTTTTCGGATTATCCACATGACCGCCAAATCTGTCTGCATTTATTGCGGCTCACGCCACGGCTCTGCATCCAGCTATGCTGCCGATGCCGCAAAGCTCGGCACTTCCATTGCACATCAAGGTTGGCGTCTTGTCTACGGCGCTGGCGACGTGGGGCTGATGGGAGAGGTCGCGCGCGCCGCCCAGCAGGCCGGCGGCGAGACCTTCGGGGTGATCCCGACGCACCTTCTGTCGCGCGAGGTGGGCAAGACCGACCTCACGCGGTTCGTGATCACCGAGACCATGCACGAGCGCAAGAAGGTCATGCTGATGAACGCCGACGCGGTGGTGCTGATGCCGGGCGGCGCGGGCAGCCTCGACGAGTTCTTCGAGGCGCTGACTTGGCGCCAGTTGGGGCTGCATGACAAGCCGATCGTGCTGCTTGACACCGACGGGTTCTGGGGACCGCTGAAGGCGCTGCTGGGTCACGTGGTGGCGCAGGGCTTTGCCGACGCCTCGCTGCTGGACTTCATCCACAGCGCCGACACCCCTGAGGGGGTGATGGAGATCCTCGCGCGGGAACTGGCCTGAGGACGTATCTCAGGTTCACCCCGCAAGAGGCTGAAACAAAAGGAAACGCCGCCCGGACGGGCGGCGTTTCGCGTTCCATGGACCAGCGATGTTCAGGCCGGCGCGAACTCTGCGCGCAGCAGTTTCTCGATCTTGTCGAGCGGGTGGTTGGTCAGCGTCTTGTCGAGCTCCGCCACCACCTTGCCGGCCACCTCCTTGTGCAGCTTGCTGCGCAATTCGCCCAGCGTGGCGGGCGGCGCGACCAGCACGAGCCGCTCGAAAGCGCCCTTGTGGGCCTGCCTGTAGAGGATCTCGGCAAGCTCGTCGGCGAAGCGTTCCTTGGCCAGCCGGTGCCAGTCGGTGTCGTCGAGCGCCGACTTCTGCCCGGACACGCCGTCGGACATTCTGCCCGGCCGATTGGCCGCCTGATCGCGGTTCGGCGGGTTTTCCTGCGTCTCGATCCGCACGACGTTCAGGTCCGGGTCAAGCGCGTCGACGTCATTGCGCAGGAACAGCGCTTTTTCGCCGTCCGCGACCAGAACCCAGGTTCCATTGGTGAGAATCGCCATGGTTGGCCCTCCTTTTCCTTGCGCGACTCAACGCCCCGCCCTCGCGCGGCGTTCCATGGAGCGGGCCCGCAGGTCCGCAGCCGGAAAGGAAAACGCCCGGCCTCGATGAGGCCGGGCGTGTCGGGCCACGGGGGCCGGACGGGATCAGATCAGGCTCAGAGCGAGGCCTGGTAGATCTTGTCGATGTTGCTGCCGAGCGCGGCGTTGAAGTCGCCGTCCGACTGCTTCTTCGACAGGCCCTCGGCCAGCGCGCGGCTGAAGGAAGCGATCATCTTGGTGTTCTTCGACAGGCGTTCGCAGGCATCGTCGGTGCTGTAGCCGCCCGACAGCGCCACGACGCGCACGACGCGCGGGTGATCGGCGAGACCGTCGTAGAGGCCCGGAACCGAGGGGATGGTCAGCTTGATCATCACGTCCTCGCCCTCGGCCAGCGTGTCGAGGTGCTTGGCGAGCGCCGCCTCGAGGATCGCCTCGGCCTCTTCCTTGGTCGCGGAGTGGATGTTCACTTCCGGTTCCAGGATCGGCACCATGCCCGCCGCGATGACCATGCGGCCGATCTCGAACTGCTGCGCCACGACGGCCTCGATCCCATCGGCATTCGCCTCGTGGATCACCGAGCGTTCCTTGGTGCCGAAGATGCCGAACTCCTGCGCGGCCTCGTTCAGGAACTCGGCGAGGCCCGGCATCGGCTTCATCAGCTGCACGCCGTTGGCCTCGTCCTCGAGGCCCTTGTCGATCTTCAGGAAGGGCACAACGCCGCGCTTTTCCCACAGGTACTGCGCCGTCGGCAGGCCCTCGATCTCGCCGCGCATGGTGCGCTCGAAGAGGATGGCGCCCAGCACCTTGTCGTTGGTGAAGTCAGGCGCGGTGATGATGCGGGTGCGCATCTTGTGGATCTCGCCGTACATTTCGGCTTCGCCGTTGTATTCGCTCTCCTCGACGCCGTACTGGAGCAGCGCCTTCGGGGTCGAGCCTCCGGACTGGTCGAGCGCGGCGATGAAGCCCTTGCCCGATGCCATCTGGTCTTTTTGCTTTGCAAAAACGGCCTTGTCCTGTGCCATGGAAGATCCTCTTCAAGATCGTTAAAATCGCTTTGCCAAAGGCTTAGACCAAGCGGATGCGGATGGGTAGATCGAAGCGCAGCTTTAACGCTACCATTAGCGCTAGCGGGCGGAGATGCGCAGCCATATGCCGTCGCGCGCCCTCACGGTGAGGAAGGCGACCGGCTCGGGGATGCGGTCGGGCAGGATGTCCAGCCTCAGGTCGCGCAGGATGAGCGAGAGCAGCAGCACCCCCTCGACCATGGCAAATCCCGCCCCGGTACAGACGCGCGGCCCGGCCGAGAAGGGCATGTAGGCCTCGCGCGCGCAGGCCCTGCCGTTCTCGGTGCCCCAGCGCGCCGGATCGAAGCCGTCGGGATTGTCCCAGAGCCGTTCGTGCCGGTGCTGGTGCCAGGGGCTCAGCACCACCTGCGCGCCCTTCGGCACGTCACGTTCGCGGAAACGCACGGGACAGGTTGCCTCACGCACCATCATCGGCACCGGCGGGTAGAGCCGCAGCGCCTCGCGGAAGACGTCGCGCGAGAGGCGCAGCCTGGCGATGTCGGAGAAGTCGGGCGCGTCGCCGAGCACCTGCGCCTCCTGCGCCAGCCGCTCCTGCCACTCGGGATGCGCCGCCACCAGCCAGAGCGCCCAGGCCAGCGCCGAGGCCGAGGTCTCGTGCCCGGCGAGGAAGAAGATCGCCACCTGGTCGACCATCTCGGAGGTCGAGAAGGTCTCGCCGGTCTGCGGGTCGGGCGTGGTCATGATCTTGGTGGCAAGATCATCCGGCGCCCGCCCCGCCGCGATCGCCGCCTGCCGCTCGGCGGTCAGCCGGGTGATGAGCGCGCGGATGCGTTTCGCCGCCGCCCTGGTGCCGCGCCGGTGAAAGCGCGGCATCCAGCGCGGCAGCGGCAGGAAGGCGGCAAGGTTGAGGATCGGCTGCGTGCGCTGGTAGGCGCGGAACTCGTCGAAGACCGCCTGCGCAACCTCGTGCTCGATCGGCAGCGAGAAGAGCGTGCGGAAGATCACGTCGGCGGCGGCGTGGCTGGTGTGCGCCTCGATCTCCACCGCCTGCCCGGCCTCGGCCTTCAGCCGCGCCAGCGCCGCCTGCGCGGCGTCCCACATGGCGGGATAGGTCTCCTTCAGCCGCCCGCCCTCGAAGGCCGGGTCGATGATCCGCCGCTGCCGCAGCCAGGTCTCGCCATTGGTCAGGAAGACCGAGTTGCCGAGCAGCGGCCTCAGCCCCTCGGCGATGCGCCCGGATTTCGGGAACTCCATCGGCCGATCCTTCAGCACGGTCTTCACGAGGTCCGGCTGGTTGACGAGGAAGGAGCGGAAGAAGGGCGTGCGGAATTCGGCCATCCACGCCCGGTAGAGCCGCGCCGGCTGCGCCGACAGCAGGTCCGCCCGGAAGAGCCGCAGGTAGCGCAGCAGCGAGACCCGGTCGGGCCGCGACGGGGGCTTCGGCGGGATCATGCGGCGCGAGCCGGAGCAGGCGTCGTCGAGGTGAAGCGGTTCACCGGTGCCTCGAGCCGGCTCGCCGAGGGCGGGCGCTGCGCGTAGCGCGCCGCCAGCGTCAAGGGCCCGGCGGTGATGCGGAAATAGTCATAGTCCAACGGCGCGTCGAAGGCGCAGAGATACTGGAAATGCAGCCGGAAGAAGCGCCAGCGCAGCGCCTTCCAGCGCGCCGGGCTGAGCGAGCGGGTGAACTGCGCCGAGAAGACCAGCGGCCAGCGCTTGCCTTCGGGCGCGACGCCCGAGACCGCCACCGGATCGCAGAGCGCGAAGGCGCAGCCGTCGCCGGGCGCGGTGACATCGACCCAGGTGAGCTCGTCCCGCGCCGAGAGGTAAGCCAGATCCGCCCGCAACCGCCACGCGCCGCGCAGGAAGGACACCATCGGCACCACCTGCCCGAGGCTGAGGAAGCCGAGCCTCGGCCCCGCCGCCGGCACTCGCCCCGCGCGGATGAGGTCGGCAAGCACCGAGACGGCCAGATGCGCCCCCGAGCTGTGCCCGACCACCAGAACCTCGTCCACCTCTTCGGTCAGCGCCGCTGCGATCGCCGCGCCGAACTCGGCCATGCGCGCCTCGAGCTCGGGCGGGTTGGCGCCCCGGTGCCGGGCGGAATAGGCGTAGTCGTGCATGAGGTAATAGGCAAAAACCCGGCCGTCCTGTTTCTGGAACCAGCGCAGCAGCCCCCAGACCAGCCCGAGCCCGCCGATGCCGCCCAACAGCCGCGCCGCGCTCCCCAGCAACGGCACGGTCAACGCCGCCAGCGCGTAGAGCGCCCAGCCCGCCAGCAGCGCCAGCAGCAGTTGCAGAAGCAGCATGCCCACCGGGTAGAGCGCCGCGATCACCGGCCCCTTGCGCAGCTTCATCAGCCGGAAGAGCGCTCCGGTCGAGATGTATTCCCACGCCGTGCGCAGGAGTTGCAGGTAGGTCGCGGGGATCGAGTTCGACATGCTCGTCCGCACGATGTCGGACCAGACCAGCACCTCGACATCGGCCGAGACCTCCGCCCCGTCCATCTCCGCCTCGACGTGCCAGCCGTAGGGACCCTTGCTGGTCTTCGGGCTCAGCGCCAGCGCATAGCCCGAGATCGCCGCCTGCGCCGCGCCCTCCTTGCGGTAGAGCTCGCGGTAGCGGCGCGGATGAATGGGATCATAGCCGGGGATGTAGAACACCCGCCTGCGCGTCACCGCTCCGCTGTCACTCATACCAAGGCCCCCGTTCCCCTGCCCGCGACGATGCCCCTAGCAGGCGTGAAGGGCAAGAGTGAGGCAGCGGCAAGGCAGCGCGCTTTCATCTTTCTCCAAATACTCATGCCGCGCGGGCCGAAAGCGCCTCCGGCGGGAGTATTTGCGGAAAGATGAAAGGCTCAGCCGAGACTGCCAAGCGCCGGGAAGGTTTCCAGCAGCCAGAAGGAGAAGGCCGAGAAGGCGCCGGTGAGCAGCGCGAAGCCGACGACGATGAGCAGAAGACCCATGATCCGCTCGATGGTCTTCATGTGGCGCTTGAGCCGGTTCATCAGCCCCATGGCGCGGCTGAGGAACACCGCCGCCAGCAGGAAGGGCAGCCCCAGCCCCAGCGCATAGACGCCGAGCAGCAGCGTGCCGCGCGCCACCGAGGCCTCGGTCGCCGCCAGCGACAGGATCGCACCGAGCTGCGGGCCGATGCAGGGCGTCCAGCCGAAGGCGAAGGCGAGGCCCAGCAGGTAGGCGCCGAAGGCCGAGCCCCCCGCCTCGCCCGCGTCGAGCCGCGCTTCGCGGTCGAGGAAGGGAATGCGGAAGACGTGCAGGAAATGCAGACCGAAGACGATCACCACCACGCCCGAGATCCGCGCCAGCAGGATCTGGTTCTGCAGGAAGAAGGTGCCGAGCCAGGAGGCGGTGAAGCCGAGCAGGATGAACACCGTCGAGAGCCCCAGCACGAAGAACAGCGCCGCGACGAAGGCGCGCCAGCGGGCGCTGCCGCCGGCCTGCATCTCCTGCAGCGACACCCCCGACATGAAGGCGAGGTAGGGCGGCACGATCGGCAGCACGCAGGGGCTGAGGAACGAGATGACGCCCCCGAAAAGCGCCACGATCATGGCGGGGAGCAGGCTTGCGTCGATGATCTCGATTCCGAACATGCCTTTCGAATAGGCGATCGCGGCGCCTCCGTCACCCGCCGCGCTCTCACGTCTGCGTTCCCCGGCTGACATGATGTGTCCGCGCCACGCCGCTGCCCGCATCTGCGCGGCTCGGAGAAAAGGAAAACGCCCCGGCGCGGCGGCCGGGGCTTTCTCTCATCTCGTGTGGCACGTGCCTTTTGGGCGGTGCCTCAGCGGTTCCACCAGCCGCGGCGCTTGGGCTTGGAGGCGTCGTCCGCCTCGGCGGCGACGGGCTCCGGCACGCGCTCGGGCTCGGGCTCAACCGGGGCTTCCTCGGCGGCGGGCTCGGCCGCGACCGGGGCTTCCACCGGCGCCTCGGCAACCGCTTCGGGCGTTTCCACCGCCGGTGCCTCGGGGGCCTCTTCGACCACCGGCTCGATCACCGGCTCGGCGACCGGAGCTTCGGCAACCTCGGCGGGCGCTTCGGGCTGGGACTCGGCGACCGGCTCCGCAGGAGCTTCCTCGGTTGCCTCGGGCTCGGCCTTCTTGCGGCTGCGCGAGCGGCGGGCGCGCTTCGGCTTCTCGGCCGGGGCCTCCTCGGCGGCGGGCGCCTCGGGAGCGACTTCGGCTTCGGCTTCGACCGGAGCCTCGACTGCGGCCTCGACGGGCGCTTCCGCGGCCTCGACCGGAGCCTCTTCGGTCACCGCGTCCGCGTCCTCGACTTCGTAGCCGGCGTCGTCGCCAGCTTCGTCACCGGATTCTTCGCCCGCCTCGTCCCCAGTCTCGTCCCCGGTCTCGCCGTTCTGGCCATCGCGGTTCTTCGAGCGCGAGCGGCGACGACGGCGGCGGCGCCTCTTGGGCTTGCCCTCGCCATCCACCTCGACCGCACCGGAACCGGCCTCGGCCTCGGAGCCTGCCTTGGCTTCGGCTTCGGCTTCGGCCTCCGCCTCGATCAGCTCTTCCTCGTCCTCTTCCTCGCCGGGGTAATCCTCGTCGACCTGGTCCATCAGCGAGGCCGTGGCCGAGACCACGGGCGTGACGACCTCGGGGACGTTGCGCGTCGCGGTCTTGAACTTCTCCATGGTGAAGTCCGGGCTCACGAGGTGCAGGTCGCCCTCGATGCGCACGGCCATGCCGTAGCGCGCCTCGATCTGGGCGACGTGCTCGCGCTTCTGGTTCATCAGGTAGTTGGCGATGCCGACGGGGCACTTCACCAGCACCTCGCGCGAGCGGCGGCGCACGCCCTCTTCCTCGATCTGGCGCAGGATGTTCAGCGCCATGTTGTCATCCGAGCGGATGAGGCCGGTGCCGTGGCAGGCCGCGCAGGGCTGCGTGGTGGCCTCGATCATGCCCGGGCGCAGGCGCTGGCGCGACATCTCGAGCAGGCCGAAGCCGGAGATGCGGCCGACCTGGATGCGGGCGCGGTCGGTCTTGAGCTTGTCCTTCAGCTTCTTCTCGACGGCGGCGTTGTTCTTGCGCTCTTCCATGTCGATGAAGTCGATGACGATGAGCCCGGCGAGGTCGCGCAGACGCAGCTGGCGGGCCACTTCTTCGGCGGCCTCCAGGTTGGTCTTCAGCGCGGTTTCCTCGATCGAGCCTTCCTTGGTGGCCCGGCCCGAGTTCACGTCGATCGCCACCAGCGCCTCGGTGACGCCGATCACGATGTAACCGCCGGACTTCAGCTGCACGGTCGGGTTGAACATGCCGCCGAGGTAGGTCTCGACCTGGTAGCGCGCGAAGAGCGGCATCGGGTCGAGGTAGTGTTTCACGTTCTTCGCGTGGGACGGCATGATCATCTTCATGAAGTCCTTGGCGTTGCGGTAGCCGCGTTCGCCTTCCACGTGAACCTCGTCGATCTCGCGGTTGTAGAGGTCGCGGATCGAGCGCTTGATGAGGTCACCCTCTTCGTAGATCTTGGCGGGCGCGACCGACTTGAGCGTCAGCTCGCGGATCTGCTCCCAGAGGCGCTGCAGGTATTCGTAGTCGCGCTTGATCTCGGTCTTGGTGCGCTTGGCGCCCGCGGTCCGGATGATCAGCCCCGCGCCCTTCGGCACGTCGATGCTCTGCGCGATTTCCTTCAGCTTCGAGCGGTCGGCGGCATTGGTGATCTTGCGCGAGATGCCGCCGCCACGGGCGGTGTTCGGCATCAGCACGCAGTAGCGGCCGGCGAGCGAGAGATAGGTGGTCAGCGCGGCGCCCTTGTTGCCACGCTCTTCCTTGACGACCTGCACGAGCAGGATCTGGCGGACCTTGATGACTTCCTGGATCTTGTACTTCCGCGCGCGCGGCTTGCGCGCCGGGCGGATGTCTTCCTCGGTGTCGTCGTCGGCGACCGACTCGATGCTGTCGTCGGACTTGACCGCGTCGAGCTCGTGCTCGTGGTCATCGTCGTGATCGTCGGCCTCGGGGGCGCGCGCCTCGGTGCCCTCTGCGGGCTCCTCGACGGGCGTTTCGGCAACGGTTTCCATCGGCGACAGGCCTTCGCCGTCGCGCGCGTCGAGGACGTCGTCCCCGAGATCGATGGTTTCCATGCCCGAGATGCTCTCGGACACGTCGCCCTCGGCCACGACCTCGCCGGTCACCAGCTTGTCGTCGGTGCCTGCCTTCTCGGCCTTGCTGCGGGTGCGCGAGCGGCGGGTGCGCGAGCGGGAGGATTTCGAGCGCGACTTCTCGCGGTCATCCTCGTCCTCTTCGGCGGCGAGCGCGGCCTCTTCCTCCATCAGCGCCTGACGGTCGGCGACGGGGATCTGGTAATAGTCGGGATGGATTTCCGAGAAGGCGAGGAAGCCGTGACGGTTTCCGCCGTAATCCACGAAGGCCGCCTGCAGCGAGGGCTCGACCCGCGTGACTTTCGCGAGGTAGATGTTGCCTGCTAGCTGGCGCTTGTTTTCAGATTCAAAGTCGAATTCCTCGACCTTGTTTCCGTCCACCACCACGACGCGGGTCTCTTCCGCGTGGGTGGCATCGATGAGCATTTTCTTTGCCATGTTTTCCGTATGCACGGCACATGCGCCAAGAGCCCGGGCGGAGCCGGGCTGCGGGGCGATGGGGCGTGGCTTGTCTGGGCGTTGAGCGGCGCGCAGGCACGGGAAGACAATCTGTCTTCGCCCGGGTGCCTCACTTGCGTCGCGCGCTTCATCGCGGTTCTTCTCCGACACCTTCGCGGCAGGATGCCCCACGGTGCCTTGTTGCGGCCCGTCGCCTTGGGCGGTCCGGGCAATGTGCTTGGCCTTGCGGCCTGATCGGTCTGCCCGAGGTCCGTTTGCGGACGGCTCAGAAGCAGCGAAACTCTTTGGCAACGCGACGCGCATCGTCGGCGTGAACGCACGTGCCTGCAGGTAGCATAGGGGCATCGCGACCCCAATGACAATATGGAATGTGACGGGTGCATGAATTCATCCACAGGGCGCCCCCTGCGCAGGCAACTGTGGACAACCCCATGACGCGCTTGCCTTGTCGGGCGCGGCGCGGTGCCCGCGACGCCCCTGCCCCGGGCATGGCCAGCGCCGCCGAGAGGCTTCGGCGAAATTGGTATACCATTTCCATTGACCTTGCGTCGCGCCCGGTATTCAACTCGGCCCTGCCCGCCCCGGCAACGGAACCGGGGCACAGACGTGGAGGATTTCATGACCGGAAGAAACAAGCTCAAGGCGCGGCTCAAGGCCGGGGAGACGGTCACCGCCGCCTGGTTCGAGCTGGGCTCGCCCGAGGTGGCCGAGCTGCTGGTCTACAGTGGCTGGGACGTGCTGGTGATCGACTGCGAGCACGGCTCGGCCGGGCTCGAGGCGGGGCTGAACCTGCTGCGCGCGGTCGAGGGCGCGGGCGGCGAGGCGGTGATCCGGGTGCCCGACGCCTCCGAGGCGACGCTGAAGCGGGCGCTCGACCGCGGCGCGCGCTCGATCATGGTGCCGATGGTGCACAGCGCCGCGCTGGCGCGCGAGATCGCCTCCTACTGCCTCTATGCGCCGCGCGGGCGGCGGGGCTACGCCGCGCCCATTGTGCGCGCCACCAACTGGGGCAACCTGCCCGGCTATGCCGCCGCCGCGCATGAGGAGCTGCTGCTCATGGTGCAGGTCGAGCACGTGGACACCGTGGGAGAGATCTCCGAGATCGCCAAGGTCGAGGGCATCGACATGGCCTTCGTCGGCCCGAACGATTTTGCCGCCTCGATGAACCTGCTCGAGCAGACCGAGCACCCGGAGGTGCGCGCCCGGATCGCCGAGGCGGAGACCGCCGCGCTCGCGGGCGGGCTGCTTCTGGGAACGATCACCGGCGTCGCCGGGCCCGGCCGCAGCTATTCCGACCTGCGGAGTGCGGGCTACCGCTTCATCGTCGGCCCGAACGACGTCGGCCTGCTGGCCGGGGCCGCCCGCGCCGCGAAGGCGCAGGCCGCCAAGGATCTGGGCGAGGCGGACACCGAGGCCGCCCCGCTGCCGGGCTACTGAGCCTCAGCCGAAGGCCTTGAGCCGCTTGATCAGCGAGGACGTGTCCCAGCGACCGCCGCCCATCTTCTGGACGTCCTTGTAGAACTGGTCCACCACCGCCGTCACCGGCAGCGAGGCGCCGATCTCGTTGCCGGTGGCAAGGCAGATGCCGAGGTCCTTGCGCATCCAGTCCACCGCGAAGCCGTGCTCGAACTTGTCGTCGAGCATCGTCTGGTAGCGGTTCACCATCTGCCAGGACCCGGCCGCGCCGCCGCCGATCACCTCGACCACCGCGCGCCCGTCGATCCCCGCCTTCTCGGCGAAGGCGAGCCCTTCGGAAAGGCCCTGCACGAGACCCGCGATGCAGATCTGGTTGACCATCTTGCACAGCTGGCCCGCGCCGCTGTCGCCGATGCGCTTGCACATCTTGGCATAGGCGTCGATCACCGGCGCGGCCATGTCGTAGTCGCCCTGGTCACCGCCGCACATCACCACGAGCTGGCCGTTCTCGGCCCCCGCCTGCCCGCCCGAGACCGGCGCGTCGACGAAGCCGAAGCCGTTGTCCTTGGCCACTTCCCAGAGCTCGCGCGTCACCATCGACGAGACCGTGGTGTGATCGACGAAGATCGCCCCCTCGCCCATCCCGGCAAAGGCACCGTCGGCGCCGAGGCAGACCGCGCGCAGGTCGTCGTCATTGCCGACGCAGGCCATGACGAACTCGGCGCCCTCGGCCGCCTCGCGCGGGGTGGCGGCCATCCTGCCGCCGAACTCGCCCACCCATTTGTCGGCCTTCGCGGCGGTGCGGTTGTAGACCGTCACCTCGTGACCGGCCTTGGTCATGTGCCCCGCCATGGGGAATCCCATCACGCCGAGACCCAGGAATGCGCATTTTGCCACGGATCAACCTCCCGTTACCGTTGTCGTTCGGGAAGGTTGTCGCCGCTCGCCCGCCCCTTGGCAAGGGGGCGGGTCTTGGGTAATCCCGTCGAAAGCGCGCAAACTCGGGACGGCTCATGGCAACTCTCTTCCGCTGGCTTCTCAGGCTCGTCAGCGTGGCGATCCTGCTGACCATCATCGGCGTGGCGCTGGCCTATTACCTGGCCTCGCGCTCGCTGCCCGAATACGACAAGACGCTCGAGGTCGCGGGCACCGCCGGCGACATCGAGATCGTCCGCGACAATGCCGGGGTGCCGCATGTCTTCGCCCCGGTCGATCGCGACGTCTATTTCGGGCTCGGCTACGCGCATGCGCAGGACCGGCTCTGGCAGATGACGCTGCTGCGCCGCACCGCGCAGGGCCGCCTGTCGGAGCTCTTCGGCCGCCGCACGGTCGAGACCGACACGCTGATGCGCCGGCTCGACCTCTACACCCACGCCCGCATGTCGGTCGAGGCGCAGGACGGCGAGACGCTGGACGCGCTCGAGGCCTATGCCGCCGGGGTGAACGCCCGGATCGAGGAGATCAACTCGGACAGCCTCGGCCGCGGCGCGCCGGAGTTCTTCCTCTTCAACGCCCCGATCGCGCCCTGGCAGCCGGCGGACTCGCTGGCGATCGTCAAGCTGATGGCGCTGCAGCTCTCCGGCCAGTTCCGCGACGAGATCCTGCGCGCGCGCACCTCGCTCGCCCTGCCCGAGCCCGAGATGATCCGCGACATCCTGCCCGACATCCCCGGCCCCGGCGTCGCCGAGCTGCCCGAATACGCCGCGCTCTTCCCCGAGCGCCCGCTGCCGCGCTTTGCCGCGGCGAGCAGCCCGCAGCCCGACCTGATGCCCGTCGCAAGGCCCGGCATGGGCGGCGCCTCGAACGCCTGGGCCGCCGCGCCGAGCCGCTCGGCAGGGGGCGGCACGCTGCTGGCCAACGATCCGCACCTCGGCTTCACCGCGCCTTCGACCTGGTATCTCGCGCGGCTGCAGCTCTCGACCGGCGGCGTCATCGGCGGCACCATCCCCGGCGTTCCGGCGGTGCTGCTGGGCCGGTCCGAGCACATCGCCTGGGGGTTGACCTCGTCCTACCTCGACGACCAGGACCTCTACATCGAGGAGCTCGACCCCGAGAACCCCGAGCGCTACCGCACGCCGGACGGGTACAAGCCCTTCCGCACGCGCCGCTCGATCGTCAGCATCAAGGGCGCGCCGCCGGTCACTCTGACCCTGCGCTGGACCGAGAACGGCCCGGTGCTGCCGCGCAAGGCATTCGATCTCGACCAGATCACCCCGCAGGGTGACGTGGTCTCGCTGAGCTGGACCGCGCTCTCGGACGGCGACAGCTCGATGAGCGCCGCGATCGGGCTGATGAAGTCGCAGACCGTCGACGAGGCGCTCGAGGCGAGCAAGCGCTTCGTCGCGCCGTCGCAGATGCTGACCCTGATCGACGACGAGCATATCGCGATGAAGCTGATCGGCGCGATGCCGAAGCGCGATGCGCAGAACCAGACGCAGGGCCGGATGCCGAGCCCCGGCTGGATCGCCGCGAACCGCTGGCAGGGCATGCTGCCGGACAGCGACAACCCGCTCTTCAAGGATCCGCTCGGCGGCATCCTCGGCAACACCAACAACAAGGTGATCGACCGCCCCTTCCCCGACCACGTGAGCTTCAACTGGGGCGACAGCCAGCGGGTGACGCGCTGGCTGGCGCTGATGCAGGGCCGCGAGGTGCACACCCGCGACAGCTTCATCGAGGCGCAGCTCGACACCGTCTCTCCCGCCGCCCGCACGCTGCTGCCGCTGATCGGCCGCGACCTGTGGTTCACCGGCGAGGCCGCGCCCGAGGGCACGCCGCTGCGCCAGCGCGAGCGCGCGCTTGACCTTCTGGCCGAGTGGAACGGCGAGATGAACGAGCACCTGCCCGAGCCGCTGATCTACGCCGCCTGGCTACGCGCGCTGCAGGACCGGCTGATCCGCGACGAGATCGGCCCGCTCGCCGACGAGTACACCCATGTCGATCCGCTGTTCATCGAGCGCGTCTTCCGCAACATCGACGGCGCCGGCAAATGGTGCGACGTGCTGCGCTCGGCCCCGGTCGAGACCTGCACCGACATTGCCCGCATGGCGCTCGACGATGCGCTGGTCTGGATCGGCGAGCGCTACGGCACGCAGCTTGAATCGCTGCGCTGGGGCGATGCGCACCAGGCGACGCACAAGCACACGGTGCTGGGCGACGTGCCGCTGCTGAACTATTTCGTGAACATCCGCCAGACCACCTCGGGCGGCGATTTCACCCTGCAGCGCGGCGTCACAGCGGGCGAAGGCCCCGATCCCTTCGCCAACGTGCATGGCGCGACCTACCGCGGCGTCTACGACTTCGCCGATCCCGACAGCTCGGTCTTCATCATCTCGACCGGCGAATCCGGCCACCTGCTGTCGCGCCACTACGACGACATGGGCACGCTCTGGCGGCGCGGCGAGTACATCCCGATGTCGCTGGACGAGGACCTCGCCCGCGCCGCCTCGGTGGGGATCACCCGGCTGGTGAAACCTTGAGCGATCCCGCGCGCCTCACCCGTTTCGAGGCGCAGGCGCTGGCGCGCGAGGTTCTGGCGAACGAGCGCGCCGGCCGCACCTACGGCCTCGGCTGCCTGAAGAACGAGGACCGGCCGATGCGCGCGCAGGTGTTCTGCGCCGCCCATCCCGGCGAGCACCTCGTGGTGAAGGTCTTCGCACCCGCGCAGGCGGACAAGGCCCGCGCGCAGGCGGCGCGCCAGCGCGCCGTCGCGGCACAGATGCGCGAAGGTCCGTGGCGCGCGCCCGAGGTGCTGTTCTTCGACGCCGGGCGCCTCGTGCTCGGCATGGGCTACGCCGCCGGCCCCAGCCTTGCCGAGCTCTGGCAGCAGCTGCCCGAGGCACGGCGCGACGTGCCGCTCGAGGCGGCGGGAAGCTGGCTCGCCGCCCTGCACCGCCCGACGCTGGAGCCGCGCAAGCTGCGCCCGCGCGGGCAGCTCGACTGGCTGGCAGCGCAGCTGCAGGAGGCCGGCGATGGCATGGCCGATCCCGAGGGGTTCGCGCGCGATCTGGCGGCGCTCGAGGCGCTCTTTCCCGCCGCGCGCGGACAGGCGGCGACGCGGGCGGTCACCCACCGCGACCTGCACCTTGCCAACCTCGTCAGCGCCGGCGGCGCGCTCTGGGGGCTCGATTTCGAGAACGACAGCCCGGATGCGCCCTACCGCGACCTCGTGGCGTTGCTGATCGACGCGCTGGCGCTGGCGCCCGAGCCCGACGCGGCCCGCTTCGGCGCGGCGCTGGCGCGCGGCTATGGTGACAGGGTCACGGCGCCCGATGCGCGGCTCTTCCAACAGCGTGCCTATGCGCTCGGCAGCTGGGCGCGCACCCCCGCCGAGCCGTCGCTGCGCCAGCGCGCACGGCTCGCGGCGGCGAAGATGATCCTCGCCGCCGACAAGTCGCTTTTCTAGGAAGACAACGTCCTTCGAGGGACGTTGCAAATCTCTTCGAAGAGATTTGCCTCAGACCGTCTCGAACTGTGCGCGGTCCTTGGGCGTCCAGCGCAGGTGCAGAAGGTAGCCCTCCTCGTCCTGCTCCTCGGACAGCACCAGCCCCTTCTGGAAGAGCCAGGCGCGGCGCTTGCCCTCGCCGAAGCCGAGCCGCAGGTCCTCGTCGATCGAGGCGCCCTGCAGCCGTTCGGTCACCGCCTCAAGCAGCCCGTCCAGCCCCTCGCCGGTGATCGCCGAGACGGCAAAGATGCCCTCGTCGCGCGACGCGCGCGCCAGCGCCGCCTCGCGGTCCTCGGGCTCGAGCCGGTCGATCTTGTTCCAGACCTCGATCTGCGCCACGTCGTCGCCCACGCCGAGCGAGCGCAGGATGGCATAGACATCCTCGGCCTGCTCCATCGTGCCCGGGTGCGAGATGTCGCGCACGTGCAGCACGAGGTCGGCCGCCAGCACCTCTTCGAGCGTGGCGCGGAAGGCCGCGACCAGCTCGGTCGGCAGCTCCGAGATGAAGCCCACCGTGTCGGACAGGATCACGTCCATGCCGGTCGGCAGCTTCACCGCGCGCATGGTCGGGTCGAGCGTGGCAAAGAGCATGTCCTTGGCCAGCACCTCCGCCCCGGTCAGGCGGTTGAAGATCGTGGACTTGCCGGCGTTGGTGTAGCCCACCAGCGCGACGATCGGGTACGGCACCTTGGCGCGCGCCTTGCGGTGCAGCTCGCGGGTCTTGACCACCTTGTCGAGCTGGCGGCGCAGGCGCACCAGCTGCTCGTCGATGGCACGGCGGTCGGCCTCGATCTGCGTCTCGCCGGGACCGCCGACGAAGCCGAGCCCGCCCCGCTGACGTTCGAGGTGGGTCCAGGCGCGCACGAGGCGGGTGCGCTGGTAGCTCAGCGCCGCCATCTCGACCTGCAGCACACCCTCGCGGGTGGCGGCGCGGTCCGAGAAGATCTCGAGGATCAGCCCGGTCCGGTCGAGCAGCTTCACCTTCCACTCTTTTTCGAGGTTGCGCTGCTGCACGGGAGAGACGGGGCCGTCGACGAGCACCAGCTCGACTTCGGCCTCCTTCAGGCGGTCCTTCAGCTCGGCGATCTTGCCGGAGCCGAAGAGCGTGCCGGGATGCGGGTCGCGCAGCGGCACGATTTCACTGCCCACGACCTCGAGGTCGGGAAGCGCGGCCGCGAGGGCCACGCCTTCTTCGAGCGCCATCTCCGCATCGCGGCGATCACGGTCGGACTTGAGGTCGGGATGCAGGACCCAAGCGCGGGTCACATGCGGGTCATGTTCGTTCAAGCGTTATCGTCGCCGTCATAAAGGTTGATCGGCTGCGACGGCATGATGGTCGAGATCGCGTGCTTATACACGAGCTGCGACTGGCCGTCGCGGCGCAGGAGAACGCAAAAATTGTCGAACCAGGTGATGACACCCTGCAACTTTACACCGTTGATCAGGAAAACCGTAACCGGAACCTTGGTTTTCCGAACATGGTTAAGAAATGCGTCCTGTAGATTTTGTCTGTCCGAAGCCATTAAATTAGCCTTTTTTTCTTGCTGTAGCCGTTCTCAGGCGCTCCCTCGTTCCGGGCGAGTATGTATCGCAAGTGGCGGAACTTCCAGAGCAAAAATATCGCCCTCGCGGGGCCCTCAGCGAGGCTTCGCACATGCGTCTTCCGGAGGCGAGATCAATCTCGCCAGATGTCCGGGGTCAGCAGCACGATGATGCCCAGAACTTCGAGCCTGCCCAGTACCATCGCGGCGACGAAGAGCCCCTTGGCGGCATCGCCCATCTCGCTCAGCGGCACCGGGGTTTCGGCGGCGGCGCGGATCAGCGGGCCGCAGTTGGTGAGCGCCGCGACGGTGGTGACCATGGCATTCTCGAAGTCCAGCCCCGACAGGGAGAAGAGCAGCGAGAAGACCGCGATGGTCATCGCGAAGAGCATGAAGAAGACCCAGGCGACAAAGGCCCCCTGCCGGCGGATGCGCCGCGCCATGACGCCCGACCGGCCCAGCGAGTGTGGGTGCACCAGCCGTTCCATCTCGCGCACGCCGGCGAGGTAGAGCGCGTAGATTCGCAGCAGCTTCACCCCGCCCGCGGTGGTCGCCACGCCCCCGCCCATGATGGCGAGCCCCATCAGAATCACGCCCGGGGTCTGCAGCCCCGACCAGCCGCGCACCGCGCCCCAGTCGGCGCTCTGGAAGCCGGTGGTCGACAGGAAGGACAGCGCGGTGAAGAGCCCGCCCCAGAGCGAGCGCAGCCCGGCCGCGAGGTTGGTCTCGGTGCCGATGTCGAAGGAGGCGATCCAGTGCCGCAGGAACAGCGCCGAAGGCAGCATGAAGACGATGAGCAGCCCCATGCGGAACTCGGGGTCGTTGCGCAGCTTGGAGCCGGTGAGCCCCTTGGTGTCGCCCGAGAAGGTCAGGCGCGACAGGGCGAAGAACAGGAAGAGGAAGATGATCATCTCCCCCGCCATGCCGCTCTGCGCGGTCTGCGGCCCTCCGATGGGCGAGATCCCCGACGTCGAGAGCGTCGACATGGCGTGGCTCAGCGCCACCAGCGGCTGGTCGCCCGACATCAGCAGCATGATCCAGAGCGCCAGCGTCAGCCCGACGTAGATCGGCGCCAGCACCCGCGCCGAGGCGGCGAGCCGCAGCGCCGGGTCCGAGGCGTCGTGCCGCGCCGCGCCGGCGTCGACGCTCTGCCCCGGCTCGCCCGAGGCGGTGACCTCGAAGCCGCCGAGCGTCAGCGGCGCCAGCAGCGCCGCCGAACTGACCCAGATCAGCAGCCCGCCCATCCAGCCGACCTGCGCCCGCCACAGGTGCTCGGCGGCCGAGAGCCGCTCGGGGGCGAAGAGCGTGGCGCCGGTGGTCGTGAGGCTCGAGACCATCTCGACATAGGCGTTGAGGAAGCTGGTGGTGCGCACCGCCTCGTGGAAGGGCACGGCCAGCATGGCGGGCAGCAGCAGGAAGGCCGCGAGCAGCGCCAGCAGCTGGCGCGGCGCCGAGCGGTAATGCGGGCGCGTCGCCTGCGCGATGCCGATCAGCGTGGTCAGCACCAGCCCGACGATTGCCGCGTAGAAGAAGCTGCGCGCATCGTGGAAATCCTCGTGCGCCAGCGCCACGGCGGCGGGGGCGATCATCGAGGCGCTGGCGATGCCCGCCAGCAGCAGCAGAAGGGGCGTGCGGCTGAGCGCGATCATCGGTCAGAAGAAGTCGATGGAGACCTGCAGGAGCCGCTCGACCTCCGGCACGTCCTTGGCCAGCGCGAACATGACGATGCGGTCGCCCTCCTCGACCCGCAGGTCGCCGGTGATCTTGACCACCTCGCCATCCTTCATCACCGCGCCGACCAGCACCCCCTCGGGGAAGTCGATCTCGCGGATCATCCGCCCGGAGATGGAGGAGGTCGAGAGCACCTCGGCCTCGATCACCTCGGCCTCGGCGTCGCCGATCGAGTAGACCGAGCGCACGCGGCCATGGCGGATGTGGCGCAGGATCGAGCTGACGGTGGTGGCGCGCGGGTTGATGTGGGCGTCGACCCCCATCGGCTCCATCAGCGGCACCAGTGTCGGGTCGTTGATCAGCGCGATCGCCATGGGGCAGCCCTCGGCCTTCGCGCGCACCGCGGCGAGGAGGTTGGTCTTTTCGTCATCGGTGACGCAGAGCACCGCGTCGGCGCGGGCGATGCCCGCCTCGCGCAGCAGCGCCGTGTCGAGCGCGTCGCCATGCAGCACGATGGTCCGCTCGAGCGCGTCGGCGGCGCGTTCCGCCGCGGCGCGGTCCTTCTCGATCACCTTGGCGCGGATGCGCTCGGGGCGGTTCTCCAGCGCGCGGGCCACGGCGAGGCCGACGTTGCCGCCGCCAAGCACCACGATCCGCTCCTGCTTGCGCTGCGCCTTGCCGAAGATCTCCAGCGTGCGCTGGATGTCGTCGGCATGGACCAGCACGTAGCAGGCGTCGCCGGCGAAGATCTGGTCGCCCGGCTCGGGGGCGAAGAGCGTGCCCTCGCGGCGGATGCCCACGACCACCGAGCGCAGCGTCGAGAAGAGGTCCGAGAGCTGCCGCAGCGGCGTGTTGATGATCGGGCAATGCTCGTCGATGGTCAGGCCCAGGAGCTGCGCGCCGCCGTCGAGAAAGCGCTCGGTGTCAAAGGCCGCGGGGGCCGACAGGCGCTGCAGCGCGGCCTCGGCGACCTCCTTCTCGGGCGAGATCACCACGTCGATCGGCAGGTGGTCGCGGCGGTAGAGGTCGGAGTAGATCGCCGTCAGGTAGCTCTGCGAGCGCAGGCGGGCGATCTTGCGGGGAATGGCGAAGATCGAGTGGGCCACCTGGCAGGTGACCATGTTGACCTCGTCCGAATAGGTGGCGGCGATGATCATGTCGGCGTCGCGCGCACCGGCCTTGTCGAGCACGTCGGGATAGGAGGCGAAGCCCGCGATCCCCTGCACGTCGAGCGTGTCGGTCGCGCGCCGCACGAGGTCGGGGTTGCTGTCGACCACGGTGACGTCGTTGCGTTCGCCCGAAAGGTGGCGGGCGATCTGCCAGCCCACCTGGCCCGCGCCGCAAATGATGACCTTCATGTCGTCTGCCCAAGTTGCTGGCCCGAGGCCCGGAGTGCGCCCGGCATGACATGCCGGGTGCGAGCGGTCAATGCACAGGGCCCCCTCCCGTGATTGCGGCCCCGCCGAAAAGGCGAGGCTGCAACGGAATTTGCCCGGCGCTCTTCGCGGGATGCGCGTCCCGGCCTCAGGAGGCCTCGGACACCTGGTCGTCGTCGATATAGGCGATCCTGCCGCCGGATTTCGCCCCGGTGACCACGCCCAGCGACTTCAGCTTGCGGTGCAAGGCCGAGCGCTCCATGCCGACGAAGGCGGCGGTGCGCGAGATGTTGCCGCCGAAGCGGTTGATCTGGGTGAGCAGGTACTCGCGCTCGAAGGCCTCGCGCGCCTCGCGCAGCGGCAGGGTCGCCAGCGTGCCCGAGAGCACCACGCGCCCCTCCTCGTCCTCGCCGACCGGCCCGTCCTGCGGCAGCTCGCGCGCTTCGATCGGGCCGCTGCCGTCGCCGAGGATCAGCACGCGCTCGATGAGGTTCTTCAGCTGGCGCACGTTGCCCGGCCAGATCATCGTCTGCAGCAGCGCCACCGCGTCGTCCGACAGGTCGCGCAGCGGCAGGCCCTGCGTGCGGTTGAACATCTCGATGAAATGCCGGGCCAGCAGCGGGATGTCCTCGCGCCGGTCCTCGAGCGAGGGCACGTGGATCGGCACGACGTTGAGCCGGTGGTAGAGCTCCTGCCGGAAGGTGCCGGCGGCGATCTCGGTCTCGAGGTCGCGGTTGGTCGAGGAGATCACCCGCAGGTCGACCCGCACCTTGTCCGAGCCGCCGACACGGGTGAAGCTCTGGTCGACCAGCACGCGCAGGATCTTCGACTGGGTGCCGAGCGGCATGTCGGCGACCTCGTCGAAATAGACCACGCCGCCATGCGCCTGCTCGAGCAGGCCGGGCTCGATGCCGCGGTCGGCGCTCTCGCGGCCGAAGAGCATCTGCTCCATGTTGTCGGGCGCGACACCGGCGCAGTTGACCGTGACGAAGGGCGCCGAGGCGCGGCCGGAGTTGGAATGGATGTAGCGCGCCGCCACTTCCTTGCCGCAGCCCGCCGGGCCGGTGAGCATGACGCGGCCATTGGACTTGGTGACCTTGTCGATCTGGCTGACGAGGCCGCGGAACATGGCGCTCTCGCCGACCATCTGCGCCACCTCGGTCTCGCGGCGGCGCAGCTGGCTGTTCTCGCGGCGCAGGCGCGAGGTTTCCATCGCGCGGCGGATCACCACCAGCAGCTGGTCGATGTTGAAGGGCTTCTCGATGAAGTCGTAGGCCCCCTGCTTGATCGCCGCCACGGCGATCTCGATGTTGCCATGCCCCGAGATGATGATGATCGGGATGTCCGGGTTGTCGCGCTTGACGGTCTTGAGGATGTCGATCCCGTCCATCTTGCTGTCCTTCAGCCAGATATCGAGGATCATCAGCGCGGGCGGTTCGGAATTGACCTCGTTCATCGCCTCGGTGGAGTTGCCTGCAAGCCGGGTCGTATAGCCTTCATCCTCGAGGATGTCCCCGATCAGCTCGCGGATGTCGCGCTCGTCATCGACGATCAGGATGTCGCTCATGTCTGCCTCTCCAGTTCCGAAATGCTCTTGTCCGAATTATCCGGCATCTCACCGGTGGTGCCGAGCGGCAGGCGGATCACCGCCATGGCCCCGGCATGGTCCGCGCCGCCGAACAGCGGCGCATCCTCGAGCGCCAGCGTTCCGCCGTGCTCCTCGATGATCTTCTTGACGATGGGCAGGCCGAGGCCGGTGCCCTTGTCGCGGGTGGTGACATAGGGCTCGAAGAGCCGCGCGCGGTCCTCGGGAAGGCCGATGCCGTTGTCCATGATGCGGATCACCGCGCGGCCGTCCTCCTCGGTCAGGCTCACGCGGATCTCGGGGCGGTGCCCCTCGGGCGCACCGCGCTCGGCAAGGCTCTCGATCGCCTCGCCGGCGTTCTTGATGAGGTTGGTCAGCGCCTGCCCCACCATGGTGGCGTCGAGCTCGGCGGGCATGGCATGGGCCGGCAGGTCGCTGACGAAGCGGATGCCGGGCTGGCCGGTCTCCTGCAGCAGCACCGCGCCGCGCAGCAGCGCCACCACGTCCTCGGGCTTGCGCACCGGCTCGGGCATCCGGGCGAACTTGCTGAACTCGTCGACGATGCGGCGCAGGTCCTCGGTCTGGCGGACGATGACCTCGGTCATCTGCGCCAGCTTCTCGGCATCCTCGGCCTCGAGCTGGCGCGAGAACTTGCGGGTGATGCGCTCGGCCGACAGCCGGATCGGGGTGAGCGGGTTCTTGATCTCGTGCGCGATGCGCCGCGCCACGTCGCCCCAGGCGGCCATGCGCTGCGCGCTGACAAGGTCGGTCACGTCGTCGAAGGCCACCACGTAGCCCTCGAGCGCGCCATCCTGCCGCCGCCGCACGGACAGCCGCACGAGCAGGTGCTCGAGCCGGCCCTCGCGGCTGACCTTGACCTCTTCCTGCGCCGTCTCGAGCCCGGTGTCGCGCAGCCGCTCGTAGAGCGCGCCGAACTCGGGAACCGCCACGGTCAGCGGCACGTCGGCGCGCGGCTCGCGCCAGCCGAGCAGCCGCTCGGCCGGGCGGTTGACGAAGGTCACCCTGCCCTCGGCGTCGAGCCCGACCACGCCCGAGGTGATCGACGACAGCACCGAATCGAAGAGCCGCTGGCGGCGCTCGATCTGGCGGGTGTTCTCCAGCAGCGTCTCGCGCTGGCCCTTCAGCTGGCGGGTCATCTGGTTGAAGTAGCGGCCGAGCATGGCGATCTCGTCATCGCCCTCGCCCTCGATCACCTGCACGTCGAGATCGCCGGCGCCGACCCGCTGCGCCGCCCCGGTGAGGCGGCCCACCGGCAGCGCCATGCGCTCGGCGAACCACAGGCCCAGCCAGACCGCGGCAAGGATCAGCAGCAGCGCGAAGCCGAGATAGACCAGCGCGAAATCGAAGAGCCGCCGCCCGCGCTCGGTTTCCTGCTGCTGGTAGAAGCGCGCGGTCTCCTGGGTTTCGTCCAGCAGGTTCAGCAGGTTGCCGTCGACCACGCGGCTGACGTAGAGGAACCGGTCGGCAAAGGCCGAGAGCGGCACCAGCGCGCGCAGCTCGTGATTGTCCCAGTCGGGCACCAGCACCAGGCCCTCGGCCCGGGCCTGGGCGAACTGCGCCCGGGTCGGCTGCTCGTAGTAGAAGAGATAGGACCGCTCGCCGCGGGCGCGGATCTCGCCGCCGCCGTCGATCACGTAGGCCTCGCGCAGCCCGCGCTGGATCTGGCCCTGTCCCTGCCCCAGCACCTGCCGCACGTCGCCGTCGTCCAGCGCGAAATTCGCCCGCCGCGCACCGTCGATGAACCGCGCCAGCGCCTGCACGTCCTCGGTCAACCCGACGCGCTGCTCTTCCTCGTAGGCCTCGGCCGCGGCGAGCGAGGCCCCCACCACGTTCTGCACGCGGCTGGAGAACCATGTCTCGAGGCCGATGTTGATGGTGAGCACCGCGAAGATCGCGACGGTGACCGTGGGCAGCAGCGCCATGAGCGCAAAGAGCCCGGTGAGGCGCAGGTGCAGGCGCGAGCCGGCGGATTGCGCGCGCCGCTCCGAGATCATCCGCACGAGCCGAGCCAGAACAAGCGTCGCGATCAGCAGCACGTAGACCATGTCGGCCAGCAGCACGAGCCGCAGGCTCAGCTGCGTCGCACGCTCGCCGCTGCCGAGGGGGCCGAGCACGAGGAACGTCAGACCGGCGAGCACCGGTCCGAGCAGGACCAGCCCAAGGGTCGCCACGTTCTGAACGCGCCGCTGCCGGCGCAGCCTGTTCAGACGCGCCCAAGTCGAGCTCCGTGCCCGGGTGGCCACAGATTCACCTCACACTGATACGCTGCTCGAGGCAGCATCGCCAAAGGCTGTGGCTTCTCATGAATGCGCCGCCCCGAAGGCGGCGCATTGCGGCCACATGCCTGTGACGGTTTTACATCAGTTTGCGACGCCGTGTCACGCGAATATCAAGATCGGTGATCTTCTTGCGCAAGGTATTGCGGTTGATGCCGAGCAGATCCGCACATTTTGCCTGATTTCCGCCGGTGGCTTCGAGCGCGATCTCGATGAGCGGCGCCTCGACCTCCTTGAGAATGCGGGTGTAGAGCCCCGGCGCCGGCAGCATGTTGCCGTGCAGGTCGAAGTAGCGGCGCAGATGGCGGGCCACCGAGGTGCTGAGCTTCTCGCTGTCGCCGCCGCGCAGGATCGGGCCGGTGTCGGGCTGGTTGCCCAGCACCGCCTCGACCTCGGCGCGGCTGATCTCTTCGGCGCGCGAGGTCAGCGACAGGCGGCGCACGGCGTTTTCCAGCTGCCGCACGTTGCCCGGCCAGCTGTAGGCGCGGAAGAGCTCGGCCGCGTCCTTGGACAGCCAGCGCTTCGAGGCGCCCTCGCGCTCGGCGCGCTGCAGGAAGTGCTCGGTCAGCAGCGCGATGTCCTCGACCCGCTCGCGCAGGCTCGGCACGTTGATGGTCGCGCCCGACAGGCGGTAGTAGAGGTCCTGGCGCACCGCCCCCTCTTCCATCGCCTGCGCAAGGTCGCCCTGGCTGGTGGCCATGAAGCGCGGCACGTGCTCGCCGGGGATGTCCATCATGCGCACGATGCGCGCCTGGATCTCGTCGGGAATGTCGGTGATCTCGTCGATCAGCAGCGTGCCGCCCTTGACCCGCGCCAGCACCCGCGCCGGGCCCTCGAGGTCCGACAGGTCCGCGCCGGTGACGGTCACGAAGGGCAGCGTGCGGCGGTCCGAGAAATCGTGGATCGCGCGCGCGATCAGCGACTTGCCCGTGCCGCTCTCGCCCGAGATCAGCACCGGCAGGTCGGTGTTCATCACCTTGGCGACAAGGCGGTAGAGCGCCTGCATCGCCGGGGTCTTGCCGACCAGCGGCAGCTCGTCCGGGCCATCGGCGCCGATGGTCGAGACCTCCTCGCGCTTGGCCGAGCGGTTGCGGTTGTCGAGCGCCTTGGCCGTCCGCTTCATCAGGTCCGGCAGGTCGAAGGGCTTGGGCAGGTAGTCGTAGGCCTCGGCCTCGGCCGCCTGGATCGCGGTCATGATGGTGTTCTGCGCCGAGATCACGATCACCGGCAGGTCGGGCCGGTCCTGGTGGATCTTGGGCAGCATCTCGAGGCCGTTGCCATCGGGCATGACGACATCGGAGATCACCACGTCGCCCTTGCCCTCGCCGACCCAGCGCATCAGCGTGGTCAGCGACGAGGTGGCGTGAACCTTGCACCCGGCGCGGGTCAGCGCCTGGGTCAGCACGGTGCGGATCGTGCGGTCATCGTCCGCGACAAGTACGGTGCCGTCCATTTACCTGTTCTCCTCTGTCTCGCGCGGGGCGCGCGGCAACGAAATCCGAAAGACCGTGCGGCCGGGGACGGAATCCACCGAGATCCAGCCATCGTGGTCGGAAATGATCTTGGACACCAGCGCGAGGCCGAGCCCGGTGCCGTTCTCGCGGCCCGACACGAAGGGGTCGAACACGTCGCCCTTGATGTCCTCGGGCAGGCCGGGGCCGTCGTCGATCACCTCGATCTGCAGCGGCAGCTTCTGGGTCGACCCGTCCGGGCGGCGCATGCGGAAGCTGTGCTCGAAGAAGGTGTGCAGGCGGATCGTGCCGCCCTCCTTGGGATCGGCCGCCTCGGCGGCGTTCTTCAGCAGGTTCAGCACCACCTGCAGCAGCTGGTCGGGATCGCCGTAGGCCAGCGGCAGCGAGGGGTCGTAATCCTCGATGAACTTCATGTGCGCCCCGGCGCCGAGCTGGGTCGAGCGGCGCGCGCGGTCGAGCACGTCGTGCAGGTTGACCGGCTTGCGCTCGGGCGCCGAGAGATTGCCGAACTGTTCGACCTGCTCCAGCAGCTTCACGATGCGGCGGGTCTCGGCGACGATGAGGTCGGTGAGCTCGAGGTCGTCCTTGGTGAGGTTCATCGACAGCAGCTGCGCCGCGCCGGTGATCCCGGCGAGCGGGTTCTTGATCTCGTGCGCCAGCATCTCGGCCATGCCGATGGCCGACTTGGCGGCGGATTTCACCGAATGGCTCTGGGTCATCCGCCCGGCGAGCTCGCGCGGGCTGATCAGCATGATGAACCAGCCCGGGTAGTTCTGCACCGGCGCCAGTTGCAGGTTGCAGACCAGCGGCGGGCGGTTGCCGGTGCCGACGTCGACGTCGTTGACGAAAAGCGGCGTGCCGTGCTGGCGGGCCCGGGCAAGGCTTTCCTCGAGCGGCGCATCCACCGCGAGGCGGTCCCAGATCGGCTGTCCGACGAGCCATTTCGCCGAGTTGTTCATGAAGCCCTCGGCGGCGGGGTTCATGTCGGCGATGCGCTCCTCGGCATCCAGCAGCACGGCGGGCACCGGCAGCGAGGACCAAAGCTGGGTCAGAAGTTCGGTGTTGGTGCTCATGCGGCGATCCGCAGGTCGTCGCCAAGCGCCTCGTGCAGGAGCGTCAGCGTTTCGGCGGGCTCGCGGGCGGTCAGCACGCGCTTGCGCAGCTCGGCGTCCGGGGCGGCATGATCCATGTACCAGCCCAGGTGCTTGCGCGCGACGCGGCCGCCCAGCTCCTTCCCGTAAAAATCAAGCATTGCCTCGTAATGCTCTGCGACCATTTGATAAAACGCCTTTCCTGTCGGCACGTCGGGTGCCGGTGTTCCGTAAAGCTCCGCGGCGATCTGGGCCAGTTTCCACGGCGCGCCCTGCGCCCCGCGGCCGACCATGACGCCCGCCGCGCCGGAGGCCTTCAGCGCCGCCCGCGCGCTTGCCGCATCGACGATGTCGCCGTTGGCGACGACCGGGATCGACACGGCCTCGACCACCTCGCGGATTGCCGCCCAGTCGGCCGAGCCCTTGTAGAACTGGCAGCGGGTCCGCCCGTGGATGACGATCATCCGCACCCCGGCCGCCTCGGCCCGTTTCGCGATCTGCGCGGCGTTGAGGCAACCCTCGTCCCAGCCGAGCCGCATCTTCAGCGTGACCGGCAGGTCAACCGCCTCGACCACCGCCTCGATCAGCCGCAGTGCGTGGTCCGGCTCGCGCATCAGCGCCGATCCCGACCAGCCGCCAGTGACCTTCTTGGCCGGGCAGCCCATGTTGATGTCGATGACCTTCGCGCCCATGTCCGCCACGTGGCGCGCGGTCTCGGCCATCGGCTCGGGCGCGCGGCCGGCAAGCTGGACCGAGGTGTTCTCGATCCCGGCGCCCAGCTCGGCCTTCTCGCGCGTGCCGGGACGCGCGGTGAGGAACTCGCCGCTGGCGATCATCTCGGACACGACGAGCCCCGCCCCGAAGCCCGACACCAGCGTGCGGAAGGGCAGATCGGTGATTCCCGCGAGCGGGGCCAGCAGGACTGGTGGATCGATGAGTCTGTCACCCAGCGAGAAGTTCAAGCGCCTATTCCTTGTGCAGATGCTTGGGAGTTAACGTGCGCGCGCCGCGTGTTCAATCATTTGGAAGCATCGCAGGCGCACGCAATACGGGTATGCTCAAAAATTAAGCGCTGCACCTCCGGTGATTGCACCGCCTTGCAGCAACGCCTAGAGAAAGGCGCCGGAGGTCAACACCATGGAAACAGCCGCAATCATCGTTGCCGCAGGCCGCGGCACCCGCGCCGGTGGCGGCCAGCCGAAGCAATGGCGCGACATAGCGGCGCGCCCGGTGGCCCGCTGGACGCTCGAGGCCTTCGCCCCGCTCTGCCCGATCGTGCTGGTGATTCACCCCGAGGACCGCGAGATCGCCGAGTCGGTGGCCGAAGGGCTGCCGGTGACGCTGGTGGAGGGCGCCGCCGACCGGGCGGGCTCGGTGCGCGCCGGGCTCGACGCGCTGGCCGGCGATCCGCCCGCCAAGGTGCTGATCCACGACGTCGCCCGGCCCTGCGTCTCGCGCCACACGATCGAGGCGGTGCTTGCCGCGCTCGACACCGCGCCCGGGGCCGCGCCCGCCCTGCCCGTCACCGACGCGCTCTGGACCGGCGCCGAAGACCAGGTGACCGGCACGCAGGACCGCACCGGCCTCTTCCGCGCCCAGACCCCGCAGGGCTTCCGCTACGACGCGATCCGTGCCGCCCATGCCGCCCACCCCGGCGGCGCCGCCGATGACGTCGAGGTCGCCCGCGCCGCGGGTCTGGCCGTGACCATCGTTCCCGGCGAGGAACGCAACCTCAAGATCACCGGCCCCGACGATTTCGAGCGGGCCGCCGGCTACCTCAAGACCCCCATGCAGGAGACGACCATGGATATCCGCCTCGGCAACGGCTACGACGTGCACCGCTTCGGCCCCGGAGACCACGTGGTGCTCTGCGGCGTGAAGGTGCCGCACGGGCGCGGGCTGCAGGGCCATTCCGATGCCGACGTGGGCATGCACGCGGTCACCGACGCGCTCTACGGCGCGCTGGCGATGGGCGACATCGGCCGCCACTTCCCGCCGAGCGATCCGCAGTGGAAGGGCGCGGCCTCGGAGATCTTCCTGCGCCACGCGGTCGATCTGGCGCTCTCGAAGGGCTATACCATCTCCAACGTCGACGTGACGCTGGTCTGCGAGCAGCCCAAGATCACCCCGCATGCCGCGGCCATGATGGCCGAGATGGGGCGGATCATGGGGCTGGCCACGGACCGCGTCTCGGTCAAGGCGACGACTTCCGAGCGGCTCGGCTTCACCGGGCGCGAGGAAGGCATCGCCGCCATCGCAACCGCAACGCTGGTGAAGCCATGAGACTGATCGCCACCTTCTTCTACGCCGGGCTCCTGCGCCCCGCGCCGGGCACCTGGGGCTCGCTGGCGGCGCTGCCGGTGGCGTACCTGCTGCTGGTGCTGGGCGGGTTCTGGCTGCTGCTCGCGGCCACGGTGATCGCCTTCGTGCTGGGCTACATCGCCACGCAAAAGCTCACCGCGGACGGCGAGGACGAGGATCCGTCGTGGATCGTGATCGACGAGGTGGTGGGCATGTGGATCGCCCTCTTCCCCGTCGGCTACGGCGCGATGATGATGGGCGTGGACGTCTGGCGGCTCTGGCCCGGCTGGGTCTCTGGCTTCCTGCTCTTCCGCCTCTTCGACATCTGGAAGCCCTGGCTGGTCGGCTGGGCGGACCGCCGCGGCGATGCCATGGGGGTGATGCTCGACGACGTTATCGCCGGCGTCTTCGCCGCGCTGGTGAGCATCCTGCTCGCCGGCATCGCCCATGGCTTCCTGATGTGAGGGACAAGCAATGACCGAGGCGCTCGCGCAGGACATCCTGAAACGTGCCATGGCGGCGGGGCTGCACGTGGCCACCGCGGAAAGCTGCACCGGCGGCATGGTCGCCGCCGCGATCACCGACATCGCTGGCTCGTCGAACATCTTCGAGCGCGGCGTGGTGACCTATTCCAACGAAGCCAAGGTCGAGCTTCTGGGCGTCAGCCCCGGCACGCTCGAGGCGCATGGCGCGGTCTCGGAGGAGGTCGCGGCCGAGATGGCGCGGGGCGCGCGCCGCGCCGCGGGCGCCGATCTCGCGGTCTCGGTCTCCGGCATCGCGGGGCCCGGCGGCTCGGAGCACAAGCCCGAGGGACGCGTCTGCTTCGGCCTTGCCAGCGCCGCCGGCACCCATACCGAGACGGTCGAGTTCGGCGCCCTCGGCCGCGGCAAGGTCCGTGCCGCCGCCACCCGCCACGCGCTGCAACTGCTGCGCGACGCGCTGCCCTGAGGCAGCGCCCGGCGGCTCAGGCGTAAAGCTCGGCGGCGCGGCGCTCGAAGGCGCGCACGACGCGCTGCATCGCCTCGTAGAAGAACATCCCCGCCGCGCTCTGCAGCAGGCGGTTGCGGAACTCGAAATCCACGAAGAAATGCACGTCGACGCCACCCTCGGGCGCGTCCTCGAAGTGCCATTTCGAGATCATGTGCTTGAACGGGCCGTCGAGATACTCGGTGTCGATCTTCTTCTCGCCGGGCCAGAGCGTCACGCGGCTGCCGAAGCGCTCGCGGAACACCTTGAAGCTGATCACCAGGTCGGCCAGCATCACCTCGTGGTCGCCCATGTCGTCGCGCGAACGGATCCGCGCCGCTGCCGTCCAGGGCAGAAACTGCGGGTAGTTCGCGACATCCGCCACGAGGTCATACATCTGCTGCGCCGTGTACGGCAGGCGCTTCGTCTCGGAGTGGGTCGGCATGTCGCCCCTTTATCGCGTGACAATGCCGGCACATTTCCTATGCTGCGCGCGGATTTTCAAGGGGTGAACCATGGCAGAAAAGCCATATGTCGTAGACCAGATGATTTCGGCCAAGACGATCGCCGCGCGGATCGAGGATCTCGCACGCGAGATCGAGCGGGAATTCGCCGACACCGACAAGCTGGTCGTCGTCGGGCTGCTGCGCGGCAGCTTCGTCTTCATCGCCGACCTGGTGCGCGAGCTCGACCTTGCGGTGGAAGTCGACTTCCTCGAGGCCTCCTCCTATGGCGACGCCATGGAGTCGAGCCGCGAGGTGCGCATCCTCAAGGACCTGCGCTCGCCGATCGAGGGGCGGGACGTGCTGCTGGTGGAGGACATCGTCGACACCGGCTTCACGCTCAGCCACGTCATCCACCTGCTCGACAGCCGCAAGCCGCGCAAACTGCGCACCATCGCGCTGCTCGACAAGCCCGCGCGGCGCGAGGTCCCGCTCAAGGCGGACTGGATCGGTTTCGAGATTCCCGACGAGTTCATCGTGGGTTACGGGATCGACTTCGCGCAGCGCAACAGGAACCTGCCGTTCATCGGCAAGGTCCGCTTCCCCGAGACCGCCGAGGCCGAGTGACCGGGACATGGCTCCTGCGGATGGCGCGCTGGCTGCGCCATCCACCCTCGCCGGCGCGGGTCCGGCTGGTGCTCGCGGTCCTCGGCCTGTGCCTCGCCCTCGCCGCGATCGAGCGCTGGATCGGCTGGCCCGACGCGCTGTCGGCGGGTCCTCTCCGGCCCCTGCCGAAGGCCGCTCCCTGACCGTTTCAAGCCTGCGCGAGGATCGCATTGCGGTCATCGCGCGTGATCCCCGCCGTGAGGCGCTGAAACATTCGCGATGAAGTCCTGCGTGAGATACTCCCCGCAAAGCATTACCTTGAAACGAATATCACCTAAATTTACCTAACGTAAGCCTGCGCCGACCCCGAACCTCCGCCGGGCATCCCGCTCCGAGCCCCCTTGATCCAATTCCCGCCTCGGCTAGGCTCCGCCGAAGATCTTGATTTTGACGTCACCCCCGGTTCTGGGAGGAAGGGAGTTTCTCATGAAGATCACCGCCGGCAGGCTCACCGTTGCCGCAACCGCCACCCTCGCCGTCATCGGCACTGCCGCCCTCGCGCAGCAGGTGCCCGCCCCGCTCAAGGCGCGACAAGGCGAGATGAACATCCTCGCGATCAACCTCGGCATCCTCGGGGACATGGCCCGCGGCAAGAGCCCCTACGACGCCGAGGCCGCGCAGATGGCCGCGGAGTCGATCGTCGCCGTGACGATGATCAACAAGGCGCCGCTCTTCCCTGCCGGCACCTCGGAGATGGAGCTCGAAGGCACCCGCGCCAAGGCCGAGATCTGGGACGACTGGGAGGGCTTCTCGGCCAAGTGGACCGGGCTCGCCGAGGCCGCCACCGGCCTGCAGAAGGTCGCGGCCACCGGCCAGGAGGCGCTCGGCCCGGCGGTCGGCCAGCTCGGCGGCGCCTGCAAGGCCTGCCACGACACGTTCCGCGCCCCCGAATAACCCATGCACCGCCTGCTCGCGTTCCTCGTTCTGGTCGGGGGCCTGGGCGCCGGGACCGGGTGGATCATCAGCGCGCCCGACGCGCTGCCCGAGGCCGAGTTCAGCACCCCGGTGGAGGGAGACCCGGCGCGCGGCGCCGGCATCTTCACCGCCGCGGGCTGCGCCTCCTGCCACCATGCCCCGGGCAGCGACGACAGGCTGACCCTGTCGGGCGGGCAGCGCTTCGCCTCCGACTTCGGCACCTTCATCGCCCCCAACATCTCGCCGGACCCGCGCCAGGGCATCGGCGCCTGGAGCCTGCACGATTTCGCCAACGCGCTCCTGCGCGGCGTCTCGCCCGAGGGGCGGCATTATTACCCCGCCTTCCCCTATACCTCCTACATCCGCATGGAGCCGCGGGACGTCACCGATCTCTGGAGCTATCTCAACACCCTGCCCGCCTCGGACGTCCCGAGCCAGCCGCACGAGGTCGGCTTTCCCTTCAGCATCCGCCGCGGGCTCGGGCTGTGGAAGCAGATGTACCTCGACCCGGCCTGGCACCTCACCCGCGCCGACAGCGACGAGCTGCGCCGCGGCCGCTACCTCGTCGAGGCGCTGGCCCATTGCGGCGAGTGCCACACGCCGCGCGACCGCTTCGGCGGGCTCGAGCGCGGCGCCTGGCTCACCGGCGCCCCGGCCCCGGACGGCAAGGGCAGCATCCCCGGCCTCACCCCCGACAAGCTCGACTGGAGCGCCGAGGACGTGGCCTATTACCTCGAGACCGGCTTCACCCCCGACTACGACAGCGCGGGCGGCCACATGGTCGAGGTCATCACCAATTTTGCCGCGCTCTCCGCCGAGGACCGCGCCGCCGTCGCGGCCTATGTCAAGGCGCTGCCCGCGGGCGGGGTGATGGACTGACCCCCGGCGTCGCGCCCGCGGCCCGCGCAGGATCTGCGTATTTGAAAAGAGAAGAAGGACAGGGGCGCGCGCTTCCGGCTTCTTCTCTTGCCAAATACGCCGGGGGGTGAGGCGCGCAGCGCCGACGGGGGGCAGCGCCCCCCTTTTCGCCCTCTCCGCCGCCGCGCCCCCTTAACACCGGCGCGCGGATCGCCTATCTGCCCCGC